>CAILLX010000185.1 GCA_903835185.1 uncultured bacterium | reverse complement strand
GCATTAGCAAAGACAGAGAGCGCTGTACCGTACCCTCCAATGCTGTCAAGCGGGATGGACTTGTTGCCAATCTGAAGCGAGTTCTCTTGACGCTGCTGGTCGTACAGCATATGATTGCGTTCTTTGGCTTCCTTGGGGGCGTTGCCCTTGAGGAGCCCCTTCTCCCATAGACCATACGCCAGACCCATGAGTAACGTGCCCTTGGTCATGATGGCAAGGCGTTCGGCTGCATTGGCCTGTGTCAAAGTGCCCCGTGCCTTAGCGTCGATCATGCCGTATATTCCACCTGGTGGGGTCATCTCCATGGTATGTTTCATGATTGAGCCCATGGTGTTCTGAAATGGAAGGAACCAACGTGCCCCTGGGACTGTTTTCTTGATGTATTTAAGCGCCTTGATAAGCTTCATGTTCCCGTCGGAGAACGTGCGTGCCTGTGCATCCTCACCAATACGAGACTTCAGTGTCACATCATCCAGGCCCTGTCCCTTGAGAGCCTCGTACTCCATCTGGGCGACCTTCTGCCCGAAGAATTGAGTGATGCGTTTAAGGCCCTTGGTTCCGTACATGAAAGGCTCAATGAAGGTCTTTGTAAACTTGTCCTGCAGCGGGCTCTTCGTAGCAAAGCTCTCCTCCGTAGTCATCATCTTCCCGACGTTCGGCTGCAGATGCTTAGGCATGGAATCCGGGCTACTCATCAGGCCCTTCGCCATCTTGGGGATGTCGCTCATAAACTTTGTGCGCACTCCCGACTTCAAGGAGAGGCCCATATCCCACAGACTCTCTAGGGCACGATCCGGGAACTTCATCAGCATATTGACAGCGTCGGAAGTGGCCTTCATAGCGTAGGTATGCTTGCCACTGACGAGACCGCTTATCCAGATATAGTACGCCTTATCAACCCACGTTGGCTCTGCTGCTGGGTTATCAATGATCTGAGGCTTGACAGTATCCTTCAGGAACGCAGTCACGTCAGGATTGTCTTTAAATTTTGCAAACAGCTTGTCAAACTTCTCCACCATGTCCTGCTGCGCCTCAACAGGAAGACCTCCCTCACGTAACCCGCCACCCATCTCACCCATGACCTTCTTATTCTCGGCGATTGCAGGCTTGATGCTTGTGTCAAAAATTTTCTTGAGTTCCTGGGCGTCCTGCCCTAAGCCACTATCAAGGAATGACGTGACTTTTGACGCGAGTGCCTGATTACTGGCACGTATCTCAGCACGAACCGTTCCTTCTGGAGACATCAAGATTTGCTTGATGACGCGCACAGTTTCCGTACCGCTGTGGATCATGTCCGTCATCTTTTGCACGGTGGCGTCGCTGATTTTCCTTCCCTGCGCGATCTCTGGATGCTGGTCGATAACGTCCATGACTTTACCCGCGACAGCAGGATCAGAGAACTTCGACAGGTTCACTTTGCCTATGTACTGCCCGCGACCAGCCTTCGTTATGACCTCGTTCTTAGCGCCTTTTGCTACGTTCTTGAGGTCTTCTGGGTCAGGTGTAGCAACAGTGGCTTGGCCCTTGTTTCCAAGGCCCTTTCTTGCTGTGAGACTTTCGTACTTCTTAATATTGGAGTCAACCCTAAGGCGCTCAGAAGCGTCGTTCTGATACCCAGACTCATTACGTAAGCCCTTCCAGTAACTCAGCCACTTCTTTGGATCTTCTTCATAATCAGGAAGCTGAGCCTGTCCACTTTCACCGAGACCCTGTGATTTACGCAGGCGTCTAGCGTCACGTGACGCTTCCCTTATAATATCACGGGTTGATTTGGTGCGTGCTGTGCGTTCAGCTGCTACTTCATCAGGAACATCGTTTACTGCATCTTCAGGAACAACCAGCGGCTCCTTCGTGTTCTTATATTTATTGATAAGTCCGTCGAGAATCTCAAACGATTTATCGTCCACCTTGCCCCGTAACTGCTCTAGACTTGCTACCGCCTTAGGCAGGTCTCCTTCAGCAACGGCGTTGTCCCCGTCAAATATATGCTGAACGGCTGCCTTCTGCTCCTTGGGGGACATGTTCTGTGACACGGAATCAAACAGATTCTGTGTGTCCGCGTGCCACGAGTTGTACAAGGACTGACTCGTAGGCATGGGTTTCGCGGGACTTGCGTCTTCGCCAGGAACTTGGAACTCGGCGTTCGCTATCTTCTGTGCTCCAGAGGGCGACATCTTGGTGTTCTTTGCATAGTGCTCTGCAAGGATGTCCTGTAACCCGAGCTGCTTACCCACTGTAGGAGGGTTGTCAAAGGGTGCAGGAGCATGTGTCCCTTGAGGAGGAACTTCAAATCCCGGGCCCGGCTTACCTTCTCCGCGCATAAATGGACTCAGCACCTGTTGCTTTTCGGCATCCGAGAGTGCGGGATCGGCAGCTACCTGTTTGGCAATCAGCGGATTGTTAATATCTCGATCGTTGAGTACACGAGGTACCCCATTCCGGCTCTTCAGATCCCCGAGATTTTCAGGGAATGCTCCCGGAAGTACTGCCTGTGCTCCCGCGGCTTTTTGTAGCAGATTAACTGGAACATCCTGTGCCCAAGGAGCTTGTTTGGAGAAGTCTAATTCCGGTTGTTGGATGTCGTCCCACGGCTTGAATGGCGCGGCGGCCGGGGCAACAGGAGCCTCAGGAGCAGGCATCTGTAAGGCAGGCTGATCCTGCATGAAGGGGAACTGAGCTTGATCAGGAACTGGTGCACGTGGCGCGGGTTGCCCGATCTCATTCCACGGACGGAACCCGTTATCAGGGGCCGGGGTAGGAGGCGGTGTGTACCCTAATCGTGGAGGAATTGTTATGGGTTGTCCCTGCGCATCACGTGCTAAATTATCTTGTGAAACATCTTCCCCCATGTCTAGGGGTCCTTGTTCAGCCTTCGGATTATCAACGTCTTTCCCCGTCGCTGTGTCAAGACTCTGTGTTGCGGACTGTCCAAATATGGGCTTGGGATTCGCGATTGCATCACCGATCCAGCGTATGGGAGCAGTAAATGTAGGCGCGATCTTCGGAGCAAATTGCGCCATCGCAGCGCCCGCTGCTTTCGCTCCCGGTATCATGGATACCCCCTGTGCCAAGGCGCGCTCACCAGGGCCCAGAGGGACAGCGTTAATGGGATTTGATATAATGCTTGATGCCCAGCCAATCGGCTGACGCAGCACGTCACCAGCTACGGCAAGCGGTTCAGGAAGATTTTGACGGGCCCATTTCGTATACGCCTCTTCT
Organism: uncultured bacterium; assembly: GCA_903835185.1. Taxonomy (GTDB): domain Bacteria; phylum Cyanobacteriota; class Vampirovibrionia; order Obscuribacterales; family Obscuribacteraceae; genus CAILLX01. Next base: position 3,281 of record CAILLX010000185.1, on the reverse strand, counting down.
TGAGACTGCCCCAGATCCTTAACAGAGCGCGGGTTTTGCCATGCTTCCTGCACGCCGACAGGCTTGTCATGTGTAAAGGGCATCGCAAGATCAGCCAGACCCGCGGCTACAACAGCCCGTGGCCTGTCGCCAATCTCACCAAAGATGTTCGTCTCCGTTGGAGCGAAGGTCTTCTGTTTGGTTGACGCAAACAGCTTGTTTTGCCAAGGAGTCCCCTTGTTGACATCCGCGTCCTGCTCGCCAATGATCTCATGAAGGCGCGCATGTTCGTCGGGTGTCAAATATGGGGCAATATCCTTGTAATCATCTCCACCACGGAACTCAGTCAGTGCTTGGATCTGTTCAGGTGTAGCCACAGGACTCCTTATTGCTGAGGAACTGCGTTTGGGTTGACGCCTGGAGCCTGTTGAGGAGCCAGCGCCTGTTTCACCATCATGAGCTTCGCATATTTCGCCATAGCGTCCGCGGGCTTGTCATGTGGGTACATGACCTGTGCTTGCTGCTGTGCCTGTGCCTGTGCTTGCTGCTGTGCCTGTTGCTGTGCAGCGGCCGCAGCCTGTTCAATGGAGTTCGTATCCTGTGCGCGCTGTGGTGCCCCTACTGACATGAACCCTGCAGGTTGTGTATTCTGGTAATCATAGCTGCCATTCCACCCCTTGTCATCCATCTTAGGTTGCACGATGAACGTGGATCCACCACGTGTCACGGTGGGCGGATTCATCGGATCGTACGTCTGACCCTGTGTTCCTGGGATTGCCGGAGCAGGTGTGCGCACAGTCTTCACGTTCGCCACATCAAGAGCGCCTTGGTTCTGTGCTCCGACAATGTCGAGTTTGTTCTGCTGCTCTTGAGCCGCAGTCAGGTGCGCGTTATACGTGTCAAGTGTCCCTTTGAGCGCCTGACCGAGAGCGGTGAACGGGCTGTTCGCGTTGCCGATCTGCTGGCCCATCTGGAAATTGGACTGTGCTGCTTGGGCATCAAAGCCCTGTAATGGACTGATCATATTAGGCCACCTTTACTGGTGTTTGAACTTGGTTTAATCCCGCTGCCTTCTGCATCATGTACTGACCCGCCGTCGCTGCCAGTTGCTGGATCTGCTGAGCGCTCGCCACGTCCATACCAGTCTGCTGCTGGATCGTCGCGATGTCATACGTTGCCATCTGTGCAAGAGCCGCGACCTGTGCATCATCAAGCTGACTGAGAGCATTCGCTGCTGCCATTTGCTGTGTCTTCTGCTGCTGATCGTACTGGAACTGCGTCTGAGCATTACGAGCCTGGTCGTTCATATTGTACTGGCTCTGCATCTTCGTCACAGCGTCCTGATACGCAGAGTTGTTTGTCATATCCCCGCCGGGGTTCGAAGCGGCAAACTGCTGATTCAGACTACGCAGATCGCTAGCCTTCTGCACGTCGGAGTTCCTCTGTGCAATCGCGTTTGCTGCTGTCGCGTCCTGACCAAGAGGAGCGTTGATGGTGTCTAAGTATGTCTTCTGTACAGCCTGCATGTTAGCAGACGGGTTGTTGATCCTGTCCTTCAAAGGCTGTGTTACCGACGAGTAATCCGCGGCCTGAGTCTTAGGTGCAAACATCGAGCCTAGCATACTGACTCCCGCGCCACCGGCCATCTGTCCCCAGTTGATGCCTTGCTGCGCGTTTCCTGTCCCGTTTGGTATGATGTTCTGTTTAACAATACTAGGAGTGGTCATGCCGCTTCCTGCAGCCGCGCCAGTCGCTGATGTAGTGTTAGCCACGGGGGTATTTCCAGGCTGAAAATTATCCATAACGGTTCCGTTACCAAGGCCGATCCCGGTAGATGATGACGTCCCACTAAGATTAATCGCACTATTTGTATACGGAGCAGCCACGTTCTTTGATACTCCGTTTGCGGTTCCCATCGGGTTCGCCCCGGCCATCGCTGAAGGCGTAAGCCATTTCGCGAACACACCCGTCGGGTTGCTTGTCCCAACACCACCAAAGCCGGGTATGCTGTTCCCGTATGTCTTGAGGCCGGACATGGCACCAGATCCAAAATCTGTCTTACTGGCCATGCCCCCGCCGATTGCAGAGCCTACTCCACCACCAGCGAAACCGCCAAGAGCACCACCCAGAACATTCTGTTTTGTGGCCGCTGCGGTTCCTGCACCGGCTAGGGTGCTACCCAGAGCGGCGTAGTTTGCTGCGTTTCCGCCCATGCCACTCATCACACCACCCGTTACAGCGCCTGCTGCAGCAGGAAGAAAACTCTGATACCATGGCTTACCCATTTGTAGCTCCTCCTTGCAGGGCCTGTTGTATAGCCGCCCAGTCTTTTGTTAATTGTGCCACGAGCTGCGCCATCTGCTGATCCCCGCTCTTAGCTTGCGCCATTGCTGCTTGTAGCGTAGCTGTTATCTGTTCCGCCGGAGGTAACCCGGTATTTCCTTGAAATTGGTCCATGGGGCCCATTGTAATCTCCTTATATCGCCATTGGTTTTGGTTGAAAGAGCCCCATAATTTCCTGCGGAGCCGTTGACGGCTGTGCCGTCCACCCGTTAAACTGTTCTTGCGTTATGCGCCCAGGGTTCGCGGCGCTAAGGTTGTCAAAAAGACCTGTGTTGTACCGATTCCAGTTCTCTGTGTTGACTTGATTTGTGAGATCTGTTCCTGCCTGATTGTAACTCTTGTCTATATTATTTAACTGACTACTGTACGGGGTGTTCACGTCGGGAGTCACCTGTCCAGCGGGAAGCATCACGTCATGCACAGAGCCTGCTTGCATACCTGCGTTCTTGTCCAGCGAAGCACGCATCTGATCCAGCTGTTCCTGTGTGATCTGGTCTGAGCTATTCAGCGCGTCTCCACCAAAGGCATTTAATACGTCACTGCCCGACGGCTGAGCTATCGTGCCACTGGCTGCTTCTCCAGACGAGTCAAACCCAGAAAGTGCTGTGCTTTGTGCTGGCGCGAGAGTGCTTGTAAGCGCGCTGTTTGCAAGCGGGCCTACAACTTTAGGGTTGATCGCCCCATTGTACGCCTTATCTGCAAGAGTTGCCGTGCTCGGGACCAAAGATTCGCGCATGTTTTGAACAGAGCTTCCAGAATCCTTAACCAGATTCGGATCTTTCCACGTTGTGGTGTTGTCCGGCGTCGTCATACCAAACGTACTCAGACTGGGACCCGTAGCAGTTCCCAGCGCTTGGGCTGCTGATCCTGGAAGATTCCTTGCCGCGTTTGTCACCCCGGGAACCGTCAAAGTTCCTGTATACCCAGCAGGAGTTTCCGCCGCTGCAAACCCTTGCATG
>CAILLX010000184.1 GCA_903835185.1 uncultured bacterium | reverse complement strand
CCAATAAATTTTACTAGCAGTGCAGCATTAACTGCCCCAGGTTCGGCAGGCGGTGCAGGTTCTGGTGGCTACGCTGGCAGCGGTGGTGGGAGCGGCGGTGGCGTTGACATGCGTAGTGCGCAAAGCATTACAGTCGCGTCAGGAGCTTCAATCACGGCACCGGGAGGCGCTGGAGGCGCCGGAAGCGGTGGGGGCGGATTAGGCGGTGGTGGCGGCGGTGGTGGTGGCATAACGCTTGCAGCTCCAACCGTGATAAACAATGGCACTGTCAGCGCTTCTGGTGGGGCAGGCGGATCGGGCCCAGTCTCAGGTTCCTCCGGTACCACAGGCGCAGTTACAATTCAGAATTTATTCGCCAGCAAACGATGGTCACTATTTTGATGGATGGAGAATAACAATGAGGAAAGGTTTTTTAGTCGCAGTCTGTGTTTGCTGCTCCATTAGTCCTGCATTTGGGGGTAATGGATTGTCTCCAATTATTGTGTTTCGAGGCGGGTCCGAGCGTAGCAGTGAAATCATCTGGACGAAAAGTTCTAATATCGTTGCGCCTGATGTTTCTTACGACTTCTTGCCAGTAAATAATGATTGGGTGGCTCAGGATTATCTCAACTCTGGCAATGGTTACACACTTTCTCCGCCGCCGGTTCCACCTATCCCATCCACTTCTCCCACTCCTGATGTGCTGAGTTTCGAAGCCGCCATTTGGGGAGACAGCACAATCTCGCAGGCAACGAAACTGAGTCTGGCGGGATGGTTCCCGCTATTAAAAGAATATGCCAGCAATGCGTCGGTCATGCAGGAGGCATGGGCTGCTTTGGTTGCTCAGCAGGGCAGTTCTTGGTTGACTCAGCCTGTTCAGCAGACCGTGTTGGGCTATGCCGCCACTTACCACATCCAGTTGGTGCCTGCACAGCAATAGGAGCGCATATGTATCGAGTTTTATTGTCATGGCTGCTCGCTATACTGTTTGGCACATCGTTCTTTTGTAATGCAAGCATGGCGGCGCAGGATGTTGGGTTGTATGTGCGCAATGGCACAGCGAGCTTGACGCATCCAGTTGCTGGTCAGTCCTGGGTGTTTGATCAATCCGATCTCAATTTGAAGGTCTATAACGGCACCATTTGGGAGCCGCGGACCTTACCGCACAGCAACCTCTCGGGTAGTGAGCAACCTGCTGCCGGTAATGACAGTTCTCAAGGTTTTGAGCCCGGTTCAGTTTGGTATGACGCTGTTGGCGGCAATGCCTATATGTGCACCGGTGCAGCAGTTGGAGCAGCTACTTGGATACAAATAGGAGGCTCTGGCGACGGTGGTAGTGTAACGAACAAACTGACAACTGCAGATTGGCTGTCAGATTATGTAGTGAGTGGTCTAGTCGGATCTGTTCCCAGCCCTGGCAGCCTATCAATGACAACCTCGGCGGGTGTGGCTTATGCTGCGGGTATTCGAGTTACGCCCGGTGCTTCAACTTATACATACGCGGCTAGCTCTGACACTTATGATTACCTTCAAAATTCAGGTTCAATCAATCATGATTCAGTGGCCAACGGTGGTACCAAGCCGACAGAT
>CAILLX010000183.1 GCA_903835185.1 uncultured bacterium | reverse complement strand
GCTCTTAGATCCAGACGATGATTTACTCATGGTGACCTCCTTGTCACAGATTTGTACCTTTGCAAGATCAAACCTACCCAGGCTTAATCCGCTTGGTCAGGGGGTCACCAACTAAATCAACGACAAAAGGGACAAGCTCGGGACTGGGCAATGAGCGGCTATCCTACGCTTGCCGATAGGAGATGCATCAAGAAGTGCATTGACGTTTGCTGTCCCCTGCACAGGACAGTTAACTGGCGGCGTCAGAATAATGCGCACTGTTGGCTGACCGTCTGGGAGCAGCTGACGACAATGTTTTATGGTAATGAAGATAATGAAAAAGAACTGGAGAGGAGCAATTACAGTTGCTGGTAAACGGCCGGCAGTGGAGTCGGTTCCAGATGCCGATTGGGCAGGATATATAGATCTTGAGTTTATAGAGCGCAAGCAGGCTGCCAGCTGGGATGATGAACATGAACCAGATATAGCAGAGGGAAGCGAGCCGTCTGCCGAAGAAGATTCGATAAAGACTTATCTGCGTGAAATTTCGCGGCACAAACTGCTTGATGGCCGTGAAGAGATCGAGTTGGCTCGTGCTGTGAGATTGGGTGACAAGGCTGCTAGACGACGCCTTATTCAAGCCAATTTGCGCCTGGTAGTAAGTATTGCCAAGCGTTATATCAATCGGGGCTTGAGTTTTCAGGACTTGATTCAAGAAGGTAGCCTGGGATTGATTCGTGCTGTGGAGAAGTATGATCCTGAAAGAGGCAATCGCTTCTCCACTTATGCTACCTGGTGGATTCGTCAGGCTGTGACACGAGCGCTTGCTAACAAGTCACGAGCTATCCGGGTTCCTGTGCACATGAATGAAGTGATTAACAAGCTGCATAAAGTAGTGCGTGAACTGGCACAAAGACTGGGACGCAGACCAACAATTAATGAGTTGGCAGCTGAGTCTGGATTGGAGGCAGATAAGGTGATGCTTGCATTTGGAGCAGGAAGAGTGCCTCTCTCTTTAGACCAGGTATGTGGTGATGAAGGAGACAACACTTTAGGTGATATTGTTGAAGATCATGTAGCCAGGCGGCCGGATGCTGAGGCGGCAGCCTCTCTTTTGGCTTTGCATATTGATGAACTTCTCTCCGGGCTGACAGTGCGAGAGCGTGATGTTATCAGAATGCGTTTTGGTCTTAAAGACGATCGTTCACATTCTCTTGAAGAGTTGGGACGTGTGTTGGGTTTGACTCGAGAGCGTGTCAGGCAGATTGAGTTACGAGCTATGCATAAATTGAGAAGCAGTTCGTGCGGCACTGATTTACGTGAGTTCCTCCGCTAGACAAAGATTAAGGCAGTAATCTAGTTGTCCTGTCAAATTGCGCAGATAACTGCTTATAATTGTCATTTCATAAAGAGTCAGATTGGGATTTTTGCGTGTCGCAAGCAATTGAAGTTGTAGTTGGTCCTTACAGATCAGGCAAGACCAGCCGATTGTTGCAGCTGCTTATTGAATATGTGAAGAAGAAACCGTTCGATAATGTAGTAGTTGTTGTGCCTTCGGCCAGGATTAAGTCTCTCCTGGAAGAGCGGCTCTTGAGCTTGTTGCCACAGGCAGACAGCCCAGCTCAAGCGAGCGGCTATTTTGGTGTTAGGATTCTCTCTTTCTATCAGGTCTGCCAGCTTGTTTTGCAAAAATATGGTGTGCCTTTTTCAACAATACCGGACAATATTCGCTTGGCTCTTCTCGGCAGGGTAATGAGCCGAATGAATTGTGAAGGTAAACTCCAGGCTCTGCAGGGCATAGCAAAGTTTAAAGGTACTTGCGCTTCTGTGCTTGGACTTATTGATGAGTTTCAGCGGGCTGCTTTGAGTGCTGATGAAGTTGGCAGGAGATTGGGACAGACTGCTGCCGCTTCATGCCGGCTCACAGAGCTTTCTTCCATTTACAAAGCTTATTGGCAGGAACTTGAGAGTCTCGGCTTACGTGATCAGCATTTACTTGCCTTTGTAGCCCGGCAGCTGTTAATGAGTAGCGCCAAGCCTGTGCTCAGTCTCGATTGGCTTCTTGTTGATGGTTTTGATCGTTTCAATCGCCTGCAATTGCAGCTGCTTGAAGGGTTGTCCCAGCACTGCAGGGAAACGACAATTACTTTTGATTATGTTGATAGTTCCACAGCTGCTGGTGAAGAGTATGAGCAGGACTATCTTTGGAAGGCAGCCAGCTATCAACAGCTCTTAGATTATCTCCATCTAAATTGCTTGACTCCGGCAGTAAAAAATCCTCCAAAAGCTCCCAGAAAGACGACTGTATTTTCTGCTCTGGACAGATATCTGGAAGTGAGTGAAATTGCTGGTCAATGCAAGAAACTAATTTGCCACGAAAAAGTGGCAGCTGCCAACATAATGGTTGTTGTAAGAGATTTGCAGAGTTATAAGTCAGTCATAGAGCCGGCGTTTGGGGATGTCGGCATTCCTTTTTTTGTCGATGAAAGTGTGGCTATCTGCGAGTTGCCAATTGTTCAATATCTTCTGGGATTACTGAAGTTGTCGGTCAACGGTTTCAGGCGAGCACAGGTGATTGCCTGCTTGAGGAGCAGATATTGCCAGCTTTCTGCCTTTGGTCTTACTGCTGCCGATGTCGACCTTGTTGACGAGAAGACCTTGAGTGTTGGTCTGGTAGGTGGCAGTGATCGCTGGCAGAAGCTTGATCTTGACCCGGAATACCGGAGTGCTGCCGAAGGTATTCAGTTGTTTGTGCGCCTTGTCGAACCGCCAGCCGGTATTAAGACTGTAACTGACTTCTGTGTCTGGTGTGAGGATCTTTTCGATAGGATGTTGGAGAGACTTCCTGAGGTAGCTGTTGATTGGGCAGATATTGATGCTCATCACGCTCTGTCAGGTGTTCGCTCCGCTGTGAAAAGGCTGGTTGAAGAGGAGCAGATTCTTGGAAGCCAGATGGTTTCTTATGATGATTTTCTCAATCGTCTCAATACGGCAGTTGATGAGAGCAATTTTCGCCGAGTAAGAAAGCATAAAAAGGCGATCACTGTTTGTGGTGCTGATTATGCACCAAACCGGATGTTTGATCACGTCTTTATAGCTGGACTGCTGGAAGGAGAGTTTCCGCGCAAGGCGGCAAGCTCGGGGTTTGTCAGTGCAGACGAGCTTGCTTTGTGGGCAAGCTTTGGTGTTGATATGCAGAATCCCAGGCATCATTCAGGGTTCGAGTGGGCACTTTATCGCTCTTTAGTGGAGCGAGCTGCCTCTGGCGTACATCTCTCTTTCCCTCGCTATGATATGACTGCTGGCAACGAATTAGTGCCATCTTTTTTTGTCACTGACGGTGACAAAGGCAAAGAGCAAAGCATCCCTTATATCCCGCCTTTCAGTCGCTCTGCCGTTTGCCCGGTTTCAGCACGCAGCGCTTTATCTGCATGTCTCTGGTTCGCTCCGCAGGCACCGGTGGCTGAACGATTGCTGAATCATCCGGCGGTAGACGAGCTCTGGGGTGGGATTTCTTCACCGCTGGCTGCAGCTTTGACCCGTACAGGAGCTGCGCGCGAGAATATTTACAACGGCTGCATTACTGCCTTAGTTGCTGCCGGTGCTCTTAAGGTTGTGCTGCCGCCGCTCTGGAGCGTCTCTGCTCTTAATGATTATGGTCAGTGCCCGTTTCGCTTCTGGGTGTCGCGTTTGCTCCGAGCCCAAAGGCGGCAGGAGCCTGAAGTTGGTCTGGAAGCAAGACTGCTTGGGCAGGCTTATCATAAGGTTCTGGAACTTTTCTTCCGCCGACTTAAAGAACGTCAGCTGTCAGTGAGAGCTGCCGAGGAGGTTGTCTGGCAGCAACTGCTGGAGCTGGCGCTTGGTGAGACAGTGCAGTGGCTTGAACTTCTGCCTGGCTTTTATCCTGGACCTTTCTGGCATTATGACAAACTGGAGATGCGGTTCAGGTTGAAACGGTTTGTTTCAGAAGAACTGAAACGTTGCACCCGAGATGACGAACTGTTTGAGCCTGAAGTTTTTGAAGTGATGTTTGGCTCCGCGGGGCAAGGCGCATTTCCAGCCCTCATTATTGAGGACTCTCAACGGCAGGTCTTAGTTACAGGTGTGGTGGACAGAATAGATATAAGTGGACCGCCTGCTCACGACGTGCCGGTTAATCCAGGAATTCATGCAGATACCAGGACTGGATCGCGTGTCAGAGTTGTTGATTATAAGAGCGGTTCGACTCAGATGCCTGTTCGTGATGCCGCCGACGGTTGCAATCTGCAAATTCCCATCTATGCTCTGGCGGCTGAACGGGTAATCTTGCCTGGAAGCAAGGCGGTTCGAGGATCCTACTTAAGCATTGCTGCAGCAGCACCGGTTGGACAGTTCGATTTTGCTGGTGATGAGCACCAGCTTTTGCAGGCAGCAGAGCATTACGTTCTTCAATATGCAGACGCGGTTGAACGCGGCGACTTTAGCGTACGCCCCAGCACAGCCAAGGCATGCAAATATTGTCAGCATGCCAAGATTTGCCGAGTCGGTGAACTGGCTGCAGTCCAGGAGGTTGAAAGTGACCAGTCTGACTGAAGAGCAAAAATTGGCAATCGAGACAGTCGATTTCAATGTTCTGGTGTCGGCTGGTGCTGGGTCTGGCAAGACTCATGTTCTGGTTGAGCGCTATCTGGAGGTGCTTAAGCGCAATGATGATCTGACAGTTACTAACTTAGTGGCTGTCACTTTTACGACTAAAGCAGCTAATGAGATGCGTTGCCGGCTGAAAGCAAGGATGCAAGAGTTGGTGCAAGCATCTTCTGGAGCAGCCAGGCAACGCTGGTCTCAAGCTCTTGCTGCAGTGGATGGTGCTCGTATCGGTACTATTCACGGTCTGTGCGAATCAATTTTAAAATCCTTCCCGACAGAAGCAAATATTGATCCGCATTTTGAAGTTCTCTCTGAGTTGGAGAGAGCAGAGCTGCTTGACCTGTGCCTGGAGCAGGCGCTGCATGAAGCGGCTGCTAGCGAAGGTGAAGACTCTGCCGTTCTTTTGACATATCCGATTGATGAGATTAAGTCCTGGCTGGGCTTGTTGCTTTCTTCTCAATTGCAGTTTCAGGAGGGCAAGGAGAGCTTGCCAGGACTGGAAGACTGTGATCTGGAAAATCATGGAACTGCACTGCTTGCCCGGCAGCACACAGAGGCGTTAAGCCGGGTTATTGACAGCGAAGACTGGCGGCAGCTGGTGACTTTTCTTGAGGATAATGTTTGGCAAAAAGGTGGCTTGTTAGAACAACATCGAATCAATATTCTTGGCTGGTGCAGGGCAGCTATGCTGCCTTCCGGTGCCGACGACTTGCCAGAGGTGGCAGTGCGTGAAAGGCTGATATCTCTTAAGGTTGTCGAAGAAGCTCGAGTGGGTACGGCCGGTGGTGCCAATCAGGAAGCGGGACAGCTGCGATCAGCCATTAGAGATCTGAAAGGTCTGATTAAGTCAGAAACAAAAGATCTCCCGCTTTCTCTGTGTGAGGCAGACAGGCAAACATATAAACTTATTCGCGGCATTGTACATCTGAGTGAGCGTGCTCTGACCTTTTTTGTTGAGGCTAAAAAATCCGGCATGAGGCTGGATTTTAACGACATGATCCTGTATGCCTTGAGAGTGCTTTCTACTCCAGGGTCGGTGGCGCGCAGGTTCTTTCATGAAAATATAAAAGCAATTCTGGTTGACGAGTTTCAAGACACCAACCGCTTTCAAGCAGAGATAATCTATCTGCTTGCAGGAGATGCCACCCGCCTTTTTCTTATTGGTGACGACAAACAGTCAATATATAAATTCCAGGGAGCTGATGTCTCTATTTTTAATCAATGGAGGGGCTATTTTAGTGAGAATAGACTGCGCGAAGGGGGCTGTACCGCAGAGGAGACAAAGAGAGATAGAGATTGTTCTATCAAACTTTCGGGAGAGAGCCTGCTTGTCAATCTGACCAGATCTTTTCGCAGTCATCCGGATATTGTCTTTTTTGTCAATACTATCTTCCAGCAACTGATGGGAGAGCAAAATAAGAAATCAGCCTACAATGCGCGCTTTCAGGCACTTGAAGCTGCTCGTACACGCGATGAAGTGAAAGATAAATTGGTTGACACGGCAGATAGTGACGAGCGGATTGATGTGACGCTCTTTGAGGCGATTGAAGACGGAGGGAGAAGAGAATCCGAAGCGGTCAAGCGACTCGAGGGGGCTGCAGTAGCAGGCTGGATTGCTGAAAAGGTGGTGTCTGGCGTTTGGGTGTTTGATAAAGAAAGCTGTTTGTCCCGGGCGATACAGTACGGTGATTTTGCCATTCTTGTGCAGAAAAATGCTGAGTTCCGCGTGTTTGAAGAAGTTCTGTCTCAGTGGGAAATCCCTTATGTCACGCTGGCAGCAAGCGGGTTTTTAGATCGGCAAGAGATTTATGATGTGGAGAATGTGCTTCGTTTTCTCTGGTGTCCAGTGGACGATCAATCTTTAGTAGGAGTTCTGCGTTCGCCCATGTTTGGTGTTAGTGATGATGTCTTGCATCGGTTGTGCGCTGGGCGAACCGGGACTCTCTGGAGTTCTGCGCGTCAGTTCTGCCGAGCCAGTAGCGATGAGTGCCCTGAGCTGGCGAGAGCTGTCTTACTGCTGCAATCGTTAATTAGATTTGCTTCCGAAAATACTCTTGGCGCAGTAGTGAGGAAAATTATTCATGATACTAAATATGATATCATTCTCCTCGCTCTTCCTGCCGGAAAACAGAGAGCAAGGAATATATGGAAGCTGGCTCATCTTGCCGGAAAGGAAGAAAAACGCTCGCTAGGCGATTTTGTTTCAATGCTCGACCAGATGCGCACTTTGAAAGTGAAACAGTCGAATGCGCCACTTGATTCTGGCAACTCGGTTAAGTTAATGACAGTACATGGTTCCAAGGGGCTTGAATTTTCTGCAGTAGCTCTGCCGTGCCTCTCTGGGCACTTGTTCGGGCGTCCACGCAAACTCCTCTTCCATCGTGACTATGGCATCGCATTTGACAGTACTCGTGATCGAGCCGACCCTAAGCCGTCGTTGTTCCTTGCTTGCAGGCGGCTGGAAAGAGAGATGGAAGAAGCAGAACGCAAGCGTCTCCTCTATGTCGCTATGACCAGGGCAAGAGAGTACCTGGGTATTTTTATGGAAGAGACAGATAAGAACGGACCTTCTTTTCGCGCCTGGCTAAACTCGTCACTGCGGCTGGAGAACCTGGATAGCTCGACTGGCACTGATGTGGAATATCTGACCGGCAAGGGTGGATCTGTTGCTTACAAGGTAAAGACAGTTGACCAGAGGCGAGTTTACACGTTGCGGAAGCAGTTGTGCAGTCAGCCGGTCAGTTCTGCCCTGCTTGATACCTCTGATCCGCTCGGCGTTTGCAGGGTGGGTGAAGGTCAAAATGTTGATCTGGAACTAATTGCGCCGCTTGTCATTGGAGATGCTCCTGCTCAGTTGAACCTTCCGGTTTCAGTCAGAATTACAGCTGCAAAAACTGATGCCACCATATCACCTACAGTGGTAGGCAACCTTTTCCATGCCATTATGCAACACCTTCCTGCCGATATGGCGATGCCATCTCAAGAGTTTATAACTGATCTGGCATTGGCTTCTGCAACTGGATTAATAGATCGTAAGAACGTGGAGTCTTTGATTGGAGAGGTAGAGGTGCTTCTTGAAAGATTCAAGAAGAGCAAGTTATTCGATCTCATGGCTTTTGCCCGGCGGCGCATTCACGAAGCTCCCTATCTAATTGTGCCTGTCAATGGCATGCCACAAGCCCCAGAGCGCGGGCGGACAGATCTTCTTTTGCAAGATGCAGATGGCAATTGGTGGGTGGTTGATTATAAGACTGACCACTTTGCATACTCAGCGATTGAAGAGCATGTCAATGCGCATCGCCAGCAACTGGAGAGTTATGTGCAGCATATAAGACAGCTGACCGGTGTGGAGTCTAGAGCCGCGCTTTATTTTGCTGTCCATGGAGTTCTGAGCGAGCTGCCCTTAGACCGATCGAAGCTGTTAGCAGGGATGTAAACCATCTTCCTTGACTATGGCAGTGTCAAAGTGTGTCCGCAATTGCCTGTCTTTGGTAAGATCTGCTGGTAAATGACTTTCAGGCGTTATGATTTCCCTGGTTCAGTATTAGCTACCGATGATGTACATCTGAAATCAGGTAGGTATCATTGTTCAGACTAAATGGAGCTTTTCCTGACTTTGAGGAGCCTGCATGCATAAAAACGGGGAAGTTGCACAAACAGTTCGGATACTGGTGCTAACATGCTTGATTGTAAGCGCGCTCTCTTCTGCATGGGCAGCAGGTAATCTATCTCGTGGGAAAGAGGTATATCAGAAAGCCACGTGCTCTGCCTGTCACTATAACGGCGGCAATGCTATGACTCCATCCAAGCCGATTAAGGGCAAGGAGTTTGTCAAACGCTATCCTGATGACCGGTTGCTGGAGAAGATTGTACGGCAGGGTGCCAGAAGCAGCGGCATGCCGTCCTTTGGTCAAGACATTGTCAGCGATGCCGAAATGAAAGACTTAATTGCCTATATTCGCAGCTTGACTCCAGTATATGATTTCGCGAATGCCAATGACAGGAGCTGGAGCAGCAATGGCAAGTCGCTTGGGCATTCAAAACAACCTTCACAATGAGCTCGACATGCGACCTTTGCGAGATTCGATCCAGCAGTGTGACAGGGTTCTTGCACTGGCGGACCAGTCTTATCGAGATAATGTTACGAACTTAAGAAATGCCTGCCAGGCTGAGATACAACGCAGAACCAGCAAAATCAATGCATTTCATTCAGAATACTATCGTAAGCTGCCGAAGGGAATGCCACCTCCCGGAATGTTCGCTCCGGTCTATACTCCGCCTGCAGTACATTACTGCGCGAAATGTGGGGGATCACATTCAAGTTAGGTTTGCCCGTTTACTCACGGTGGATAGTTTTGGGATTGGACTCTTTGACGACTCCGCTATGACGGCAGGCACTGCCAGCACCAACGTCGCCATGAAAAGTACAAAGAATCGACAGAACGTTTCCGTTGGGAGAGCTTCGCCGCTTGCTGCTGCGCACGCCGGTAGGTGTCACGTATATTCTCGGTCTTGCGCAATTTCGCGGATCGGGGAGTCATCTTTTGTGCCAAAGAAAATCTGTCCACTATGTTGACTAACAACGTTAGTCTTTTGCCGATCTGAAAATCACGAAATACTGATAGGGTAACAGCGATATGTCTTGATCAAGAGTGTAGCCGGCCTTCCTCATTTCATCCTGCACACCCATTTTTGATATTCGATGTTCAGGAGGTGGACCTTCAGGAGACTCCGCTGTGAAATCTATGATTGCTACCCTGCCGTTTGGAAGAAGCTGTTTTCTTAGCGCATCAAAATATGAGACTCTGTCATCGATATGGTGATATGTGTCGACAATCAGAACCAGATTTATCATGCTGGGCAAATCGGCCTTATCTGCCGGAACTTTGACTGGTGCGTGATTACGCAAAGACTTCTTTTCGGTCTGCTTCTTGAGATACTCAAACATGCTTGGCTCCGAGTCAGCGGCATAAATGGTGGCAGTGGGGTAGGCTTGAGCAATGCGAAGTGAGAAGTAGCCTGTGCCTGCACCGATATCAGCAATCTTGTCGGTTGCTCCAATCTTCAGAGCATTTATTACCTCGTTCGGCTTTTGCCACTTGTCACGAGCTGGATCGTCAAATTTTTTGACCCATTTCTCTGCATCATCAAAACTGCGATGATAACCTTGCTTGCAAGGATAGATGGGACATTTATCGCTGTTTGCAGTCGGCTCTGCTTGCGCCGAATTGAGCCAACATGGAATGGATACATTGAGCAAAAGCGCTATGCATACAAGGATTATCAGATTAAGGTTACGAATTGTCTTCATGCTATATCTCACTCTGCGCCAACAAACGGCAATGCCAGCTCAAATTATGACATGTAATTAGTAGCAATCCTGCCCACTGAGTGCTATCCAGTCCATGTGATTTTCCTTCTTCCCCGGGTCTGTTCATAGTTTCGGTCCGTCTTGCTTGAGAATGCCCTTGCGGACCAAGTATTGGGACAAACAAAAGACAGGTATGCCGCTGGCTACCAGAGCCAAACCCAATAGCGATTCTCGAGGATAGATCCACAATGTATTCAAACAGAGGCTCACGCAAACAAATATAAAGCACGCAGGTAACCACGGGTAAAGTGGTACAACAAACGGCCGCCTGATCGCTGGATTTCGAATGCGGAAGACAAATACGCTTGCCACGACAAGAGCGAAGAACAGCCAAACTGCAATGCCGGTGAAGAATAACAGGCGTTCGAAAGTGCCAAGCAAAATGAAAATGCACGCACCTGCCACATTCAAACCTAATGCTCTTACTGGCGCCTTGGAATCGGAACTCTCAGATGCAAACACCTTGAACAAAGGAACATCGTGAGCCATTGCGTACGTTATTCTGCTACCGATAATGAGCATAGCATTGATCGAACCGATCGCAGAAATGACTACGAGCACTTCGAGAATTTTGCTACTCACCCCGCCATAGAGCAGCTTCAGCACATCTGCTGCTATCTCAGTTGAATTCACCAGTCTATCTGGAGGTATCAAATAAAGGAAGACCGCGTTGGCCAAGATATACAGGCTACTGACAACAAAAACAACTCCCGTTAGGGCAAACGGCAAGGTTTTGCCAGCATTCTTTGTTTCACCCGCCACAAAGACGCTCTCCTGCCAACCACCGTAGGTCCAGAGAATCGGAATGAGGGCAAGCAGGAACGAGGAGACTAAGTTCAAACTTGGAGCCTCTTGTGGCAGCCCCGTCAAGTGACAGACATTTCCATGACCTACAACGGCAGCACCGGATATGAGCAAAAGAATCGCTGCCACCTTGGTTAAGCTGAGCGTATTCTGGAGCTTTCTGCCCACGTTCAGACCCATTACATTAATCGCGCCAAGCAGCATGCCAATCCCGATCGCAAGGGGTCTCATCATTGCTTTATCGACGCCAAGAAGCGCACAAGCGTAACCGGAGAACAGATAAGAAACGGCCGCAATTGATCCTGTGCGAATAACAAGCAACTCTGTCCATGCAAACAGAAAGGCGACGAGGTGTCCGTAGGCCCGACGAAGGAAGGCATAATCTCCGCCAGTTTCTGGGTACATGCCATTGAATCCCATCTTCCGAGAACTCGCGATTTCTCTTCTCTCACAGTCCTGGCGTGGCTCCTCTCACAGTACCTCAATCATCAATTCACGTATGAGACTCCACTCAAGAATCAGTGACATGCCTGGAAGGTCTTAAAGTCCGACACCAACAGCATGATTCCCAGCAACCACAGTAATGCATTGGTCGGCACCAATCCCAGCAGCATTCCGCCGAGAACTTCACCCACTATCGAACCGGCAACCATACAGCGAACCAACAGTCGTTCTTCACCCAGCACGCGAAGGCGTCGGAACGGCTATAGCGGGCAAGGTCCACGAGCATGGTTGGCAAGCTATCCATTAGCGAAAGACTGCCGGCTAACTTGATGTTTAGTCCATACAGAAGAACGATTATGGGAATGAATAACTCGCCACCGCCCACACCAACAAGTCCGCCCAGTGCGCCGATCAAAGTCCCCGCCACGAAACCCTTCCCACCACGATTCTTGTTTGTGTTCATTGCGCCCTTTGTGTTATGGACTAGTCGACACTTGCCTCAGACCGTCTTTGCTTCACTATTGTACGGGAAGCGAACTATGTTCTAAGAACAACGGCTCTGTCACGATAACTGATTCTCCGGTCAATTTGTCAGGGTGTGGTGTCAAGGGTTCGCCGCGGGAGCAAACGGACTATCAACCTTTGATGGTCCAAACACACGCTTCTTCCTGGGCATTGTCAATGCGGGTCGGTCCATCATATGTCCAGCGAAGTACGATTGCATGCAAGAACTACAGATTAATACAACTCACTTCAAGTATGTGAGCCAGTCCCTGATGCTCCATAGCCCCAGTTCATTTCAACCAGAACCTGCAACGGGACCGTATAACGGGTAGTCTGCCACTGACCGCCAAAATTGATCGGCAAGATCTGGTTGCCGATGTTTTGAATCCGGACGGTGATTCCAGATGGGATGCACCGGTTCTTTTGACAATACTTGCGCGGCACATCGTAACCAACGTTCAGTCCAACCAGGGTTACGACAGGTGTCCTGTTGACCAGCGACAATATGAATTGCCGCTTGGCGACACTCAGCACGGTACCCCAACAAGTCCCCGGGGGCTGATCACCGG
>CAILLX010000182.1 GCA_903835185.1 uncultured bacterium | reverse complement strand
CTCAAATTGACGACTTCCTTCCGGACCGCTGGTTGGCTCAAAGACAAAACCACTTTCAGCCAACCTAATGAACTGAGACTAGCCCATCTTCCCGCGCGTGAGCACTCAACTCAAGGGTGTACTTCGTGCAACGGTTTCATTCTGTAACCAGAGTTCGACTCTTACGCAGAAGCTACAGCGCGGTTGTGTGTGCAGGATTTTGCTTCATATTCCTGGATCGATTCCACAAATATGGAGGCATTATGCTGATCAACTGTCTGCCAGCGGGTCTTGACCATGCCTGATTTGTAGAGCTGCCCGTGGGTAGCGAAAACCAGACGTCCATTGAGCTTTGAGTCTGTGCCTACAGCTTGAGCGACGCACTTCTGCAACTTACTCTGCTCATCATCGTCACGGGAGACCAACCAGACCATATCTATATCATCATCAGCCATTGCCGCTTCCAGCCTGTCAATCAAGCTTTCGCCTTCCACTGCCGGATGATTGATTATGCCAACTCGATGAACAACCCCGTTACGTACAAAGCTTACTTTGGCTTCTACATGCTGCGAAACACCCCTGTCCGCTCTGCAAGTCTGCCAGTCCAGCTCTGATATAAAGCCTTCTGATGCATCGATAAGAAAGAGCATACGCAAGTTGGCTATCTCAAGAAAGTGGCGTTGCACTTCACTATCAGACATGTCTAATTCAGTATCAGGCGCGCCTACCAGTCCCCGCGTCAATGTAGAAAGCGTGTAGACAAGCGGCTTAGTTGGTGTGCTCCACCAGGGTAGCGTATTCTTATGGCGCTCGCAAAGCAAGTAGTCGAGATAGAAGAGCTTGCGCAGGCGGTCGCGGATAAGCACCGGTTTGTCATCGGCAGCTATCAGCCAGGCAATATGCTTTTCGAGCAGCACCTGATGCTCTTCTACATACTTAAAAATAAGATGATCTCGCTCATTGAGTTGGATGGCCATGGGGTGTGTCCTCTTTCTTAGTCGGGTGACTGTTATTTAGTCCTTACATATTGTTGAAGAGCATCGTCATATCTGGGCATATGAACACGATAGGATCGTCGCAAGCTCATATCCATATTCTTGAGATTCTTGCTTGTTTGAGCCAACCCTTCAGCACGTGCTTTAATTTCTTGCAGTCCGGCATCAAGCTCCTCTACAGTCTTAGCCGGGAGCCGGGGTTTGATCAGATCTTCATAAATGCCTGCAGCATCGTTATACCAGTCAGCATTAAGATCGCGATACTCCTGGGTGCCAGGGAAGCCAGCCGGCACAGGCATAGCTTTCAGTATAGCTACCAGAGCACGATATCTTTTTGCCACTGCTGCTGCTATGGTGCTCCACTCTTGAACACGCTCAACTTCCTGATTAAATGATCTGCTTAGAATTACCTGTTCTGCAGCAGTCACTCTATGAGTAGCAATCGCCTCGTCAAGCTTTTCGAACCATTGAACAGCATTATTGCTTTTGTTTGAAGCAGCTGGAAATGAGCCTTGCGTAGTAGTGGGAAAGGAAGTACTTGCATGAGCAGAGTTGCCCCCAGCCGAGAATGAATCGACAGCTGGCTTGGCAGCATGGACAGGAAGACTAAAAGCTAAGCCTGTAACCAGACTTGCCATCACTCTTGTCCATCCTCTCATTTGCATTTAGCGTCTTACCTCAACAACTCTTTTACTATTACTCTCATTACAAGCACACCAATCATCTCAGCGATAGAGCGAACCACCCAGAGGCACAAGCGGAATGCCGAAGCGAGCCGGGCTGGTTCTGCCAGCCTGCGGAATACCAGGCAGATTAGTCGGATTGATATAAGCATCCGAGACTGTGTCACCTCCAGCTTTGTCAGCTGCTACAGCCGGAGTGTTGCTGTTGTACTTAAAAGTATTCATCTGAACAATCTTCCAGATTGTATAACCACACAGCAACATCATAAGCCCTGCCGCGGCGCTGATAACTCGAGCACCACCATACTTACTGCCCATAACTACAGAGAAGGCTGCCATCGCCATCCATATTGTCGCCGCGACAACACCAAGGATGACGAGATAGCGAGCAAACAGTCTTACTGTAGGAAGAGGACCCTGATAGTCGTAGCGACTGGCATTGCTTGCTTTGTTAATGCCAAAATTAGCTGCCGGTGAGTCCGTGGTTATTGTTGTCCTTCCATTTACAAATTGTGAGCCAGGATAAGGAGAAAGTATTTGCTGAATCTGGGACAGCTGATCTTCAGTTGCATTGGCATAAATAGCTGCCTCGCCTGAATCCATATTGACACCAAGGATGCTGCTTATTTGCGTCTTCTCGGAAGCTGTGAGCTCTGCAGGTCTCAGTGTAGTGACCATGCGACTGCCACGACCGTTGTGTTTTTGTGTGCCTTGATTAAGGATATAAACTGTAGTGCGTCCCTGACCTGGGCCGGAAGCAAACAAGTTTCCATTAGTCATGTCTGCAGCTCCAGGCAGATTAGCCACTGGAGCACCAGTGTCACCAGCAGTAACAGCTTTGACAGCTGTACCGGCTCCTGTCGGCGGCGGCGCACCTGCTTGCGCTCGAACATTCGGTGCAGTTGAACTCGCTCCCGAGATAAGCGGTACATGCGGAGTAGTATAAGCATCGCCTGCATGTGTATAAGAATCACCGTTTTGATCGCCAAAAAGCAACGGTTGAGCAAACTGAGCAGAACATGCCAGCGGCACAAGACAAAGCAGCGCCTGAACAACCAGCCAGGCGCAAGCTGTCAGCTTTGCCTTTTTTATTGTTGAGGTTGCCATGCGGGTTGTCATCTCTTGGCTCCAGTGTCTTTGTCTGCAAATTAGTTGGTCGGAGGGGTCGGTGGGATAAGTGATTTGACTTTGCCTTTTTCGTCTGTTTTGGTTTTCCGGGTGGGGTGCAAACTTACCAGTTCGTCAGCCAATAACTCGAGATCACCTATCGACATAAAGTCAACCATCTCAGGGGTATGGTTAGCAATCGTGACTTCCGCATCTTTAGGCTCAATATCTTCGTAAGAACCCGATATTCGACCATTTTCTTCGTAAGAACCGCCTGTCAAGTCGCCCTTTTGATCACTCAAAGGCGTTTGCACCTCCTCGCTTGTCAGTTCACCTGGCAACGAGCCAGCCTCCTCAGGAATCAGGTCTCTTGTCTGCTCGTCGATAAAAGAAGCAATAAAATCGTTGCCTCCGCCAGCTGGCAACTCGCTGACCTCATCGCTGTCTTCTATATCGTCGATAAGCGGCTCCTGCGAAATTTCAACCTTCGGTCTGGCTTCACCGCGTCCGTTTGTAATTGATGTTATAAGCGGCATGCCGCTGGGATGTAAGACAGGCACATAATCACCTGCCGGAATCTCCAACCTCTCACCCAGGACATCTTCAAGCTTCTCTACAGAGGAAACTCCATACTGCTCTTCTAAGGTACGAGCAGCCTGACTGCACTCTCTGTCAGCAATCGGCTCAAAAGAGTCGACAATCTTGCCGAGAGTCATCTCTAAACCAAGCCCGCGCAGCTCGCAACAAAGCCCATCAAAAGCTGCAGTACGTCCACCTGGTGTAACGTTCTTTCCCTGTACCAGGTCAGCATAAGCTTGATGGCGCCCGGTAATATCATCAGCCTTAATAGTCATCATCTCATTTAAGATATGAGCACCACCGAACGCCTGGATAGCCCAGACCTCCATTTCACCCATACGTTGCCCGCCATGATTGGCTTTACCGCCCACCGGCTGCTGAGTCACAGCAGCATAAGGTCCGCCCAGTCCAGAGCGAGCATTAATCTTGTGCAGAACAAGCTGGTTCAATTTGAGCATATACTGCCGCCCGACCAGGACAGGGCGATCGAAAGGTTCGCCAGTACGTCCATCATGGAGGACAACTTTGCCGTCCTGCCCAAGCCATTCATAACCAGGCAGCTTTCTTACTTCAGCTAGAGCTTCTGTAACCAGGTTGTACGATGCATCTTTGCTTACCGATTCATCAAACTGGTGGATACGGTAATAACGATTGAGTATAGAGGCATACCAGCCCAGCTGAGTGTCGAAAACCTGTCCGACATTCATACGGCTGGGGACACCTAACGGATTCAAGCAGAGGTCAACAGGGGTGCCATCAGGAAGATAAGGCATATCCTGGTCGGGCACCACTATTGAAACTATCCCTTTATTGCCGTGTCTGCCAGCCAGTTTGTCACCGACTTCAACCGGACAGAGCCGGGCAATGAGAACTTCAATCTCACAGATCATCCCTGCTTTCATCTCCGGAGTCGTCTCCGGAGTAAAGACACGAATATCGATGACGCGACCGCCAGAGCCGTGCGGTACACGCAAGCTGGTATCAGCCATCTCTTCGGCCACTTTGCCAAAAATAGATTGCAGCAGCTCTTCTTCTGCAGATAAAGCTTTCTGCTCTTTAGGAGAAAGCTTGGCTACCAGCAAGTCGCCAGGAGAAACATAAGAGCCTATCTTAGCAATACCGCGACCATCTAAATGTTCCAGATCATGTGCAGCAACATTAGGCAGCTCCGGAGTCAGTATTTCCGGACCACGCAGTGTCTGGTGCACTCCTGCTGAGTGCTTTTCAATCTCTATATGACTGAGCTTGTGATCTTTAATCAAGCCTTCTCTGACTACAATTGCATCTTCAAAGTTGTAACCAAGCCAGGGCAGAAAGGCTATGAGCAGATTGCGACCGAGAGAGAGCTCTCCCTGTTCGATACCTGGTCCGTCAGCAATAATCTGACCGCCATCTACGCGTTCGCCTGTTTTGACTATGGGACGCTGGTCAAGGACAGTATTTTGATTGGTGCGATCATATCTAATTAGTGGATAGCTGCGCAGTTCACCGCTGGCTTGCTTCACTATAATCTCAGTACCTGTGACTTTAGCTATGTGTCCAGCGCGGCGAGCAACTACTGAATGTCCTGAAGAACGGGCAACAACACGTTCAATTCCTGTGCCAACCCGTGGACGCTCCGGTTTAATTAACGGCAAAGTCTGACGCATCATACCGCCGCCCATAAGAGCACGGTTAGCATCATCATGCTCCAGAAAAGGGATCAAGCCTGATCCAACTGATATGAAACCTTGTGGAGCTATGCCTATCATGTTCACTTCAGCAGGCGAACAGGTAAAGAATGAATCGCCCCTGCGCGCCGGAACAAGCGGCCCGCTAATCTGCCCTTCTTCAACAGCAGTGTCAGGTGGTGCCAGAATAAAACGTTTGTCATCAGAAGGAGTTAAGAAGCAGACTTCGTCAGTCACTTTGCCATCAATGACACGCCGGTAAGGAACTGTCATAAACCCGTCATCATCTATGCGGCAATAAGTTGCCAGGTAGGAGACCATACCGCAGTTCTTACCTTCTGGTGATTCAATCAGGCAGACACGCCCAATCTGACTCGGGTGCACATCACGCATCTCAGTGGGAGCTGCATTAGGATCAATGCCGCCCGGTCCGAAAGATGTGATGCGGCGACGATGCGACAGCTCGGAGAGCGGGTTTTGCTGGTCAAGATATTGCACCAGCGGGTTGCCGCCAAAAAACTTGTTGATAGCATTGACAAACGGACGGGCATCGACAAAGTCTATTGGAGAGCCGATCTCGTCTTCTTCGTGCAGCTCCAGACGGCTACGGATAGAACGAGCCATCTGCCCCAGAGCAGGACGCACCGATTTAGTCAGTATTTCACCAACTCCACGCAGATGCCTGTTTTCCAGACTATCTATATTATCGACAGAGCCAACATCAGATGGAATGCCTATTAAATATTCAATAGCAGAAAGAAGATCCTCAGCAGTAATTTGTTTAGACTCCTCTTCAAGCCCAAGTTTGTCGTTAACCCGGCGACGCCCGAGCACACCCAGGCTGTAACGTCGTTTATCAGTCAGCTCTTTGAGAGCTTGAGCACCGCTGGCAGTACCACCGCCACCATCAGGCTTCCAGCCGCGGCCCACAATAGCCAGAGCTTCAGACTGAGTGAGCTGTTTCCAGTCAATACGCCAGCGCTCAAGAGTTGGTCCAAGCCTCTTTTGAATAGTGGCAATATCAACTCCGGCTGCAATCAACAAAGTAGTAGCAGAAATCCATGATCTCTTAGGCAGTTTGACACGACATTTGGCCCGACTGGTTCTGCCTGTGCCTGTCTCAAGATCAAGCTCAAAAGCAACCGGTGCTCCAAGTTCAGCAAGCATCAACGCCTTATAAATAGTTTGGCTCGGATTGGAATAATAAATCCCAGGAGCACGCACCAGCTGTCCAAGCACAACCCGCTCTGAACCGTTGATGACAAAAGTGCCTCTGTCAGTAATGACAGGCACGTCGCCCATATAGCAGGTCGATTTGCGCAGTTCGCCTGTCTGTGTGTCTCGCAACCAGATCTCCATGAGCATGCGGCGAGCATGTGTCATATTAGTCCGCCGTGCTTGCTCGCTTGAAACAGGATAACCAGAGTCGGCGGCATAATCTTCAAAGCGCCAGTGCACGCGACCATCCTGCCCGACAAAAGACAGCTCGAAGCGAGCATTAAACTCTGAAGCAACTGGTGATATCTCAGTGAAGAGATCACCTAAAGTGGTTTCCAGGAAACGCCTGTAAGAACGTCTCGGAAATTCAGCCAGATCTGGTGGTTGGAAATAAAAGCTCATCTAGATGCTCCCGCATTTATACTAGAGTCTTGGCTCCCAGCCTGATTGGCGTGGGAACGCTTGTGGATAATCATAGCTTGGGCTAGATCGTCAGCAAACTCTTTCTTGCCTGGGCTCAAAGCGCTGGCAATACGGAATTCGGAGACAGCTTCGTCAATATCGCCAGAGTTAAGCAGATTTACTGCCAGTCTGTGATGAATTTCTGCGTCTTGCAGACGACCGCCAACCAGCTCGCGCAGAAGCTGCACTGCTTTGGCAAAGTCACGCTGCCCTTCAGCAGCAGTAACAGCATCAGGCGCAGGAGTTGCAGCCGCCGCAGCCGGCGCAGATTCTAAATTTTGCTGACTTGCAGGGGCACCCATCTCTGGCAGAGCTGCAGGTGCTGCTTCAAACATATCTTTTTTAGGCAAACCGAAAGCAGGTTGTGGAGCTGCCTCAAACGGACTGCCCTGCTGCTGGACAGCTTGTGGCTGCGTTTTCTGCCTGAAAGAAACCGGGTTAGCAGCAGCATTTTGCATCTGCTTCATCCTGGCAGCCGCTTCCTTATTGTTTTCAGGATCAATAAGGACGCAAGTTAAGTAAGCTTGATGAGCACCCTGGTAGTCACCATTTGTCTCCAGGCACTCTCCTAAAAGGAACTGATACTTGGCAGACCTCGGCTCAAGCATGACTGCCTGACTAATTTCAGCTAAAGCTTCACGGTGCAACCCTTGATTGAATAGTGTTTCGGCAGCCAGTCTGTGTCTGTCAGCCTTGTCATGCTGGATAGTACGAGACAGGCTGGCTCGTCCTGATTCAAGACTCGGGTCTTTAGGAGCAAGAGCTTCCAGCCGGCGATACTCGCTATCTGCTCCGAAATAGTCTCCAGTCAGCTGGAGAGCCCCAGCCAGACCAAGATGATTTTCTGCCAGGAGCGGATTGCCTGACACCTGCTTACGCCAGATCTCAACTAACGCCTGTCCCGCTGCATTATCATGTGGATCAAGGATGACTGCTTTGCGCAAAGATGCAGCTGCTGCAGTGTAATCTTTTTGAGCAAGAGCAAGCAGACCGAGCTGGCGGTGAGCAGGAGCATAGTCTGGATCTTTTATTAAAGACTGCCTGTACCAGTTAGTAGCTGTTCCTACCTGTCCAAACCTGAGCGCCATATCTCCGACCTTAGTATATGTGCGAGCTGACGGCTCAAGTTGCATAGCTGCCTGATACTCAATTGAAGCTCCTTCCCAATCGCCTATTGCACCAAGTTGATCTCCGGTTGCCAGTCTGACATCTATTGAAAGAGGATCACGCCCTTGTTTGGACATAGTGGCAGCCAACAACCGACCGGCCAGACCGTTATCTTGTGCTGCAGCTAAAGCTTTACGGAAACAACCAGCTGCAGCATTAAGATCACCAGCAGCCAGCTTTGTCTTGCCATACTCCACTCTGGCTGCAGAAAGATTTATGCGAAACTGCTTACTGGCAGGATCAAGCTGGACAGCCTGTTCGTGCGCAGAGATGGCCTGTGTCCATAAACCTTTCTTACCAAAAAGTACAGCCTTATTGTTAGCAGCAACAGCCATCTCCTGGCGCTTTTTATAGTTATCAGAAGCTTCGCTCTGGAGACGCTTGCTCTCTTCTGCCGCCTTTCGCTTGGCTTCTTCTGCCTTTTGAGAGCTCTCGTCAGCATCCTTTTGTTTTTGCGCGTCCACTTCACGATAATCAGGACGGCGCTTAAAACGGCTTGGCTGGGCAATCACAGTCTCACTGTCCGGATTGTCAAAGCTCTTGGCTTCACGCTCACGCGGCAACGGCTGAGCATTAAGCTTTGTGGCAGAAGCATGTCCACAGGCAAAGCCGAGCGACAGAGCAAGCGCCACAGGCAGGCAGCAATTAAGCTGCATTCTCAGCAGCAACTGCCAGTTTGCCGGAATCTGCAGTCTGCATATCAAGCCAAGCAGTTTTACTGCCGTTGTCCCGGCTACTGCCAAATTCAGTTTTTTTATATTCTTGCGGCGATTGTTCACGATGAACCTGTTCTCGGCTATCCGTCAACGTGAACACAGCTTAACGATGAAGCACTAAGCAAGTCTATTGGGGTTTGTCCCACTGCCAGCGTAAGAATCCCATAAATTAGGCAAAAAAAGCAACATGCGGATAGCGCAGCTATCGCAAGGTTTTCCAGACAATAGCAAATAACGAACGGAACTGGGACAGGTAGTGCCTTTCCCAAATAACGCAACACCTGTAGGGGCGGATTATATCCGCCCGGGCGCATGCAATGCGCCCCTACTAAACACTTGACGGCACACCTACCATCGTATAACGTAGCAAAGGCAGCTAAGACAGTAATAGTGTCTCTTTACCAAATCGATTGTTAGAATAATAAGGATCACCGACACTCGTTGTTGAGCTGATTAAAAAAAGCCGCAAGGCAATTGATTTACACACTAACAGGATCCGGAGCATTCATTGGATACATCACAGACGGGCATCCAAAGACATTCAGTATTTCGTCCACGCACGATTATCTGCGAACGGCACGAGCTAGTACGCTTTGGCCTTAAGCGTGTCGTATCAGAAGTGGTTGAAGTAGTCGGCGAAGCTTCCGACGGCATGGTAGCCACTGAAATAATTCGCCGCTTGAAGCCAGACTTCATCATCCTCGATGTCGACTTAGACATCCTTAATGGAGTTGAAGTGTGCCGGCGTATAAGTCAGGACTTGCCAAATTCAAACATTTTAGTCCTGACAGACTCTTACCATGCAACCAAGTACCACAATCAGCTTTTGCGAGCAGGAGCACGGGGATTCTGCTTGAAGAGCTCCGGTCCACGCTCTTTATTTGAAGCGATTGAACAGGTGACACGCGGGTTGCCTTATTGCGACCCCAAAATCACCCAGCTTGTCAAGCAGTCGCCTTCGACAATGCTTCCTAACACAAGCCTTACTGACAGAGAAATTGAAGTCTTAATCCGGCTCGACCTGCGCAATAAAGAAATAGCAGAAGAGCTGGACATGAAACTGCGTACTGTTGAAAAGCATATAGAGTGCATACTGGCTAAACTCAAAGTGCCAACTCGTACAGCTGCAGCTCTTAAGGCTGTCCAGCTCGGATATGTCCTGCTTCCTAAGATGCCAGGGCGCGACCCGATAACCGGTGTCACTCATGAGCAGACTGTAGCTGAGCTGCAGGCTGAACTGGCAATCGCTAACGAGCATCTCAAAGCTTTGCTCAAGCAGAACGATCTACTTAAAGACGCCCTTAACGAAAAGATGCGCTCCAGTTAGCCTCGGGATGAGCAGCAGCTGATCGAACCAGACAATGTGTCCATAAAGGCGTATCTTGCATCGCTGTCTGCTTGTTGTGGCAAAGCAACAGTTGCCTTGCCACAGCCGGAAAGCTCATAGCCATTGCCAGACGTTCTTAGCATTAATAAATAGATCTCTTCACTTTGGAGCCAAACGTTTGTTATCCTTGCCTTTTGACAACCCGAGAGGATAAGATTTAATGCGATTTTCTCCGGCAGGAGCAAGCAGCTGTCTTCTAGCATTGGCTCTGGCGGCGCTCTTAAGCACAGGCAGTAGAGCTTCAGCTACAAACCTTCCGTTCTCGACAGCTGGCAGCTTCAGCCACAATCTCCAGAAATACACCGGAGTCACAGCAGCAGCTAACTTCTTCACAAGCACAGCCATAGCTGCAGCTCTCAAGCATAAAATCAAAGGTCAGTTTAAGGTCAAAGTGCAGAATTACAGCCTCACTGACCTTTTAGCCGGCAAGATCAAGAAGATTGATATTACTGTGACCGGCTGGCAGTATCGAAGTATGCCAATCAAGTCTCTGAGCATAACAACTGTCACTCCTGTGTGGATCAGACTGGATCGGCACCACCGGCACGTGCTTCTTTGCCCTGCCATGTTTGCAGTGTCAGGAGCAGTATCGGCAGATAACCTTGAAACCGGTCTTGTCAATCCGGTTATAGCAACTTCACTGGGATCAATTAAGTTGAACATGCCAGGTCTGGGCAGACAGCAACTTATCTTGCATACTCCTCAAATTGCTGTACATAAAGACAGTGTAGAGATTAAGACTATCCTCGCCTCTGCCGGAGCCACCACTGACAAGGGAGTGCCAATGAGGCTCAAAGGGAAACCAGAGCTAATCGGTGGCACTAAAATTTATTTGCGCAATTTAGAGATTGATTCACCCGATATTCCCAATCCACGGGAATTTGCAGCTTTTGCCTCCCAGATAGTGAATCCAATAATTGATTTCTCACGCCTGGATAGGGACACTCACGCCTTCCGGATGGAAACTCTTGCCGTTGCCGACGACGAGGTACGTTTCAGTGGTAATCTTTTGCTGGCGCCAAAAGCAAGCACAAGCGCTCAAAAAACTAGAAAGAGATGACTAATAAGATGAAGAGCACAGTTGCGGGGCTGCTTGTCATCCTGGCTACCTTAGCTGTTCTGTCAGCATGCAGTACCAGGACTATCCTCGGCGACCTCACAGGAGAAGACAACGGCAGGAAGCTACATATCTGGTTTGTCAAGACAGCAGGAGATCAACTGACTCTAGTTGAAGTAAGCCGTCAGTCAGGACGTGGCGACTCTGTTAAACAGTCAGTTGAGGATCTCCTGACAGGTCCAAGCGGGCAGGAGATCCAGGCTGGATTAGGAAGCGAGATTCCGCGCGGCACAATCTTGCTTGGAGTAGAGGAGAAAGCAGGGACAATCGAGCTCAATCTGTCACGCCGATTTGCTTCAGGCGGAGGCTCCAGTTCACTGGAGACCAGGATAGAGCAGCTGCGGCGTACAGTGACAGATTCGGCTGGAAGCAAAAAAGTATTCCTCAATGTAGAAGGACACCGTCTCACCTCAGCTTCTGGAGAAGGTCTGGAAATCAAGCAGCCAATTAACTAAAGTGTAAGTACAGCCAGCATCTCTGCAAATCTTAAGAGGTTGTAGAGCTCGGGCAGCTGCTAATAGCTCTCTGGTATGATTACAAGTCGCATCTTTAGAATAAGGAAACAGGATCCGAAGATGAAGCAAAGTATTCATCCTAAGTATTATGAAGTTCTGGCCGCCTGTGTCTGCGGAAACAAAGTGGAGATTGGCTCCACTAAGCAGCAGATCCGGGTTGAGATTTGTAGCAACTGCCACCCCTACTTCACCGGCACTCAAAAGATAGTGGACACAGAGGGGCGGGTTGATCGTTTCGTCAAACGTTACAAATTGGACAAAGGCAAAACCGAAGGTTAACTGCCTTTATTCTTGGCCATAAGACCTGGCAATCATGTATTGCCTGGTTTTGTATATGTGGCTGTTGCGCAAGTTGACAAGCCGGCAGGCAGAGCTGCCTGGCTTCACAGCAGCTGGTCAGGCAGAGCGCTCAGCTCCAGCTTCCTTGCTCTCAGGAAAGTCCAGGTCGACACCGGCAGCGGTGTCAACATGAGTCTTTTTGCCATGGCTGAAAAGACTCAGAAACGAGTGCAGCGGGCTCGACGCCTTAGTTCCTGGTCCCATATGATAAATGTATGAGAGCGGATCAGCCAGCTCATCGGCGCTGTTGTAGCGCACAAGCAAACCGTGACTGGCAGCCGAAATCACTCCTGTTTCTTCTGAGACAACAATACACAACCCATCATAGACTTCAGACAGACCTATTGCTGCCCGGTGCCGTGTACCGTACTTGTAGCTCAGATTAGGGTTGTCAGTCATGCGCAGCAAGACGCCAGCTGCCACAATCTTGTCCCGACGAATAATTACAGCACCGTCATGCAACGGAGAGTTGGGAAAGAAGATGCTCAAAAGCATTGTGCTTGATACCTCGGCATTAACCGGGATGCCGGGGCTCAAATAGTCACGCTCACCTTCAAGTGGCTCAACGACAATAAGAGCACCTACTTTAGTACGCGCCAGATCGTTTACAGCAGCTATGATCTGCTCAACAACAAAGCGCGATCTGTCTCTGGTTGCGCTGGTTAGAGAAAGATCAATCTTGAATGTTGTATTGCGCCCCAAATAACCAAGCCCTCTCCTTATCTCCGGTTGAAAGATAATGAGAAAGGCCAGCACAGCAACAGGAATCAGCTGCTGCAAAATAGCAGTAACAAGAGTAAAACCAGCTAGAGCCGAGACAAGACAGAGAAAAGTAAGGATGAGCGCTCCTTTTAAGACCCGTTCAGCCTGCGTTCCCCTAATGCGCACCCAGATCCAGCCCACTGCATAAACAATGATAAGAACCTCAGCTGCAGTCCTGATTAAGGTGAGCCAGTCCCAGTGAGCAATGAGCAGGCGCAACCTGTCGATCAACTCCCCTATTTTCAACAGAGAATCCATGCCGTTCCCCCTCTCCCACTCTGCTTGCTCATTGTGAACCGGCTGGCTGCTGCGCAAAAACTACTGAGAGGCAGAATCAGCCAGCAGTCTGCCTGGAATGCGATCCTGTCTCAATAGGTCTGTGTTGGTCTCACGCTCGATTATTACATCGGCCTGCCCAGACATGACCATTACACAAGCCGGACGCCCAGTACGATTGTAATTCGATGCCATGCTGTAGTTGTAGGCTCCAGTATCAAAAATAGCAATCAAATCGCCTGTGTGCGCTGGCAAGAAGACATCCTTTACGATTATATCTCCTGACTCGCAGTACTTCCCGACAACAGTCAAAGGTTCGCTAGACAGCGGTTCGTCCATGCGGTTGGCCAGAGCAGCTGAATATTGAGCCTGGTAGGTCACCGGACGGGGATTATCAGCCATGCCGCCATCTACAGCCAGGTAACGCACTCCTGCCGGCAGCTGCTTGGCATGTCCAGCCCGGTAAAGAGTGACCCCGGCAGTACCAACTATTGACCGCCCTGGCTCAAGAACCAGAGCCGGCAGACTGAGCTCTCGTGCTCTAAAGGAGCATATTACCTGCTTTGCTATCTCAGAGGCCCAATCATGAATTGCTGTTGGCCTGTCGCTGTCAACATAGGCTATTCCTAAACCGCCACCAACATCGAGCTCTGAGAGTTCAACTCCCTGAGATCGTTTTAAGTCGGCAAAGCAGTCAGCAAGAATCTCGACAATCTCACGATACGGGTCAACATCATGAGACTGGCTGCCTATATGGGCATGCAAACCAATCAGATTGATGCTGCCGCTGAGCTGGGCAGCAAGTTCTACTACCTGAGGAAGCTCTTGAAGTGAAAGACCAAATTTGCTGTCGTGCTGACCAGTACGGATATAGTGATGTGTATCAGGCACCACCCCTGGAGTCACTCTCAAGAGAATATTGGCCTTAGTACCTATACTTTCAGCCACTGCAGCAATCATACGCAACTCAGACTGACTGTCTACAACAACTTTCACTGCTCCAGCCGATAACCCTGCCAGTAGTTCAGCAGCTGACTTATTGTTGCCATGCATATAAATCTGCTCGGGAGGTACCCCAGCTGTTACTGCAGTAAAAAGCTCTCCAGCAGATACAACATCCAGCCCCAGTCCCAGGGAACGAATTAAATGGCACATAGCCAGGCACAAGAAAGCTTTACCAGCATAAAGAACACGACTTACTGGATACTGCGCCAGACCACACGTAATAGCAGAAGCAGAGTCACGAATAGTCTGCTCATCCAAGATCCAAAGCGGGGTACCAAAGCGCTCGGCCAGTTTGACAGTATCGCAACCACCAATAACAAGGTGTCCGTCGGCGCTGACTGCCGCAGTAGAAGGCTGAATTCTTACGTTTGGTGAGATTACAGGCATCGTCGTCCATATGTGTGGCGTTTGTTCCGAAAAGATACTAGCAGATCTCTTTAAATGAAACAGAAAAGCCAGCAGCCTTCATCTAGCAGCATCCGACAGTCCACTGTGTCAGGCAAGATGTGCCTGCTCTTACAGCAGAGCTGTTTTCTCAAAGCGAGCCGACATCAGATTAGAACACAGCTATGCCTGAATTCTCATACAGAGACACAGCGCCTGATTAAGGATTAATCGAGTGGGCATGCCGCACAGCACTTGAGTCATTTATGCGACGCATACGCGAATACTGTTGGTTTTCAGGAACAGGTGCCAGAGGTTCGTTCTGTCGTCCTGATGTGCCTTTGTTCTTACCGTACGGCAAATAACGTGCAAGGAGGTTGTCGAGATACTGCGTTGAAAATGGATCGTCAACACTGTCTACAGGACAGAGGTTTCTCCCCTCTTGTCTGATTAGTTGGAAACGGCGGTCGCCCAACCCTGTGAGACTAAATCCTAGTGCTGAGGCGTCATCCACAGTGCGTATTGCCAGAACGCTGGCCATCACCTTGCAATTGCCAGAGCTGGCAAGATAACTCAACGCAGCCTGCAACGTAGGTTCTACCCAACCATCCTGACTGGAAAAAACACCAATAATCTTACCTCCAGACATATAAACCTGGCAGACCATCTCATCTTCATCTGTATTAACAACAACGCAACCAGGCAATGAAAAACTGCCAATCTGCTGGACAGCAGCAGTAAGAAGCTGCTCTGCAGTAGCACCAGCGCTAAATGTCAGTACCTGCCCATGGAAAAGTGACGCAGCCGCCAGAACAAGCTCCTCAGGCAGCTGATATGCATCTAGTATATTGCCAGGTGCCGCCAGATCAGCCAGGGCATGCATCTGAGCATCCTGTTGCATGACCTGAAAACCGAGACTCTTGCGCCCATAAAGACAACCGACAACACGTCCTCGAAATATAAGGATTGCCGATCTCGACTTCTTCCGCGGCGAGATTATTTTCAGACAGCATGTGCGTAAATTACCTTCAATACTGACAAGCAGGTGATGAAAGCGCACAGATTGAGTCTGCGCAATCTCGTGCCCATCTGAAGCCACAGGTAGCGGTATGAGATTGACGGCGCGGCGATTGGTCCCTGCATAATCCACAGCCTGGACACCAACAACCCTCACCTGATCTTCAAACCGCTTGACTTTCTTCCAGAACATCTCCCTCTCCCTCTAGTCGCTGGCTCTTATGCTGCCGACTCGCCTGTTCAGGCGTTTCAACACAGGCTAACAAACCGGTACCTGAGTGTCACTGGGGAGAGTACGTATTTCTGAAATATTGCTCACCCTGGTTGTCAGCAGTACTGGCCTGAAAAAGCATCGGCAACATGGACAATCCTTCTGGGAAGAACTGTCTTGCCTGGCTGCCTGCTTGTATCACAACTGATGACCAGGACGTCAAACCGGCATGGAGTATCTATCAAAGCTCTTTGCGCAGTGTAAAGGCGAGAGGCTGTCACAATCTTTCTCTGCTTGCGTAAGCTCACTGCCTCAAAACCTGACTCAAGACAGCTATCCCAGCTAGCCATTCTTGTTTTCACTTCAGCAAAAACAAGAAGACCGGATGGAGATCGCAGTATGAGATCAACTTCGGCAAAACGCCCGGCACGCCAGTTGCGCTCCAGCAGTTCCAGCCCGAGAGCCTCATAAAAAGAAACAGCCGCATCTTCACCGGAGCGCCCTAGACGGCTGCGTCGGCATCCTCTCGAGCCGCTGCTCGTATCATCTCGACTCGTAATTGAGCTGTGTTCAACCATGTCATCAATTGACTCGGCTATAATTCATTACTTATCCACTCTATATAAGTAACGATCCCAAGGAGAGAACAGTTCAATCATATGCTTGACTTGAAATTGGTCCGCGATAAGCAGGAAGAGGTCGAAGCTGCCCTTGCCCGGCGCAACGGTGGTTTTTCAGTAACCGAGCTAATTGAAGTAGACGTTGCCTTGCGCAAAGTGCAGGGTGACTGGGAGCGTCTCAATCAGCGCACCAATGAGATTACGGAGTTGTTCAAAAGCGGCAAGTTGCCTGCTGCCGAGATGTCAGCACTGCGCGAAGAGACAAAGAGTGTCAAGCAAACGCGTGAGACGCTTGAGGCAAGCAAAGCTGAGCTGGAAGAGCGTCTGTCAAAGATCAGATTGTCGATCCCTAATATTCCTGATCCGAGCGTTCCAGATGGAACTGACGAGACATGTAACACGCAGGTTAGCCAATGGGGCACAGTACCTGCTATAGCCAATCCCAAGCATCACTACGAGCTAGGCAGCAATCTTAATGTTTTTGATTTTACACGTGGGGTAAAACTGGCTGAGTCTCGCTTTACTGTGCTCATGGAGATGGGCGCCAAGATAGAGCGGGCGCTAATGAATTTTATGCTTGATTCCCACTCGCGGCGCGGCTATCACGAAGTCTTCCCGCCTATCCTGGTTAATCGGCAGTGCATGATGGGCACCGGACAGCTACCAAAATTCGAAGGCGACTTTTACAAATGTGCTGACGATGAGCTTTACCTGGTACCAACAGCCGAGGTGCCTGTAACCAATCTTTATCGCGACGAAGTTCTCGAAGAACAAGACCTGCCTGTCTACCATTGCGCTTACACGCCTAACTTCAGACGCGAAGCAGGCAGCGCTGGAAAGGACACACGCGGCTATATACGTCAGCACCAGTTCAACAAAGTGGAGCTGGTCAAGTTCTGTCTTCCTGAACACTCAAATGAAGAGCATGAAAAACTGACACGCGATGCTGAGCTCATTCTGGAAGCACTCGAACTGCCTTATCGCCGCGTCATTCTTTGTGCCGGCGACCTCGGTTTTTCTGCACAGAAATGTTACGACCTGGAAGTCTGGTTCCCAGCTCAGGATAAATATCGCGAAATCAGCTCCTGCAGCAATTTTGGTGATTTTCAGGCAAGGCGAGCCAATCTCAGATATCGTCCAGCAGATGGTGGCAAGCCACGTTATTTGCACACTTTAAACGGCTCTGGATTAGCTATCGGAAGAACTTTAGCTGCCATACTGGAGAATTATCAACAACCTGACGGATCTGTGCGCATGCCTGACGCCCTGGCACCTTACTTAAACGGAGTTACACTCCTGACACCCAGCCAGCCTAAATAGAAGCTGGTTGCAGAGGACTCTCCAGATGGCAAGAAACAGCAACCAGCTACTTGACAATAACTTAACTATCAGTCCTGTCTCTTTGCGGTTACGCTGTAAGAGCAATGGTACTATTGTGGACCCGTCGAGAAAAAAACTATGTTAGACCTGATCTGCCTGGATGTAATTCTATTGGCTCTGGCGACCACAATATTCTTTGGCGCATTACATCGTGCTCGCTAGCTTCTGGTCGCTTCAGGCAACCATATAAGCCTACAGAGCAGCATCCACATTACTATTAAGATATTGAGCTGCAAGTACGGTCACTTTAGGAACCTTATGTAGTAACGGAATCATTGATTGCTGCACACGAACAGACACACAGTTGACAATCAATTGCAGTAAGATAGCCTCAGGTGAGCACCGCCGCCGGTATCACCCATCATCAAACAGTCACTGTACTGCCTTTCGCAAGAAGCAGCAAGCACCCGCCCCAACAATCAAGCTCCTGATAGTCATCTAAGAAATCCCAGAGGCTGGACTTAAAACTTAATGTTTCTAAGACACCTGCATTGGGTTATTGCGAAAATAGCTTAAAATTCATGATTATGCCAAATACAATTGATATGAAAAAACCAACTCAGGCTCCTGCTACTGCCAGCGAGCAACACGTGCCGCGTCCAGTCCAGCTGGTCAAGATAAGTGCAGTTGGAACAGCAGTTCCACCCGGACTGCTCACCAATGAAGACTTGACCAAGATTGTCGACACAACAGATGAATGGATTCGCACACGCACCGGTATAGTGCAAAGACATGTCGTAGCCAAAGGAGTCGCCTCATCTGATCTTGGTGCAGAGGCTGCCAAACAGGCTCTCTCCAGAGCTGGAGTTGCACCAACCGATATTGAACTAATTATTGTTGCTACCATAACACCAGACATGATATTTCCATCAACTGCCTGTCTGGTGCAGCACAAGATTGGCGCTAAAGGTGCCTGGGGATTTGATCTTAATGCTGCCTGCTCCGGATTCCTCTATGCACTGCAAACAGGCGTTCAATTTATAGCTTCCGGTGTACACAAGAAAGTTCTTGTAATCGGTGCTGACATTATGACCTCCATTACCGACTACCAGGATCGCAACACTTGCGTCCTTTTTGGTGATGCAGCAGGAGCCGTGCTTCTCGAGGGCAGCAGCAGCGCGGACGATGGTTGTTTCATAGACTTCTTGCACGAAGTCGACGGCTCCGGTGGGCACCTTCTCCAGTTGCCAGCTGGAGGCAGCTTAAATCCAGCCTCACATGAGACTGTAGAAAAGCGGATGCATTACCTCCGCCAAGATGGACCCACAGTCTTCAAATTTGCTACTCTCAAAATGTCTGAGATCTGCAACCGTCTCTTGGCTCGCAACGGTCTGACCGGAGCCGACGTTGACGTTTTCATTCCGCACCAGGCAAACAAACGTATTATCGATGCTGCAGCACAAAGGATTGGTGCTGCTCCAGATCGCGTCATTATTAATATTGATCAGTTTGGCAACACAACTGCAGCCACTGTGCCGATGGCTATGAATACAGCGCTCGAGCAAGGGAAGCTGAAGAAAGGCGATCTTGTTTTGATAGGCACAATGGGTGCAGGTCTAACCTCCGGAGCAGCGCTTCTCCGCTGGGGCTAAAAGATAACGCCTAAATCAATGTATATATGCGCGCAGCCTTACAGGCGGTCTGGTTTACAGACAGGTCAGACAAATCATCCCAGCAGCTGCTGGATTGTGACACAATAGAAACAGCAACTTTGCTCCTGCTCCCGTACTATCTTATCGCCATCAGCCCGTCCCCTTACTGTGGAAACTGGTTTCATGACACTGCCATCAATCAAGCTCAAGTCTCAGCCAATTGACAGGCGCAGACACCCATGGGTATATGACAATGAGGTTGCTGAAGGACCTGGTGCTGACTTTGTTGACGGTAACCTGGTATGTGTGAAAGAACCGGGCGGGCGCCCAATCGGCATTGGTTATCTCAATCAGATGAGCAAGATTGCTTTCCGTTATCTGACACGTAACCCGGATGAGCTGATTGATCAGAAGTTCTGGCAGCAGCGCGTCGCCGCAGCATATCGCTATCGAATTGACCGCTACGCTGGACGCGGCGGGTTGCCTGCCTCTTACCGGCTTATTCATGGAGAGGCTGACGGCATCCCTGGTCTCACAGTGGACGTCTACCAGCGCTTTGCTGTCTGCCAGTTTCTTGCTCTCGGACTTGAGCGCTGGCGTGCTGACTTAATTTCAGCCATCGCCGAAACAATTCAAGCCGATGGTCTGTATGAACGCTCTGATTCCACCATCCGAAACTTAGAGGGACTGGAGCCGCAATCAGGGGTCTTGTGGGGGCAGGAGCCACCAGAGATAATCGAGATTAGCGAAGGTGACGCAGTTGTTCTGGCTAACATAAAGACAGGGGCAAAGACCGGTCTTTTTCTGGACCAGAGAGAGAACCATAAGGCAGTTGCCATCGAGGCCCCTGGTCGCGACGTCTTGAACTGTTTCTCCTATACAGGATTATTCGGTCTTCATTCTGCTTTCAAAGGAGCCAAGAGCGTCACTGACGTCGAGGCTAGCACTGAGTTCAATGCACTCAATGAAAAGCAGTGGTCGAGAAATAATCTCTCCGTGCCACACAAAATAGTTGATGCCAACGTCTTTGACTATCTGCACATTCTTGATGACGAGCGTTTCAAAACGGACTTAATAATCCTCGATCCACCAGCATTCACAAAGAAGAGATCGACCAGAGAGTCGGCAGCTCGTGGTTACAACGAGATTAACAGGCTGGCAATGCGGCTTTTGCATCCGGGTGGTGTTTTGGTCACCTGCTCTTGCTCGCACCATATCAGCTCGGAAGAGTTCCGTTCCATAATAGCTCGCGCATCAGGTGATGCACATCGCAACTTACGCTTAATTGCTCAGCACGGACAACCACCAGATCATCCGGTTCTGGTAGATGCTCCTGAATCTGACTATCTCAAATGTTTGATTTTTGCAGTTGAGTGAGTAGAGGAAAGCAGTATGAGAGCTCGATCTCAACAGATCGTCCTTGCAACTCATATCAAACAACTTAAGGACTGTACACGTTGTCCTCATATGGTTGGACCAGTTGTAACAGGCCCGGCAGTTGTAAGCAAAGTTTATTTGATCGGACAGGCACCCGGTCCTCATGAAGGCGAGCTGGGACGGCCATTTGCCTGGACAGCAGGCAAAATGCTTTTTCGCTGGTTTGGCAGCATCGGCGTAGCTGAAGAGGAGTTTCGTTCACTTGTTTATATGGCGGCAGTATGCCGTTGTTTTCCAGGCAAAACCACCGGTGGTGGCGACCGTGTACCTTCCGGTGACGAGATTGCACATTGCTCAAGTTGGATGAAAGACGAAATCGACCTGCTCAAGCCAGAACTAGTCATTCCAGTCGGGCGGCTGGCCATCGAACAGGTGCTAGGTAGCTCGCTGCTCGTAGACACTATAGGCAAACAGTTTAGCACCACGCTGTTGGGGCACCACTGCGATGTTATACCTCTGCCGCATCCATCCGGGGCCTCCACATGGTTCAAGAGAGAGCCTGGCAAAGCTCTTTTAACACAAGCTCTTACAATCATCGGCAATCATTCTGCCTGGCAGCAAATCCAAGCAGCCAGTAAACAGTAGAACGTCTCGATCAAAACAGCATTTATGAAAGCAACAACAGGTTGACAAGAAACTTCAGTTGTGGATAATGGAATCTGCCGACCCATTCCAAGAGAGACGATCAAATACGTTATGCAACCTGTATACACAGAAGCAACAATCATCGACTTCTCATGGGAGAAGGGGGCACACGCACTTGCATCAACTAGCTAACAGCTAATTAAAGCAGCAAAAGAGAGCCTCCCTTCCAGACAAGGGGGGTTTTTTGCTTTCATCAGGCTGCTCAAGAACAGGATTACAAACATGAATGCAGTAGAGTTATTTAAGCTCAAAAAAACTTTTAGTTTCAAGACAGGCAGCCTCTTCAACCGTCACTCACAAGAGGTTGTGGCGGTCGATGAGGTGAGTCTGGTCGTCGAGCAAGGTCAATCTGTCGCCTTCATCGGTCCTAATGGAGCAGGCAAGTCAACCACAATTAAGATGTTAACCGGCATCCTGTACCCAACCTCAGGCACAGTTTGCGTTCTCGGACTCACACCATGGAAGCAACGCAACGAGCTGGCGCGGCAGATGGGTGTCGTCTTTGGACAGCGTTCACAGCTCTGGTACCACCTGCCTCCGGCAGATACTTTTGATCTGCTCGCTCGCATTTATGATCTTGACCTGCCACCTTATCGAAAACGCAGAGATATGCTCGTCGAGCGTTTTGGACTCGGCAGTTTTCTTACAACTCCGGTACGCAAGCTTTCGCTAGGTCAGCGCATGCGGGCCGAGCTTGCAGCAAGCCTGCTCCACAACCCCAGAATACTCTTTCTAGATGAACCCACCATCGGTTTAGATATAGTGGCTCGCCAGGAGCTGCGCGATCTTATAAGAGAATGGAATCGGCAAGATGGTTTGACTATCTTTCTCACCAGTCACGACACCGGCGATATCGAAGGTGTAGCCCGGAGAGTCATTATAATCAATCATGGTGGCGTAGTCTTCGACGATAAGGTATCTATCTTGCGCCGGCGTTATCTTGGCTCCAAGGTGCTCTCAGTCAAATTTCACGACCTGCCACAGCTAGTGGTTATGCCAGGCGTGACAGTCATCAAAGCGAGCGACCACGCACTCACCATTGAGGTCAACACTGCAATGGTTGCAATAGACCAGGTTGTGGATCGAGTGTTGAAATCAGGATCTGTTGCCGATATCACTATTGAAGACCCACCACTTGAAGAGGTCATAGCTCACATATACAGCACGCCACAAGACAATACGCAAGATCCAACTAATCAGGAGCTCTAAAAAAGGAGGTGGAAAGACGATGAAAAGCTGGAGAAAGTATATGTGGGTAGCTCTGGTTTCAGGGCGTTCAAATCTTGCCTATATAGGAGAGGTCCTGAGCCGCACAGTCTTTCTGGCAGTTATTCTGTACATATTTTTCAAACTCTGGCAGGTTGCTTACGCAGAAACAGGAGCAAAAGATCTCGGTGGGCTCACATTGCCGGAGATGCTCTGGTATCTCATGATAGCAGAGTCAATCATAATGTCAGGACCGCAAGTGACGCGGGCAGTAGATGAAGACGTACGCACAGGAGCACTGGCAGTTTATCTCGTCAGACCAATCAGCTATCCGCTCTACAGGCTATCTGTCACTTCCGGCGAACGGTTGGTACGTTTTTGCATCATCGCTGCCACTGGAGCAGTTATAGCTACCATACTGGTAGGACCTATCTGTCTACATCCAACCGGGCTGCTCTTCTTTGCAGTTAGTTTGCCTTTGGCCGGGGTTGTCCCGTTTTTAGTTGAAATTGGCAATCCCTGTCTTGGTGCGGATTTGAACTGAGTGTATCATGCTGCTTGTTTTGTTTTGTTGATTTTTTTGGGATTTAATTTTGTTGT
>CAILLX010000181.1 GCA_903835185.1 uncultured bacterium | reverse complement strand
GCTCTTAGATCCAGACGATGATTTACTCATGGTGACCTCCTTGTCACAGATTTGTACCTTTGCAAGATCAAACCTACCCAGGCTTAATCCGCTTGGTCAGGGGGTCACCAACTAAATCAACGACAAAAGGGACAAGCTCAAGGAAAACACCAATGCAAGCACGTCTCTTACATATCCTAGTATCTCGGCGTCAAAAAAGGGCAGAGTGAGAACCTGTCTGCATTAACAGTTGCGGCGTAAGAGTACCGATTATGGACTCTTATACCTCAACTGTTCAGCATGCCTACAGGACCTCACTCATCTGCCTACCCGTGGGAATAACTCACTTACAGCACCCTTAGCGCTTTTTTTCTATGTCTGACTTGAGCCAGTCGACAAGGGCACGCCCATTGGGTACCCCCCAACCGGTAGGATAGTCCCATCCAGGTCCAGCCTTGTAGCCAGGGAGACGGTCGGCACCGTTGTCGCCCTTGGTTATGTCCAAGAACAACCGCTCACGATCAGCTGGCACTGCGCAGCTGCGATAGACAGTAGCACAGACACTACCGACACGCCCACCACAAGCCTCTTCAGTCAGTGCCCAGAATGCGGCCCAGTTTGGAGCAGCAAATGAAGTACCGCCAGCCAGCGCCTGCCACTTGCCCTGAAAATACATGGCATAGCCAAGCCAGGGGTCGGCGAAGAGGGCAACATCTGCTGTCACTCTCTTGTCACCTGCAGGTAGAGCAGCAGTACGCTGCCAGGCAGGACGATCCCAGACGCTTGAGATACCGCCGCCAGAGCCGGTCCAGGCTTGTTCCCCAGTACGCTTGCCGGCATCGTCAAGCGACAGGTGAGTGCCACCAACAGCAACGACATATGGATCAGACGACGGATAGTCCACGACAAGAAGCTCTTTCTTTTTCTTGTCGCGGCTGTCGTAAGCACCATCGTCACCGGACGCACAGAAGACCGGAATGCCCTGGGCAGAAGCCTGCATGTAGATTGTCTGGAAGTTCTTCATGGAAGCTGGATCGCTCTGATCTTCCGACAGACCCCAGCTGTAGCTGATGATGTCAGCCCGATTGTCGCAGACAATCCGATTGAAGACGCGAGCAAAGCTCGAGTCCTCCGAATCAGATGCCAGATACATGAGGATGTTGGCACAGGAAGCTTGCGAGCTTATCTGCTGGAGATCAAGCGTCGTCTCCACATTGAGCTTCTTGTTCTCGTTGCCAACACAGATCTTCTCAATCGTCGCGCCAGATCGATCGATGCCAAACTGACGCCAGAACGCCTGAACATCAGCCATGTCGTAGTTTTCAGCACTGGCAATGGCAATGGTAACATGCTTGCCACTGTAGACAGTGCCCAGCTTCTTGTTATTGCTGTTTGGGAAGTCATACGCAGTAGCAATCTGGGCAGGGCTGAAGCCGGACGGTTTGTCATCGTCGCTGACAGTCCAGGGACGGTAGTAATTCTTGAACAGCGACTGGAATCGTGCAAAGCCGTTGAGACCCATGATTGACTCCACAATGCCGCTCAAGCACGCCGGAATAGTAGGGTTTTCGGCGTTGCACAGGCGCTGGACACCCTGCCTGTAGTAGATGTTCATGTGAACATCAAACGCCTTCTTTATTTGGGCGATGGTACCGCGCAGCGTGATAAGCCGGCGGTTGGAGGGCATCTCGACAATGATCAGGCTACAGCTCTTCAAGTAAGCTATCACCTGGTCGTACTCCTCCTGAGTAGGACAGAAGCGACTGGTAAACTCGTCCGGGCGCAGGTAGCGCCGGAACTGGGAAGAGGCGGGATCACCCAGGTCAGCAAGCAGTTTCTTGAGCTCATCGACATTCTTGAGTTTGAGCCCAACTGTTACTTCGATGACCTTGTCGTCGTCAGCGGCACAGACAAACTGCGCAGTCTGCACAGCCGGCGATACCATCCCTGAAAGCTCGGCTCTCTGCGAGTAGTCTGGCGCTTGAAGGCGCCAGTAACTCGCCAGCAGGATGACTGCTGCCACTACCACAACGGCGGCAATGACAGCAAACTGTCTCGAACCAATATTGAAGGACTTCATGTTGAAGCTCCCTTCCTATGTTGGATTGTGTTATGCCGAGAGTAAAACAAGCAACGTCGCACATGCAGCCAACACACAGACGCCGCAAGCGGCTGCACTACACTTAGCCTCGTCAAGTCGAGCTTCTCTCGTTACTGACGACAATCCTCTCATCGCCACTAAATATAGTGCATGCGCTTACGCCGTGATTCTTACCAGGCTTGCCAGATCCTGCGTCCACCTGCTGTCTAACGGCAATACCGTTCACTTAAACCGTATTTGCTATAGAGGCGGTTCGCGAACCGCCCAGCGGGCGCGTCCCTACGCCTGATTATGTCTAGTCGTAAAACTGCTCGCAGGCATCGGACTTCTTCACCAAAAGATCGGCTGGTTTGTAATTCTCGCCAGCAACAGTGGAGAGCCATTCCAGTTTTTGACAGACAATCTTGAGCCCGAGAGCGTCGGCATAGCGCAGCGGTCCGCCTAAATAAGGCGGGAAGCCAGTACCAAAGATCATCGCCAGATCAAGTTGTCCGGCATCGGCAATTACTCCTTTCTCCAGACAGCGTGCAGCCTCATTGATCATCAGCAACACAAGCCTGTCTTGAATCTCAGAGACGCTCTTCTTCTTGGGTGCAGCTGTAAGTGCAGAGATCATCTCAGAGTTCAAACTGCCGCGCCGCCCACTCTTGCTCCAGAGGTAAAAACCTCTCAGTGTCTTCTTACCCAGCAGTGCTCCACCTGTTTCGACTTTACTGGTTTTACTTGGGTCCTCACTGTCAGCAACAATCAGTTCGCTCTCCTCGCTTGCTTTTTGTGCTCGGCCGGCAGCTAGTTTATTTTGCTCCTCAACCCATGAGAGCAGCAGCGGTGGCGACATGCGGTCACCAGAAGCAGCATGTAAAACTCGGAGCACATCGCCAGCAATGTCCAGACCAACTGTATCAATGAGCTCTAGCGGACCCATCTGCCCGGGGAAGCCCATGCCAAATTCACGCATCGCTCTTTCTATATCAGACAGAGGCAGTCCTTCTTCAGCAAGAACAATAGCTTCACGCAGGTAGGGCGCCAGGATAGCATTAACAACAAAGCCAGGGAAATCGCAGACAACCACATGTATCTTCTTCAGCCTGCCGACAAACTCAAGAGCAGATGCCACCACACTGTCTGCTGTCTCTTTGCCACGGACAATCTCCACAAGCGGCATTTTATGAACCGGATTGAAGAAGTGAATGCCGACAACGTTGGCAGGCTGGTTTACTGCCTGAGACATCCCTGTTACTGAAAGTGATGATGTGTTGGTGGCAAAGATGCAGCTCTTGTTTATCACCACTTTGTCCAGCTCTGCCAGCGCAGAAAGCTTCACATTCATCTTTT
The DNA here is from genome assembly GCA_903835185.1 of uncultured bacterium. GTDB lineage: Bacteria > Cyanobacteriota > Vampirovibrionia > Obscuribacterales > Obscuribacteraceae > CAILLX01. The sequence goes on along the minus strand of CAILLX010000181.1, from coordinate 3,600 downwards.
CGACGATAGCTTCAATTATCAGATCACAATCAGCCAGCCCGCTGTAAGAGGTTGTGTTTCTTATTGAATTAAGCCGCTCGTCAGCCTGCTTGTATGTCAGTTTGCGCCTGGCAACCAGCCCAGCAAAAAGTTCGCCTATAGTCTGCATGCCCTTTTCAACAGCGTCGGGCATTATGTCGAGCAGGACAACATCGTATCCGGCATAGGCCGCAGCTTGAGCAATGCCAGCTCCCATGACTCCGGCACCACAGACCCCCACTTTCTTTATTTTCAGGGCAGGAGTTGCACCAGATGAGACTTTTTTAGAATGCTCTTTAGCAAAGTAAATGCCGACAAGATTCCGCGACACCCTGCTGGCTGCCAGAGTGGCAAAAGAAAGAGACTCTGCCTCATAAGCTCTCTCCACATTTTTAGCTGCGCCAGCAGAAGCAAATATGACCTTAAGAGCTTCCTGGGGAGCAACAAACTTGCCTCTGGTCCCCTTCTGCACAATCTTTTCAGCTTTGTACCGCAGAAAAGCACGCCCGACTGGATTGCCTTCCAACACCCAGCGGCGTACCAGCAAGGCTGCCGGTACACGACAACGCCTCGGTTCGTCACCTAAGGCTATTTCTTGAGCTCGCTCGGCAAGTCTGTCAGCTGGGACAATCTCAGAGACCAGTCCAAGCTTCCAGGCAGTCCTGGCGTCAACAGGCTCACCACCTGTCACAAGCTTAAGAGTGTTCTCGATGCCAACCAATCTGGTCAAGCGCACTGTTCCTCCCCAACCAGGGATAAGGCCAAGCTGCACCTCTGGCACCCCAATCTGGCTCACACTATCGGCAGAGAGCCTCTCATCGCAAGCTAGACAAAGCTCGAGACCGCCGCCCAGGCAGATACCATTGATAGCAGCAACGACTCTGAAAGGCAGATGGTCAATCTTGGCAAACAGCTCTTTACCTAGCTGCGAAACCTCATAAGCTTTGAACTGTGTTTGATCTTGAACAGCCTTAATCTCGTTGATATCAGCGCCGGTGACAAAACTGCCGCTCTTACCGGAGGTTATGATCAGCCCCTTAACTTGAGACCTGCTTTTGAGCATCTCCAGCGCCTCACCCAGCTCGTTCATCACCTGAGTGCTCAGCAGGTTGTGTTTGCTAGAAGGCAGATCAATCACTATAACGGCTATCCCGTTGTCGAGAACCTTCAGTTGAACAGCAGTCAAAGCCATGCCTTTACCCTCTTTTACACACTTGCAGCTCAGGCGCCAGATTGGGGAACTTGAATAAGCAAAGAAATACCCTGCCCGCCTCCAATGCAGATAGCAGCAACACCTCGTCTCAAGTTGCGCCGCTTCAGTTCATGCGCCAGAGTGAGAATGATACGAGCACCAGACATAGCGATCGGGTGTCCAATTGCGATGGCGCCACCGTTCACGTTCACTTTGTTGCGATCAAGTTTGAGCAGCTTCTCGCAAGCCAGATAGACAGCAGCAAAAGCTTCATTTATCTCCCAGAGGTCAATATCGTCGACGGTCAGTTTGTTCTTCTCCAGCAACTTGTTGATTGCTGCCACCGGTCCTAGACCCATCTGTTCAGGATCAACACCGCAGACTGCATAATCAACCAGCTCAGCGAGCGGCTCCAAACACAAATCGCGGCTCTTCTCTTCAGAAGCGACAACAAGCACGCAAGCACCGTCGTTAATACCAGAAGCGTTGCCGGCAGTAATATCCTTAGCCAGCTGATTAAATGGCTGCAGTTTGACACCAAGCAGCCATTGCACTGCCTTCTCGACAACTCCTGCCAGTCCAGCCTTCGGCTTCTGATTAAAAGCCGGCTTCAAAGATGCCAGCTTTTCAAGCGAAGTTGACCTCGGATGTTCGTCTGTCGTCAGAAAGCCGGTTCCAGGAGCAGCAATAGGATCGATCTCTTGCGCAAAACGTCCGCACAGCTGCGCCTCACTTGCCAGCATCTGAGAGCGCAATGCATATTCGTCCATCTCCTGCCTGCTTATGCCATATGTATCTGCAACCAGCTGGGCTGTAAAAGCCATATAGACCGACGTAGGGTCCCATACCAGCTTGCGCGGGGCAATGCCATCATCAGCAACTGACAAGACCACAGGCAACGGAGCAAACTTAGGTAACAGCCGAGAGAACCAGCTGGTATTACGCAAGCTACCTGGAAGCAGGTACGGGACGGTTGACATGGACTCTACTCCACCTGCCAGGTAAATATCACCCAACCCAAGCGCCACCTCCTTCATAGCCTCGACCACCGCTTCCATGCCTGAGCCACACTCTCTGTGCACAGTAGCAGCTGGGACACAAGCAGGTATCCCTGCATTGAGCTGGGCTACACGAGCCGGATTGACAAAAAAAGTGCACCCCTGATACTTGTTGCCTAGATAAATGCCATCAAGTTGAGCTGCACGAACGCCCGCCCTGCGCAAAGCGTTGACAAAGACATGTTCAGTCAACTCCGCTGCTGAAACTTTGCGCAAAGAGCGCCCATATGAGCCGATCGGAGTACGACTACCAGCTATGAGCCAAACTTTGCGAGCCGTTTTCATAGAAATTCCTGCAAGCTGAACAATCCCTTCTCTCTTGCTTAAAGCATATGATCTTCAGCGACTGAGCGGGCCAAGTTTAATCTCTGCCGCGCAACTAAACCGGCATGACAAGATAAAGAGTGCAGAGCTGCAATTGGTGAATGGAAAAACCTTGTGTTGTTTATGTGATGAGATGAGTACCTTTCATCGTATCTGGCTGTCCTGACAACTCTCAAGCTTTTAGACCTGTCAGCCATTTATGAAAACTCTCACTGACGCCTGACAGTAATTTAAAGCTGTCCTACTGGAAGCCGTTCAAGAATGCTCCACCTGGTGAGAGTCTGTTCACACAGCAAAACGATTTATTGTTGACAACATTATGAGTGCCTCTGCCTGCTTTATTCCGGCTTTCACATGCAGCAGTATCAATGATGGAGCCATAATTCTTTCTCTTGCTTGCCAAGTGCTATTTTTTCAAATTGTATTGGGGAAATGTGTGGTCACAAGGCTTGCACAAAACCTATTACAACTGTCAGCGCTACGCTAGTTTGAACTGTCTGGTCAATTTTTGAAGCATCTGCTGAATTGCACCAAAGGTATGCTTTGCCACCATGGACAGTTCATAAACTGTCTGCTTGCCCGACAGTAAAGCGTAAGCAGACTGCTAACATAGCTTTAAATTAGCGAGCAGCTGGATAAGCAAGCATCCGGACACAACCCGTAGATTCAATCAGAACGCTGCTCGGAGGCTACTCCAGTGAGATTCTGCGTGTTCCAGCCGCGGCTAAAAGTTTAACTTACAAAGGTTCCCGCCAATGACGCAACACCAGAACACAAGCCCAGCAAAAAGAGACAGCACACTTCAATGTTGCCGGCTTAAACCTACCTGGTGGGAACGACTTCAATTCTTAGCGCTGGGACCGCGTGATGTCTGGCGTCAAGACTTTTTGCCGCTAGCGACAGTTTAAATTTGCCGCTTTAATGACCATGGTTTCAGTCTGGCATGTCCATCTGAATTCAAGCTGACGTTACTGACGCCGAACAGGTCGAGCCAGCGCAGAGTGCCGT
>CAILLX010000180.1 GCA_903835185.1 uncultured bacterium | reverse complement strand
TGAATCACATATACGCCAGAGCCCACGACTATATTCATAGTATTACCATCGCGGAGCCTTTCGTGGTCCTCGCGATACTGCCTGGGGGTTTCGTGCAGCCCTCAGCGATTTGTGGGGTATCCAACCTAACTGTCGCCAAGAACCAAATCTAATTGTCGCTGGTCATCTGCCTCTCGCTGAGCTGGAATCGCGCTTCGAAGAGGTGCCAAGAGCCGCTGAGCTGGTCATCATTTGTAGAAGTGGCAAGCGCGCAGAAAGGGCGGCTTATACACTAATGAGCAAGGGCTTCCGACCCAGGGTTCTGCAAGGTGGCCTATTGTCCTGGCAGAAGGCAGGGCTACCTGTTAAGGAAGGAAGAAAACGACTTTCTATCGAGCGGCAAATCCAGCTTGTCGTTGGTATATCAGTGCTGTCCGGCATATCGCTTGGCGTGTCAGTCAATCAGTGGTTTCTTGCCATTCCTGCATTTTTCGGAGCTGGTCTTACATTCGCCGGGCTCACAGGATTTTGTGGGCTGGGGCTACTGCTTGCGAAGGCTCCCTGGAACAAGCTCGCATTTGATGTCAAACGCCCGCTTACCCAGTGCAAGAGCGAAACAGCTCAGGACCGACACGGTTGTTGTAGTTAGGACTCCTCTCAAAGATTGCACCACCCTGATTATTATGAGTTTATTGGAGATCCACTTATGAACATGTCCAACGTTAAGCCCAAGAGGCTTGTTATTGTAGGCGGTGTCGCCGGCGGTATGAGCGCCGCTGCCAGAGCCCGGCGCCTTTCAGAAGAATCAGAGATTATCATAATCGAGAGGAGCGGTTACGTCTCGTATGCTAACTGCGGTCTTCCATACTATCTGGGACGAGAGATAATCAAACAAAGTGACTTGCTCTTGCAGACACCAGCTTCACTGAAAGCCAGGTTTAATCTGGATGTTAGAGTAAATCAGGAGGTCATTGGCATTGATACGCAAGCAAAAGTGGTCACTGTCAAGGACTTGCAGACTTCTGCTACATACCAGCAGGGTTATGACGACCTCATTCTCTCTGTAGGTGCGGCACCTTGGCGCCCTGCAGTACCTGGCATTGACCTGCCCGGGCTCTTTGTTCTGCGAAGTATTGAAGACACACAGGCAATTGAATGCTGGATCAGCAGCCAGGCACCTACTCGGGTGGTCATGGCCGGTGGTGGGTTCATTGGGCTGGAGGCTGCAGAGCAACTAGCCAACCGGGGATTTGACGTAACTCTTGTGGACAGCAAGGAGCAGGTGCTCACTCCCATAGATACTGAAATGGCGGAACTTGTCCATGAGGAGCTGCGAAAACATGGTGTGCGGCTTGTACTTGGTGCTGCTATCAAAAGTTTTCAGCCACCCGAGACACTGGTCATGAACCAACCTCGTCCGCAGTCCTGTTGGGTTACAGCTGGCGACAACAAACCCATACCTGCCGACATGGTGATTCTCGGTCTAGGCGTGCGTCCAGAAGTGACTCTGGCACACAAAGCCAATATAGCTATTGGACAGCGAGGCGGCATAAAAGTCAATAAGTATTTGCAAACCAGTGCCGACGGGGTGTGGGCCGTAGGCGATGCAATCGAGGTTCAAAATCCTCTCAATAAGGAATATACTCTCATCGCTCTGGGGGGACCTGCGAACCGCCAGGGGCGCATCGTTGCCGACAACATCTTCGGCGGCAACGAGACATATAACGGCACTATAGGGACGGCAATCTTGCGAGTCTTTGATCTGGCGGTGGCAACGACTGGTTTAAACGAAACGCAGCTGAAGTTGGCGTCAGTGCCATATGAGGCAGTGCACATTCACCCGAGCCATCATGCAGGTTATTATCCAGGAGCAGAAAGATTGGATATGAAGGTGCTGTTTCAAAAGAAAACCGGGCTCTTGCTTGGAGCACAGGTGGTGGGCAAGGAAGGTGTCGACAAGCGTATCGATGTTATTGCAACAGCCATAAAAGCTGGTATGACTGTACGCGATCTGGCTGACCTTGAGCTTGCTTATGCACCGCCATTCGGCTCTGCCAAGGATCCAATCAACCTGGCTGGAATGGCTGGAAAGAATATCCTTGATGGATTAACAGAGCAGGTACAATGCGATGACGTGCAATCTTTGGATGCCAGCCAGTTCTGCCTGCTTGATGTTCGCAACCGTTCGGAACGCGATCGCGGCTTCATTCCAGGGAGCATCCATATTCCACTTCCTGAACTCCGTAATCGTCTGTCAGATCTTCCTGCCGGCAAGGCCATTGTGACTTACTGTCAGAGCGGACAACGTTCTTACTTCGCATCACGCTTGCTGCAACAGCACGGCTTGACAGTGAAGAATCTGTCGGGCGGCTTTTTGACCTGGAAATCGATAACCAACCAGGTCGGAGTCAAAAAGTCCCAGCCTGGTCAATCAGTCCTGGCCGCAAAGTAGCAACACAAATTGCAAATAAGCATGGACAGTAATCACACTATGAACACTGCACAAAACCTGACCTCTCCCATTGTCGTTATTGTTGTATTCTCTGCTTTTGCCTTGCTGAATATTCTGGCGACCGCCCGGTGTGTTCTTGCAGAAGACACTCCGCACAACTCCGGACAAATAGTCTCCACCCCCGTGTTAGTTATTCAGGGGCTACACGACCACCTGGTTAAGCCTGAATGCGCGGCAGGACTCATTAGAGGGCTGCCGACAGCGAACAAGACTTTTGCTATTGATTGCAGTGCGGAGCATCTTATCCTGGAGGAAGGACAGTTCTCCGATGAGGCACTCATGGCACTTAGCAGTTGGATAGATAACCAGATTGCACACCCCAACAGACTGGCACCTGAAACGCTCCCTGTTGGTATGATGCTGGGTGCAAGCAAGACGATCTCGCCATCAGATGAGCGGGCTGCCAGAGCCCTTTTCGGACGAGCAGGATGTTCATACTCCGACAAGACAGTTCGCAAGGGCTGATCACGGTTACAGAGGGCTGGAGCAACAGCCAACCTGTCTGACCTCCCTGCCAGAACCGGGAGCACTACCCGTGGGTAGAGACTTGCAATTCGCGCTGTTCACAATCCCAGCAGGGATCAGCAGTGAAGCTACAGCTACGAGCAGGAGTGTGCGCAAACGTCTAGCGGACACTATCTATCATTAATTGTTGCGGTGAAGCAGGGCTTGACTGTTTTGAGCATATGTTCATAATGACCGTGATGGTGTAATCTTGTCAAGCTGCTTGTCACGGACAGTGATGAAGAAGCCGTAATGCTCGCAAAGGGAAAGCACTCATGACAAATCGGACCTCGGTTAATTTTTGGCTCGATCTGCTGTTATTGATCGCGATGATAGGGCTGTTCGCCACGGGTGGGCTTATCCATTTCGTGTTCCCTCCCGGTACGGGATGCTCTTATCGGTTGTTCGGCGTCGGTCGGCACGATTTGGGTCAAATTCACTTCTACCTAGCGGTTGCCACCACCATGCTGATTGCCTTGCATGTCCTGTTGCACTGGAAATGGATATGCTCTGTTGTCGGTAAAACCTTTAGCAATGCGACGCCATCACGAAGACCTTAGACGACGTGACGGTTATCTATTTTATGCGGCATCATTCTGTTCTTCGGCGTTGTTCGCTGGTAGGTGTCTGGCGTCAAGACTTTTTGCCGCTAGCGACAGTTTAAATTTGCCGCTTTAATGACCATGGTTTCAGTCTGGCATGTCCATCTGAATTCAAGCTGACGTTACTGACGCCGAACAGGTCGAGCCAGCGCAGAGTGCC
>CAILLX010000179.1 GCA_903835185.1 uncultured bacterium | reverse complement strand
TTACCGCGGCGGTAGCCGCGCTTTTCGCGCCTCACCAAGAGTTCAAGTGTGCCGACCGGAAGGGAGGCTGCACAGTCTCCTGCCAAAACAAATACCCCTTGTAAATACCAATAATCACGCGCTTTTATGTCGCCGGTGACACCATGTAAGCGTCCGGTGAAATGCATCTAGTAGCGAGCACCCGAGTCTGGCATTCTCTTCTGTCATATAGCGAGGAGGATGTATGGGGAAGATCGCGGAGAAGCAGCTATTCTGGCGACAGGCAATGAGAGAGCATCGGCAGAGCAATCTCACAGTACCGGAGTATTGTCGGCAGCAAGGTCTATCATCAAAGAAGTTTTACTACTGGAGGAAGCGCCTTGGTGATGCCAACAAACGTCAAGTGAATGGTGCCAAGGGGGGAGTACATCCGGGGAAACTACCATTTTTGCGCTTATGTTGAATTTGGCATAAGCGCAAAAACTGGAATTTCATGGGCAGTGACAATGGCGGGCGGACAGCTGCGATCCTCAACACCATCGTCGCATCCTGTAAGAAGAATCAGATCGATCCACAGTCTTACATTGCAGATGTCTTGTCCAGGTTGGCCGATTCCACAAGAGCCCAAGACCTGAAAGAGCTGTTACCTGGCGCTTGGTGTCCCCTACCCCAGACCTAACGATTTTACCGGGCAGGGATCATTTCTCACACCCATGGGCTTGGCCGGACGCTTACTCTTTTGTCTGGTCTCAAGACTTTTTGCTGCCAGTTAAAGGGCTATGTGTAGGGACGCTCCGGTAACATGCCGTAGAAACTTCCCATTTATGAAATGGAACCGGAAATTCCAAAGCAAATTTCAAGAACGGCTTGCGGAGCGCCTGCAAATTTAAGGTGTCCTGGGCAGAAAATTGCCGGTTCCGCCAGAAGAGGGAAATTTGAACCTGAACCTTGCTTTGCGGCGAGGCTGAAGATGCTTGACTCAAAACTGTTCTCAGACTTGTGGCATCCTATCGCACGTACCCTACACGCGCCCCAAATCGCTCATTTGCTTGCGAATCATTGGTCACCTCATTGGGCTGCCGGTCTTCTGACTACCAGACAGTTGGCGATCATATCGTGAAGTCCTTGCTTCTTTGCCGTCCAAATGACCATGAGCAAGCCAATGCCCAGCACATTGCTCGAGATGTTTATGCTTACCGCCCGAGCCAGAGCCCTAGCATAGCTAGCACGCTGCCCATTGATGTCTGTGACTATAATCCCAAGAGCAAGTTTCCCTGGCGTAGCCTGAAGCGAGGAACACTCGAAGATAGGATAGGTCAATGCCACGGCTAAAGTCCCCAAAATGGCAACAACATTTAAAATGGCAATAACATTTAAAAGGGCAGCATAACTTGAAGTCCATGATCTGGCAACGACAATTGGCGATAAGTTTAGCATCCCGTATAACACACCTAGAATGCAATAATCAATTAGACAAGCTGCTGTCCGGCGCCAAAAGATAGCGTAACAGACGTTTCCCTTTTCAGTATCGGCGCATAACTCGCTCATCTCTCGCGTGTTCCTTATTCAAACGGTTACCAATCACGGAAGACGCTGCGCGTCTAGTACCGCACAAATGGCCATTGCACCACACCAGGCATGGCCAGAATCAGGATACTGACACTTGCCAAAATCACTCCAAGCTTCCGCCTGTCTGGCAAAAGCAACAGAGCTATCCCTGCAATGAGGCAAGACGCTGCAAAGAATGTATTGCAAATCTCGAACAAATTGGCGAAGATACCAAGTAGTGCCGCCAGGTTGGGTAGATTATTTACACGCACAAATCCGTCGCGGACTGCACCGGTTGCCATGCCACCACCGGTACTGCCAACTCACTGGCACCACGCTGCCAGCTGCAATGACATCCAAGCTGTCCAGCCCATAACGGCAGTTGAGACAACTCGGCTACTGGAACAAAGAGACATCTAATTGTGCTCCATTCACTCTTTTATAGAGTAATCCATCTTGGACTAAATCGTCCTTCTATGCGCAAATTCTGGGGAAGGTCAATCACAACTTCTCCAATGTGAATGTCTCTGGGGATTAAATCAGTATACTTGTGGGAATTGCCCACTTGTGGGCATTGCCTACTGGTGGTAGGATGCTTGTAAAGCTTACCTTGAGGCATCGCTCACACTTTGAGGACTAACCTATGAACTGGCAGTACACAGGAAAGGAAACCGAACCCGATAGCAAACACCGCGTAAGCCTCGGTACAGTCGTTCAGACGCCGCCGGGCGTTCGCTACAAGGTAATGCGCAATGAGTTCGGTCAGATCCTGCTTGACCCGGTTAAGTCTGTACCAGCCTATGAAGCCTGGGTTTGGGAAAATGAGGAGCGGATCGCGTCCATTAAGCGAGGTATCGCTCAAGCAGAGGCTGGCAAGGTCGTCAGAATAGATTTGTCTGCCTACGGCGATGACGATGAACGCGAGGACGAATAATTGCCATTTGAGCTCAAGTACACCGAAGAAGCTCAATTGCAGTTTGACGCCTTGAGCAAAGATAAAGGTTTGACCAAAAGATTCAAGTCTATTCGCAAGGCATTGAAGTTTCTTGCTCAGGATCCGACCTACCCCAGCCTAAATACTCATAAATATGACAGCATCGAAGGTCCGGGAAAAACCGAAGTTTTCGAAGCATATGCTGAAAATAAAACACCGGCAGCTTACCGGATCTTCTGGTGCTACTACCCACCCCAGAAAGACACCGAAGCTATTGGCACTATTACAATCTTAGCTATTACCCCTCATCCATAGTTTGGACGAGAGCGTTGCACGAACCACATCCTTGAATGCCAACACAACCGAGTGTTTAATCATGGTGATTGGTGAACCACGGGAGTTGATGAATGGCTCGTCCGTCAAGACGCGATGTTGCGAAAGAGCAGTTCTGGCGTAAAGCC
>CAILLX010000178.1 GCA_903835185.1 uncultured bacterium | reverse complement strand
GGGGGATATAAGCATTTGGACTTACACGAGTGCTTGTATCGGCAGATACGTTTGTTCCCGCAAATTTTGCATACCCGACCACTGGATATGGACTCCCTCCCCCAGCAGCTCCCGTAGCTCCCGGAGGACCTTGCGGTCCCATTGGTCCTTGCGGACCAGTAGCAGCAAGGACTGTGACAGGAGAAGTTGCTGCTGCACTGTCACTCAAAGTGACCTGAGTCGGAAGAAAGTTGACATGAGGTCCAAGCAGATTGAAGCTGTTGGTTATGGTTACCTGTGCTTGCTTCTTTAGCGATCCAGCAATCATAACGTTTGCAATAGCTGAGCGAACGTTCAAGTTGCTGGCTTTCATGCCAAATGCTGGCAACAGTTGTGCAACAAAGTCTGACGTCTCCTTGGCCCAATTTGCTTCGGGGGTCGTAGTAGCCACTGTGTAGCAATATTGTGCTGCCTGGTTGCCGATGAAGCCAAGTTTTTCCTTATAATATGTACTAACCCCAACGTTTAAAAGAAGAAGTACAGCCGCCACAGTAGCTGGGACCAATATCATAAGGTCAACTACACCAAACATTTGCCCACGGCAAGAGCGATGAGTGCTAATCCAGCTAGTGTGGGGTTTTTCCAAGCGCAAATTTCTTGAAATCATAATGCCTCCGACGCTCTGCATGCGTTTATCCTATTTTATCATTTAAACACATTTTGCATTCTTGAATCTTGCCCTGTCAAAGAAGCAAAGCGAGGGCTGGATGAGAAAATTGTTGGATCACCACTTAATAACTTAGTCAAATCGTGTTTCAGCAGGTGCTCATCATCGCGAAAAGCTGCCTGAAGCAGTCTCTATTGATTTAGTTATTGTTGTTCCTCCCGCGAATAAGAGCCGTGGCTGCTGCCAAGGCAACCACAGCAAAGCTGAGGTTAGAGATGGGCAATACCTCTGCCATTAAGTGGTTCGAGGGAATCGGAGAGTACAGAATTGACTGGGGACCGGGTTATCGAATCTATCTTGCCAAAGACGGTGAGTCGCTGATTGTTCTATTTGGTGGTGGGACAGAACCAACGATCTGACATAGAGCGAGCAATAGCACTGCATGTGAAGTACAAGGAACGGAAAAAGGCAGAAGCATCTAGAAATCTCCGCAGGGGAAAGAAGACAGATATGCCCGCGAAAGCGGAGAAACGTGGAAGGTGATAGATATGGTACTAACTCGCCACTTCAAGCAGACAGTTATCGAACGTGTTCAACGTGATCCTGATTTCGCCGACGCGCTTCTTGATGAAGCAGCTACGTTGTTCCTTAATGGTGAGCTTCAAACTGCCCGGTTGATCCTGCGCGACCTGATCAATGCAACGATCGGCTTTGAAGTATTGGCGGCGGAGACGGACAGACCGAGCAAGAGTCTTCATGGTATGAAGTCTCAGAAAGGCAACCCTAGCATGGATAATCTCGCAGCAATCTTCAGTGTTCTTCAGAAAAAACTTGGAGTCGCCATCGAGTCTCGCACCACCAGGACAGCCTGACACTACAACAGCTCAGTACGAAGTTTAATGAGTCAACAGCGATGTCATAGATTAGGTTCTTACACAAGGCAATACGGGCCCTGATTTAAGGTGTCTTTGAATAGCGAACTGCTCCTTGCAGTGCTATTGTAGCTACCATGGGGAAATGGGGTGGCAATGGTGAGCTGAAGTTGAGAGGTGTATTAACATGAGGTGTCGAGTGTACAAGCGCGTTATCTCGCTTTTAGCTACATTCATATTCATGGCAGGTCAAACGCTGCCATCTCTTGCGCAAAACGTACCTTCGTCGCCTCAAACACCGATAGCACCGGTAATGCCGACGCATCATCATCAGTGGCAGTCCACATCAACAATCCCTCAGTCAATCACCGACGGCACGACAACAGCACAGAATCATGCCTGGACAGCTTCACCTCATCATCATGCCTGGCAAGGACAGCCAGGTGCCTCTCAACCCACCATGTCGTTAACCGGTCCAACCCAAACCTCGGCAATACCTGTTCCTCAGAACGTTAACAACACAACCAGCACAATTATCAGCAATTCGAACTTCGGTTCTCAGAGATATGCTCACGAGCATTTGGCGCACCTGTTGGTCAATGGGGCTTCCGTCAATCATGCACCATCCATAGATCTGGATCTTTCATCAACGGGTACCACAATGACAGCCGGTCATTGGTTACACAATGGCACAGCAAGTATTAGTGTAGGTGGTGCTTCACTACTTATTAATTCGCAGACATCGCTAACACCAGCCGAATACCTTGCTGTAAAGCAGGTGGTCTCAGGAGTGGGGCAATCGCTTTTGCTTAATTCGCAAGGCTCAGCAACTGGTGGGACTTTCGTAATCAATCCACGCATGGGTCGCATGATAAGTAGCCTGGTAATACCGCAAGGGGTCACAGCAATTGATTTGACCAGGTCAGGCACATTAAACTTGACAGGCAATCTTACAAATGCCGGTAGTTTGTATGTGGCTTCTATGAATCCGGCGCTCAACTCGGTCACAATTGGCGCCAACAATATATATGTACAAGCACAAGGACTGATATCAAATGTGCTTCCGGCTGGTCTAGTCTCGTTTAATACCATTGTCCGTTTGGATACATATAGGGGCGGCTCGGGAGCCGCCCAACAGGCGCGTCTCGACGCGCCCCTACACCTATCGGGTGTTTCATCCACGACACTCAATCTTACGCTCAACACTATTGGCAACATCGTAAATGCCGGGACAATTTCAAGCGGCGGCAATTTGTCGCTTAATGCGGGCGGCTCAATAACCAATGCATTGCCCGGAAGCCCACAACTCGGGAGCACACTACCTGGGAGCGCCGGCGTCTCGCCGGCAGCTGGCGTTCATACGCCAACTATTCAAGCTGCAAACAACATCAATATTTATGCGGGCTCCGGCGACATAACAAGCGCAGGTCTTGTCAACGCTGCGCAAGGTAATATCAACATTAATGCGCCGATAACTAAGGATATTACCGTTAACGGGCTTAGTGGAGAATTCTCTGCATTGAATGGTGTCATCAATGTGCGTGATGCCAATTACTCAGGCGCCAATAATATAAACATTGCAGGCGGCAATTATTTGTCCCAAGCTCTTAACCTTAGTGCCGGTGCTGGTACGGTTACAGTAAATGCTGGATTGGTTACAGGAGATCTCAATATAAATGCAGGGGCTGCCCATATCATGGCTAATACCCAAGTGCTTACACTGGGTAATAACTGCATTACTGGTGACCCAACATATTACAATACAGGTAGTATTGTTATTTTAGGAACAATCAGCTCTGCTGAAGACCTGGCAATCATAGCTGGAGGTAGTATCACCTCAGACACCAGTGGTCAGATTATGACTAATGGTCATAATCTATTGATGATTGCTGGGGCAAACATAACCAGCTCTTGTTTTGGTTGTACAGATCCTGGTACGGTTGGACCAACTTCTGGCGGAAGTACTCCAAGAAATGGAGTTGCTACTGGGTCTGTCACCGTCAGCTTGACTGGCGGACCAGGCGGCGATATTGATTTGAGTGCCAGTGCAATATCTCCGGTAATGGATACACGATCGAGTAGTGGTGCTGGTGGTCGTGTGACTCTTGTTGCCCTGGCTAATGGCACAACTGGTGGAAATGTACTGGTAATTGGTGATATCAATACGTCTGGCACCACAAGTGGGTCTGGCGGCAATGTAACAGTTTATGCTGGTGCTAATGCGATGGCATCTATTCAACTGGGCAACATTATTACTAATGGTGTGGCATTTAGTGGTAATTCTGGAAATGTTGTATTGCAAACAACTCAGGCTGTTACGTCTAATCGTTCACCACTAGTTTTTGATGACCATGGTGCTATAACCAGTGGCAATAGCATTCAGCCAGGTTCTACGCTTCAACAAGCTGGTATTTCAACTGGTCAAATTGACACTCGTGTTTTTGTTGGCGGAACAGGCTCCACCCCGGGAAATGTAAGTATCACTGCTTATGGTTCTGTTTCGACCGGTACCATTTTTGCTGATAATCTTGAGACAGGCACAGGCGGAACAGTTGCAGTGACATCAACCAATGGTTCTGTCACAACTGGCGAGATCAACACCAGTGTCGCCTTCGGATCAGCAGGTGGCGTCAATATTTCAGCACAACAATATATTTCAACTGGGCTTTTAAATGCTTCTACCGGTGGTTTTGGAACAGGTGGTACGGTAGCTTTGACATCAATAAATGGTTCTGTGACTACTGGCGAGATAGATACTTTTGCCGGTAGTAATGATTCTGGTAATGTAACTATTAATGCTTATGGAGCTATTGCTGTTAATGTTGGCGGAACTGGTATTGATGCTCACAACACAGGCATAGGAGCTGGCGGGACAGTTGCATTGACATCGAGTAATGGCTCTGTCGCAGCTGGTGAGATTGACACCTACGTTGCATTCGGATCAGGGAAAGCAGGCAACGTAACTATCTCAGCAAATGGTTCTATAACTGATGTGATAATTCAGGCTTATAATGCTGACGCCGGAGCAGGTGGAGCAGTTTCGTTGACGTCAACTGGTGGCGCGGTCCAGCTTACAAGTAGTAGTGTTATTAACACTAGTGCCTACAGCGGTGTATCAGGAAGCTTAACTATCTCAGGGAATGGTTTGGTTGATACAACGCTGGGAAGTATCAATGTTTGTACAACTGGTACCGGAACAAGCGGATCCATTACATTATCATCGCTCATTAGCACTGTAACTACTGGCACAATAGACACCCACGTCAGCAGCGGTTCAGGAGCGGCAGGCAATGTAACTATTTTGGCATATGGCAACGTTGATACTTCGGCTGGGAGCATTAACGCTTTTAACGGCGGTTCAGGAATAGGTGGGACAGTTGCATTGACATCAAGCAATGGTTCTGTCACAACTGGCGATATAGATACTTATGTCAGCAGCGGATCAGGAGCAGCAGGCAATGTAACTATCACAGCTTCTGGAGCTGCTAATTCCGGCTATCTTAACGTGGGCGGAACCATTGACGCTTCTTCCAGTGGCGGAGGCGCAGCCTCAGGGGGCACAGTTGTTTTGACATCAAGTAATGACTATGTCGCAGCAGCAGATATAAAAACTTGCACCAACATCTCCAGCACATCAGGGACAGGAGCAGCAGGTAATATAACTATCTTGGCTGCTGGAGATATTGGTGTTAATAGACTTTACGCTTCTAACAATGGCACAGGCGCAGGGGGCACAGTCGCATTGACATCAAACCAAGGTTCTGTCTCAACTGGAGAGATAGATACCAACACCTATAGTCCCGGCAGTTCATCTACGGCAGCATCCGGTAATGTGACCATTTCATCTGTTGGTTCCATTACTGTAAATGGCCCTATTTGGGCTCTTGCTGAGGTTGGCATCGGCGGCGCCGGCGTGGGTGGCACAGTTGCTTTGTCGTCAAGCAGTAGCTTCGTCTCAACTGGCGCAATAAATACAAACGTAACTAACGGATCAGGCGCAGCGGGCAATGTAACTATTTCAGCGAGCCAATATATTGTTGCTGGGGCTATTAATGCTTCTAACAGTGATACAGGAGCAGGTGGTACGGTAGCTTTAACGTCAACCAGTAGTTATGTCATAACCGGCGAGATAGATACTTATGCAAATGGTGGAGCAGCAGGCAATGTAACTATTTCAGCAGGTCTCTATATCCAGAGCCAAAGCATTAATGCGAGTAATGCTGGTACCAGCACGGGCGGGGCAGTTACTTTGATGTCAAACCAGTCTTATGTATCTACAGGCGATATAGACACAAACGTTAGCAGCGGATCAGGAGCAGCAGGTAATGTATTTATTTGCGCGGTTAACTCGTATATTTCTGATTCGAACATTAATGCTTCTAATGGCGGCACAGGTGCGGGCGGTTCAGTTGCTTTGGTGAGTGGTGGCACTATCACCACTGGAACAATCAGTACCGACAGTACCGATAGCAGTCTTAGCGGAACAGTGTATTTGAGCAGTGGTTACAGCGCATCTGGAACCGCCATTCGCACAGGCGTAATTACTCTTGGTGGTGGCGCGCTGTTAGCAACAGCAGCAACCGCCGCCGGAAGCACATCAATCAACCCATTTACAAGTGGACATTCCCTTATTGTAGGAGTCGGTGAGATTTGGGAAACCGGCACTCATGGTTTAGTCAACGTTTTGCCATCAAGTTTTAGCAATAATTCAACCGTGATAGTTACGCCGGCTTCTATTCCTGGGGGTGGGTTTGCATCATTTACAAATACCGGCACAGTAATACTTGCTGGCGATACTGGTGGGCTCAATTTTAGCAATCTGGTACCTGTTGTGGTGCAAAATAGTGTTGCTTCGCTGGGGACAATTGCTGACAGGTCGGGCTCTGCCAATTTACTCCTTGTAGCGCCATCAGTGCAGACAAATGGCAACGCCATTAACATAAGTGTTGGCGGAGGCATAAACCTGATGGTAAATGAAGTTGCAACCAGCGGAGGAGGTATAACTCTTATCGCTGGTTCAAGCGTAAGTACTCCGGCGCTAAACACCAGCAGCATTGTCGGAATAGCAGGAAACGTACTTGTCTACGCTTCTGGCAATATTTCCATCGGGAACATTGACCTTTCTGGTTCTCACTCTGGAGCGGGCGGCTCACTTGCCCTGGTTAGTGGTAGCGGCAAAATTAGTACTGGGATTGCTAATATCGACGGTTCAGCGTATTTGAGCAGTGGATATCAAAGTCCCGGTGGAGCTGCTGATTATGCCATTCAAACAGGCGCAATAATTCTTAATGGTGGTGCACTATATGCAATTGCTGCAACTAACGCTGGTTCAAGCTCTGGTGCTGTTCCTAATGTTGTTGCAAATTTTGTTGCCGGTAGTCTGAATATGACTGGTGGAGATGTACAGTCTCCTGCTGGATCAGTCACCACAACGGGGTCAAGTACCAGTGTAAGTATTTTGCCGTCGAATTTCAGTAATACTGGATTTGCCATAATTACACCAGCAACCATTCCTGGGGGCGGATTTGCTTCATTCAACAATCCTTCATCCTCTATCATATATCTTGCAGATGACCAGGATAGCACTGGTCAGGTCATTACTTTTAGAAATTTGATACCAATAGTAGTGCAGAATGGCGTTACTTCTCTTGGGACAATTTCTGATTACACAAATTTGCTTTCTGCCAACTGTTTTCTGATAACTCCTACAGTGGCAATAACTAGCAATACAACATATAGTAGTTTGCAAGGAACGTTCGGCATACAGGCTAATCAAATTTCCTTTGGCGGCAATATTAAAATAACGGGCGCAAATCTTAGCCTGACAGCCGTTGGGGACATTATTACTCAAGCCATTGATACTACTAAGAGTGGCAAATATTCTGGCAGTGTTGCATTGATTTCAAGCACTGGTACTGTCGCAACGGGTGCAATAAATACAAACGCAACTAGTGGATCGGGGGCAACTGGCAATGTATCTATTTCGGCATATGGCGATATAAATACCAACAGCCAAGTCATAAACGCGAGTAACATTGGTACAGGCGCTGGTGGCACTGTAGCTTTGACATCGATCAATGGTTCTGTCGCAACCGGCGAGATAGATACTTTTGCTAGTGGTGGAGCAGCAGGCAGTCAGACCATCTTGGCGTTTGGCTCTATTAGCACTGCCAACATTGATGCTTCAAGCGCTGGTACGGGAGCAGGCGGGGCAGTCACGTTGGTGTCAAACAAAGGAATTATCACGACTTTAGGGATTGACACCAGTGTTGCTAATGGATCAGCAGCAGCTGGAAATGTTATTGTCGATGCACTTGGAGCTATAACCACCGGGGACATTAACGGCTCCAATGGCGGCACAGGTGCAGGCGGCTCAGTTGCTTTGGTTAGTGGCAGTACTATTAGTGCTGGTTCAATCATTACTACCGGCATTTGTGATGGTTCAGTGTATTTGAGCAGCGGGTTTGTAGGGAATCATGCCATACTAACTGGCGCAATTAATCTTGGCAGCGGTGCATTATATGCAATTGCTGCAATTAATGGTAATCCAACAGAGTCAAAGCCTGTTCCTAATGTTTATTCTGGATTTGCAAGTGGTGGCATTCTAGACATGACAGGTGGAGATGTAAACGCTGGTACTCCAGGTGGTTCAGTCACAACGACTGGCACGTATTCTAGTATTAATATTCTGCCGTCGGATTTCAGCAATACTGGATCTACCACAATTACTCCAGCTTCTATTCCTGGCGGTGGATTTACCTCGTTTAGTAATACTGGCACGGTAACGCTTGCCGATGACTCAGGCACCAGTCCCACCGTTGTTACCTTTAGTAATCTAGTACCAATCGTGGTGCATGCACCGGTCAGTTCGTTACGTTCAATTATTGATGGCACGAGTTCGAGTTCTGCCAACTGTTTCTTTATAGCGCCCTCAGTGGAAGTATCTAACGATACAAGTTATCAAAGTACAAGCGGAACATTCGGCATATTGGCTAATCAGATTAGCTTTGCGGGCAGTATTACGACAACGGGTGCTAATGTGAGTCTGACAGCCGGTGGGAATGTTAGTACTCAAGTTATTAATACTAACACTGGCACAGGAGCGGGTGGGGCAGTTGTATTGACATCAACTAATGGCACTGTAATTACCGGGAACATAGACACCCACATAGCTAGCGGTTCAGGAGCTGCAGGCAATGTAACCATTTCAGCATGTGGCAATCTCAATTACGTAAACCAAACTATTAACGCGAGTAATAGTGACGCCGGCACGGGCGGTACAATAACTTTGACATCAAGCAATGGTTTTGTCACAACCGGCGATATCGATGCCTACGCCAACAGCGGAGCGGCAGGCAACATCACTATTTCAGCGATCCAATATATCTTTACTGGGAAGTTAGGTGCTTCTACCAATGGTACAGGAGCAGGTGGAACGGTTGCTTTGTCATCAATCAATGGTTCTGTCACAACCGGCGAGATAGACACTTATTCAACTGGTGGAGCAGCAGGAAATGTGACCATTCAAGCTTTCGCCAATATAAATACCGGCTCCAACCCAATTATGGCTTACAGCGGTGGCGCAGGAGCAGGTGTGACGGTTGCATTATCATCAAGCAATGGTTCTGTCACAACCCGCGAGATAGATACTGATGCAAATGGTGGAGCAGCTGGAAATGTAACTATTTCAGCATATGGGAATATAGACACCAACAGCCAAATCATTTACGCGAGCAACAATGGCACAGGAGCGGGTGGGACAGTTACATTGACGTCAAGCACTAGCACTGTAACTACTGGCGACATATACACCAACGTAACCGGTTCAGGAGCAGCAGGCAATGTAGCTGTGTCCGCATATGGCAATCTAAATTACGCGAGCCAAACCATTCACGCGAGTAATACAGGCACAGGACAGGGCGGGTCGGTTATTTTTACATCAGTTCGCGGCTATGTCACAACAGGTGAGATCGATGCATATGCCAGCAGCGGAGCAGCAGGTAACATCACTATTTCAGCACTACAAAATTTGTCGACGTCGAAGTTAAATGCTTACAGCGGTGGTACAGGAGCAGGTGGAACGGTTGCATTGACATCAAGCAATGGTTCTGTCACAACCGGCGAGATTGATGCCTACTCCAGCATTGGAGCAGCAGGCAATGTAACGATTCAAGCTTCCTCCAATATTACTTCTGGGTCCAACCAGATTAATGCTTATAGCAATGGTACGGGAGCAGGTGGAACGGTGGTCCTGACATCAAGCAAGGGTTCTATCACAACCGGCGGGATCGATGCTTACGCCACCAGTGGAGCAGCGGGCAATGTGACATTGACATCAAGCACTAGCACTGTAACTACAGGCGCAATAAACACATACGTCAGCAACGGATCAGGAGCAGCTGGCAGCCTAACTATTTCGGCGAGCCAATATATTGTTGCTGGGGGTATTAATGCCTCGAACAATGGTACAGGAGCAGGTGGTGCGGTAGTTTTAACATCATACAATGGTTCTGTCACAACTGGACCTATCGATACCAGTGTTGCTGATGGATCAGCAGCAGCTGGAAATGTGATTGTCTTAGCCCTTGGACCTGGAGCCATAACGACCGGGGACATTAACGGCTCTAATGCTGGTGCCGGTACAGGTGGCAATGTTGCTATCGTTAGTGAATTGAGTAGTATCACAACTGGTGCAATCAATACTAGTTCTAATGCTGGTACTAGCGGAACAGTGTATCTAAGCAGTGGGTGCAATAGTTGCCCAGCTGCCATTCGGACCGGCATAATAAATCTTGGATTCGATGGTGCATTGTTAGCTACAGCAGCAACCGCGGCAAACAATCCGGTGACCGTTCAACAATACTCTGGTGGGACTCTTTCAGTGCGTGGTGGAGAAATCTGGGCAACCGGCAGTTATAGCGGCAGTTCAATCAACGTTTTGCCGTCGGATTTCAGCAATACTGGATCTTTCATAATTACACCAGCTTCTATTCCTGGGGGTGGATTTACTTCGTTTAGCAATACTGGCACGGTAACGCTTGCCGATGACTCAGGCACCAACGTGATTACTTTTGGAAGTCTAGTTCCAATTGCGGTTGGAAGTCCAGTTGCAGCAGGGGAGATTGTTGACGGCACAGGCGCTCACAATGGCAGTTTGTCGCTTATGGCACCATCGTTTTTTGGTCCCACTAGCATAAATGTGGGTGGGGATGTTCATCTTCCGGGAGGCGACACCGGTGGTACTCCCATAACGGTTTATGCTTTAAAGTCCATTGTTACTGGTGATATCTCTGCTTATTCTGTTGAGCTGACGTCAGTCACGAGCTCTATCTCGACTGGTACGATCGACACACACTTAAGCGGCTCAGGTAATATTACGATTCATGCGTATGGTTACATTAATACCAACCGTGAGTGGGTTAATGCTGGTGCTGATGGAAATTGGACTGCTGGTTCAATTGAATTGATATCCACTACTAGCTTTGTGTCAACTGGTAATATTGGCACAGGCTCCGGACTAAACGCAGGCAACATAAATATCGAGGCCGTGGATATTCAAGTAACTGGCTTTGTTTCTGCGAAGAGTGCGTATGGAGGCTCGGGTGGCAATATTACAATTAAGCTTACGGATCCTCTAAATCCGCTATATATTACGGGCGGCTCTGCATCCATTAATAACTATATTACTGGCTTGATGGATGCATCTAGCCCAGTGGCACCGGGCACCGGTGGAAGTATTAACCTGCAGTGTGCAAGCAATATAGTCATTGGCAGGAGCGGGAGAATTACGGTCGCTGGTGACACCGCTGGTGGAAGGATTGACCTGCAGTGTGCAGGCAAAATAGCCATCGCCAAGTACGGGTATGTGATTGCCGATGGTGGCACCGCTGGAAGCGGCGGGATGATTCAGCTTGCCTATTCAACTCCTGGCGCTGGTTCAATCAGCGTGCAAAATAATGGTCTAATTTCAGCAAATGGTATTTCAGGCTCAGGCACCGTAGGATTTAATGGTGGTATGTTAGGTGCCGTTGCTCTAAGTGGCACCGGCTCAGTTTATGCTGGAGGTTTTGTAACTTTTGGATATTTGGACCCCATTACTCTTCAAGTGATTTCCCCCGCCCTCAATATTACCCAGCAGACAAGCAATATATATAATTATTCGAAGAGCACGAGTTGGGGTGGACATATTTCCATAAGCCAAATAATAGACCCACCATCTGTGATTGTTTCTGCTCCAACATCACCGGAGCCACCACCACCACCACCACCGCCACCACCACCACCACCACCACCACCGCCACCACCGCCACCACCACCGCCGCCACCACCGCCGCCACCAATTCC
The DNA here is from genome assembly GCA_903835185.1 of uncultured bacterium. Lineage (GTDB taxonomy): Bacteria > Cyanobacteriota > Vampirovibrionia > Obscuribacterales > Obscuribacteraceae > CAILLX01. Next base: position 6,313 of record CAILLX010000178.1, on the reverse strand, counting down.
TGGCGCAACTGTCATTCCGACTGATAAGACACCACCAATGGCACCAGCGATACCAATAGGACCTATATCAGCAATTGAGAACGTTGAATTCGAGCCAGGACAATACATTGTTGCGTCAACCCTCTGCAGGATATACGCATTTGACGTGCTGCCTGGTAGCCAGATACAAGGAGAACCTGGGACAGTATTTTCGATTAAGCGAGACAAAACATTTATTTTGTCAGAAGGAAGAGTGTTGCTAGGTGCTGGACCTAGTGGTGTGGATGTTCAGGTTGGTTCGAGTGACCGGCATGTAAAATTGAGCGGTGAGACTATTGCGATAATTGATGCACGCGAGAAAGGTGATGTTCGCGTTACAGTTCTGGCAGGAGAAGGTGATAAAGCAGCAGTCCTATCGGCAGGAGGAGAAAGAATAGCAACTTTGATGCAAGGGCAGGAAGCTGTTATTGTAGACAACAGAAACCAAGAAGAGTTCATCCCGATAGATGGCGTGGAGCGCAGACCAATAGGAGCGGCTATGACCAGGATGGGATTTACGATGAAGAAAGCAAGCGTGTCTATCAATGAGCTAGTAAGGAAAGAGCTTTTGCTTAGTTGCTGTTTTGGAGAGCCTGACGCATCATCACATATAACCTGCAAGGAAAGTTGGGTGTCAAAACAGCTCAAGCAGCTCTATGGAGAACAAGCCAAACCATCAACTAGTCAGAATCTTGTCCCAGGAGCAGACAAGTCATCGAAGCCAACTACTGAGCTGTTGCCTAGAGTCTATGTCCAAGCAGCTGTGCCGCAAGGATTGCGTATGGGACAGGACACGGAAGTGATAGGGGTAGGAACTGATCATTATCGGTTGGTTAAAGGGAGTGTGCTAGTGGCACCACAAAAGGCAACGACAATAGACACCAACTGTGGAACTATAGTGTCTAAACCAGGTTCAGCAGCATTGATATTTGTCGATGGAGTGGTGACGCGGGTGCTGAACTTGCACGACCTGGCAGATGGAGATGTGAGACTAATGCTTGATCAACAATCATATCGGTTATTGCCAGGTAGAGAAGTAGGAGTGGTGACAGGTGCAGAAAGGGCATCAGCTGCCAGACTAGTGCATAAGGATCAATTGGGGCGCCGCCGAGTAAGAATTTTGCAGGTGAATGGTGATACAGAAATTGTGACAAATGACTTTTCCGTGGTAGACGCGCTAGAAAGGTTCCCGTTAGTTGCAGAGTTGGGCAAATCAAAAGAGTCGAACGATAGGCACTTATACTCAAATATCATGAAAATGGCAGCAGTGCTTTCGTTGACAACTGATTTAACAAGGGGCTCGTACAATCATGGAGTGAAGCAGTAGATATCTGTGAGCAATTTTAGGGCAGAATCGATTTGAACGCTTACTCGGCAACAATCCAACCATATTAGTGGGGAGAACAGATTATGTCGATATTCAAGTACTGCATGACAAAGAGCCGACTTGCGACCATTCTGGGTGTTCTTTGGCTGCTTGTTCTGGCGATTGTGATACCTGTGGCGATTGCGGAGGAGGAGCATACCTGGGATCGGCAAAAGGAGCGTGAGAAGCAGCTAGACGAAGAATTTAGACATAATCAGTTCTCTAGAGAGTTGCAGGACAGATATCGCAGTCCGGCTGCACCAACCTTCAGTGCTATTGCCTATTCCAAGTCGACCGATAAGTGGGGCTACTCCTGGGGGAAAGCGAGTAGGGAGCAAGCCGAGCAATATGCCATCAAGCAATGTGGAGTGCCGGGCGCGGAGGTGTTGTGTTGGTCAAAGGGCAGCTGGTTCTGTGCATTAGCCCAGGGACCAGGAACCCACGGAGCTGCCGCTGGTGCGAGTCTGAGAATTGCTGAAGCCGAGGCATTGAAAATAGCCAACAGAAATGGACATGGTAGCAAAATTGTGTTTTTTGTTAGGGGCAATTCTCATGGTGTTTTGGTATCGGAATGGAAACCTGATGGTACAGCCAGTATAGATTCCCCCAACCAAATTAACCTTTTCACCGTTGCGCCTCCGCACAGACACTGAGTGGTCACGTTCATGTGGCAGCTTAAGTATTATTGGCTCCGATTAGCATGTCAGTGCGTCCCTGCAGCCGACGATCTGCCACGATCTGCCTGATGTGCTCTCTATCTCCAGCCTCTACGCTGCAGGCTTAACCTCGGTTCTACTTGATAATTGCTAAAAGAACTGTTCCTAATTATATTTGAGCTCTAGAGTCAGTTGCACACAAGTTTCTTCTGGTGTGTCGCTGTCCAGATTGGATACAGTCAAGCCAAGCAGGCGAACATGCCTGTGTGCAATCTCAGTTGAATCGAGTAGTTCTGTTGCCAGTTTCATGATTGCATCGATGTCATAAACTGGTCGTGCTACTGTGCGACTACGGGTAATCTGTTGATAATCACCATACTTGACCTTGAGGGTCAAAGTGCGCCCGCTGGTCTGATTGTCTTCAATGCGATCCTTGAGGGTCTGTGCTATCTGTTCCAATGCGGCAACTATAGCTGCGCGAGCCACCAGGTCTTCGGCAAAACTCTCCTCTGCTCCAATTGATTTGCGAATGCGGTCTGGAGTTACCTCCCGGTCATCGCATCCGCGAACTACGTTGAAATAGTAATACGCAGCTTTACCAAACTGTTGTGCCAGGTCTGCTTGCGACCAGAGCTTCAGATCGGCTCCTGTGTGAATGCCGAGACTCCGCATCTTCTCTGCAGTGACCGGTCCCACGCCGTAAAATTTTTCGATAGCCAACTTCTCAAGAAAAGATTCAACATGATCTGGTGCTATGAGGAAGAGACCATCAGGTTTATTAACGTTTGAGGCAACCTTGGCCAGAAATTTGTTAATGGAGATGCCGGCTGATGCTGTCAGCCCTGTTTCATTGTAAATCAGAGCTTTGATCTCTCGCGCAGTTAGAACTGCCGACTGTTGTTCTTTCTTATTCACAGTCACATCAAGATAGGCTTCATCCAGCGAGAGCGGTTCTACAAGATCTGTATATCGACAAAAGATATCTCTAATTTGCTCCGAAACTGCTCGGTATACATCGAATCGTGGTTTGGCAAATATGAGTTGTGGACATCTCTGTACAGCAGTACGGGATGGCATGGCAGCGTGAATGCCGAATACCCGTGCTTCATAACTGGCGGCAGCAACAACCCCTCGATGTTCAGGTAAGCCGCCGACAACGATAGGTTTACCCCGCCAGTCCGCGTTGTCGCGCTGCTCCACCGACGCAAAGAAAGCATCCATGTCGATGTGAATGATCTTACGAATGGGCTGTGTGCTGAGGGTAACCACTGTTTAGTGTGTATGTTTAAGTTGGCTCAGCATAATTGTACAGTGTAACTATGCTTTGCTTTAGCGTTTTCTCCAGCTGGATTGCTGCCGCCACTGCTGAATAAATGGAGTTATCTGCCTGTCCTGGTGGAAGAAGGTACGCTTTCCGTTGGATCCCCAGTAATAGAAATCCTTAGCCCCCTGCCTGAAGAGTGGTTGACCATAAGGCAGGATGTCGTAGTAGCGACCGTTGTAGTAGTAGCGATTATTCCTGTTTGCGATGGCTGCCCCTGCAGCAACACCGGCTGCGGCGCCAGCCAGACCGACAATACCGGTAGCCAGGACAGAGCCGAGTCCACTGCCTTCTTTCTTTTGGGCTAACTTCTGTTGTTGAACCTGCTGTTGTGCGGAAATGTTTTGCTGCTGTACTAACTGCTGTTGGAGTTGCTGGACGGTTTGTTGCTGTTGGGCGATTACTTGATAGCGGGCTTCCAGCTGCTGCTGCTGCTGTGCGATTACCTGATGATGAGCTTCTAACTGCTCTTGCTGTTGTTTGACTTTGTGTTCAACCAAAGTCGGATCTTGCATTGTGGTTTGCTCAAGCTCACCGCTGGGTTTTATCTTGAAAACTGGTGCTGCTGTCTGTGAGACGAAATATTCAATATCGGCTGCATTGATACGAACATGATTGTTGTTGCGATCGATATACCAGTAATTGCCAAGTTGATCTCGAAAGACGGCTAACTGCTGAGCATTTTTCTGAGGACCGGACCCTGGGAGCGGTATTAGGTGTCCTGTTGGAGCAACTACATAATTGTGACCGTTTTGTCCGGGTCTAACCTCATAAACTGTCATCGATACTTGCCCGCTTAGCTTAGTGCTTTGCTCGGCATATACAGTGCTTGATTGAACCAGAAGGAACGTCAACAGTATCAATGCTAACCACTGCTTGGAAGAAACTCTAGTTGTCTTGAACATAAATGCTGGTACACCTTAGGTTGGTTTGAACTATTGTATCTCATGTGCATGCACCTTCTAATCAGGCTCTCAGACGCGAACCTTTACTCATTGCGAATAGACTGCCAACACCTCCTGGTGGCAGGAGTCCCAGCTTCCAGTTGCCGTTGAAAACTCCAGTTTCCAATTTTCTGCCAGTGCCTTGTAAAAGGGCGCATTGGCGCAGCACGGCTTGTTGCCTACAAAAATCAGTTTATTTCCTACGAAATGCGTCAATGATAGTTGTGCCATTGAGTTTTTTGGTGGCCAGCACAAGAATAAAGTGTGGTCTGGATATGCTTCCAACGCTTTGCTATCCCCTTTCTGAACCTTGGTCCAGCTATGCCCCAGGCGTGTGGGCAAGCCAAATCTGGTATCAAAAAACCAATTCTTGCCCTCTTCAACAGGATAAGCATCTAGCGCCGTAATTTCAGCTGACATCTGTTGCAGCAGCCAGGCGTTGTAACCGTTGCCGGCGCCAAGTTCAACAAGAGGTGAATAGCCGGCTATTATATTGAGCATCTCTGGCGATAAGACTGAATAGGCAAATTGCTCTCTTAGCCTCACGAAGAAGATCTCTTCAATCATCCTGCTCTTAAACCACGGGAGCAGCATCAACAACTGGATAGTCACAGTGTCTGTAATGCTCAGATGCGCTTGCCTGGCTAGGTCGCGGATGGCATTCTTTGTATCTCTGCATATGTCTGCCGCCCTCAAAGAAGCAAGCTTTGAATAAATTGTCCAGTACGGATTTTCAATTGGCAAAGCAGTGATTTTGACTCCTTTAGGCAAACTTGTGTAAGATCACAGGCATGAATGACAGCACTCCGGCAAAACTTGGCAAAACCCAGATAGCATTATGCATTGCTAGCATGCTCGCAGCAAGTGTATTCATAACAGCTTTGCATGATGTTTATGCTCGCCAGCCTGACTCGCCCTGGCGTTCAGTCCTGACTATATGCCTGGTGCTTTATGTGGTGGCTGCCTCATTGATGTTTAGCAATTCATTTGCGAGGTCTTTGCTTCAGCCCAGATTTCGCTATGCTTGGATACTGGCGTTTTGTCTGTGGTTTGGCGTACCTGTGCTTGTTTTTTCCTGGGTACTCTATGAACGCCATCTTACCGCTGACCTTTATCGTGCTCACAATGACATATTACTTATGCGTCGCAAGTTGGAGCAGGCTGTTGCTTTTGAAGGGGAGTTCTTTGGATGGCGGGGACGCTGCAGCGTCCTGTCTGGTTATGCTTCATATTGGGCAGCCGATGGACGCAGACCGCTGGATGTTGAGTCGGCTGACGAGCGGGCTTTGAGCTTGATGCCTGCTTCGGCAAAAGGAAGTGATCCACTGGCGCTGGCTGCTCTCAATCGGCTTGGTGTTGCTTATGCTGCTGAGGGGAGATTCAATGCCAGCCTGGCATATTACTATCAGCTCTTGAAGGTCTGCCGGCCCAAAGTTATGCAGAGACAGAGCGTCAAGGCGTTAACAGACGGCTATAGACTGATTGCTTTAGCCGGACTGGCGGAGGAGTTTGCTACTCTGGGAGATGACGAGAAGTCCGAGAGCTTTCTTGACCAGTATATTGCGGCAATGAACAGCATGTATAGCCCCTTGGATAGGGCAGCCATTTCGCAGGTGGATACACTGGCAGATCTTTGCGTACGCAAAGGGTGCTTTGAAAAAGCAGAACCTTTAGCTAAGCAGGCAATGGAGTTTTATAAACATGAGCGGGTTGAAATTGCGCATGGTTCAAGCCCAGCTGTATCGCATAAGGCAGCCGGAAAGGCAGCAGATGAGTGCGTCCGTTATGCTCGCATTCTAAAAGGGCTCAACCGTTCCCAAGAAGCTGACAAGTTTACTGAACAAGCCAGGCAGTTCATGCCCGGTAGTCGTTAGAATTTCAGTATTAGCCTTCATCAATGAGGCGTTGCAGCTCATCTACCGACAGGTCAGTTCTTAACTGCCCATCGTTAATCCTCGTATCGTTAATGTCCTGCTTCTCGCCAGTTCTGTTCGGCGACTGTGGTGGG
>CAILLX010000177.1 GCA_903835185.1 uncultured bacterium | reverse complement strand
GCTCTTAGATCCAGACGATGATTTACTCATGGTGACCTCCTTGTCACAGATTTGTACCTTTGCAAGATCAAACCTACCCAGGCTTAATCCGCTTGGTCAGGGGGTCACCAACTAAATCAACGACAAAAGGGACAAGCTCGGCACCTGTGCATATGCTCGAATGAACTATAAGCTTTCGGTGGTTAGACATGCGCACCAGAGGAGCATATTGGATATCGAATAGATAGCCAGACATAGCACCAGAAGCCATCAAGCAGACAACAAACAGACACGCAACTAGTCAACAGTCAACTCGTTGCAATTAAGCTGAATCTGTGTAATATTGTGATGCAACGCTCAACTACGAACGTTTCACCTCAGTTTGCAACAGAAGCTCAAGTGACTCTACTGGCTAGACAGGACAAGGAATGATCCGCCTGAACCGGGGCGCCATGACAAGAAAATGTTCAACAATTGGGCTTTTGTTTGCCCTTTTGCTTTCTTCATCTCCTGCTCTGGGACAAACAGGCACCAGCTCTTCCACAGGCGCTGCCGACGCAAGGAGCATTGCCCCGGCAGTGCCACCAGCGGTGCCCTCCAGTCAAGCACCACCAGCGGAGTCAGCGTTCAAATTCACTTCGGAGTCTCCCGGCAAGACATCTGACGCTACAGGGCAGGCAGCTACAGGAGAAGATAAGCCAGGCATTGCTTACACTCAGCCGTCCGGCAGTTCCGCTGGCACCCAGGCAGATCTTAAGTCTACCGCACCACCTGAGGTGACCGAGCCTCAACCGCTGGCAATAGCACCGTCCAGCACAGGTCAACCGATTGCAACCAGGCTGGTAGACAAGCGAACAGTACGTCTTCCTGTCTCAACTGGAGCAGTTCAGATCAGGCGTCCGTTTAAACTGTTTGCTCGTGAAGAGCTGATCAGGAACTTAAGCTTCCGCGACACGCCAGTCAAGGAAGTCATTGGAGAACTGTCCCGCCGCGGCGGCTTGAACATCATTGTTGATGGCTCGGTCAAAGGGAAAATAACCGGCGACTTGAAAGACATCACTTTAAACGAGGCTATGGACAGCGTTTTGGCTGCTGCCGGACTGCAGAGCCGGACAATGGACAACAATACTGTCGTCGTGGGCAGTATGCAGGCTATGACTCAGCTTGGTTTAAACCGTCCTATGGCCAGGGCATTTAAGCTCTCCTACGCACATCCATATGACGTTGCCATGTTATTGCACAGCTCTGTTTTCAATAGGGGAGTAGCTCCAGAGTTTGCTACTTCATTCAGAAGAAGATCTGCTAACCGGGACAGAAACGAAAACAATACTGACAGCGAGGGCGCATCTGAATCTGACCTGCAAGCAACAGGAGAAGGGGGCGGAAGGAAAGGTCTCCGTTCGCGCGAGAGAAAGACCAGCGCCATTCAAGCCAGCGACGATTCTGAAATCACAAACGAGAACAACCAGACTACTCGTCTGGAGATGAACAGGCAGGTGCGCGGTATCTCCCGCTCGCAAACACAAGAAGGTGTCGGCTTCAACAACGCCGCCACAGATCCTGGTTCGCAACAGATAAGGCAATTTCAGGAAACTCCTGCCGACTATACAGTCGAGCAAAATGGTGGCGGAGCGATAGTCATTCCTGATGTCAAAAACAGGCAGGTTATAGTGGTAGGAACTGCTGATGACATTGCAGTTGCCGAAGAAGCTATCCACCTTCTAGACAGGCGCCCACGGCAGGTTCATATTCAAGCATCGCTCATCGAAATCTCCAATCAAGGGATCAGACAGTTGGGAGCTCAGCTTAATTTGCAAGGTGCCGGACTGTCAGGGACCATTTTAGGACCAGGAGCCCAACCGTTAATCCAATCACTGCGGATCTGTCAATAGTTTTGTGTCAAAGGGTTAGTCCAATCTGTAATTACCCGTTGACATTTAATTGAGACCGCCACGGAGGCATACAGCTTTAGCTGTTGCCGACTGGGCGGAACCGTTGGCGGTGCAAGCCAACGGAGAG
>CAILLX010000176.1 GCA_903835185.1 uncultured bacterium | reverse complement strand
TCTGGAAGCTGATGCAGCGCCAGCTGCACTGCTGACAGACCGGAACGGTGCCATCAGCACCGAACCCTCTCTATGCCAAAACGTAGCCAAGCCTTCTTTAATTACCGTTTAATGTTGTCTCAAAATCGTTGACAGGTTCCGCTGTCGCCAAACTCCTCCAGGATGTGCTCCCTTGTCGCTTGCGAATCGATCAGCATTCTCACATGATCCGGCGCAAAATTTGCGTCCTTAATTAGATAATCACGGAAATCGAGCGCGTCTTTGGCTGCAAATCGCAGGTTGATTGAGGGATCAGCAAATTTACTAATCCCAACTATTAGAGCCCATTTGTCCTTAACAGGTCTATTGACAGCAACAGCCTGCTCCTCCTCCTTCTTATTCTGTTCCACCTGTGCCTGCTGCTTAGCAATCGCCTCCAGACGAGCGCTGGCAATCTTTTCTGCAACTTTGGCAATAGTCTCTACCTCTACCTGCTGTTGCGCAGCTTTCCTGGCAATTTCTTCCTTTTCTTCCGCAGCTTTTCTTGCTGCTTGAGCTTCGGCAATAGTGTACTTGACCGGCCAATCATCTCCACCAGTCCACCGCGCTTGCCATTTGTACCGATGGGTTCCCATACTGCTCGTCCAGGCGACGGTGCCGTTGATTGACTTATCCCTTAGGTCTCCTTCGTACAGACCCTGATAGGTGCCGCACATAGACTCCATGACAACATGATGTCCATCAAAGCTCCGCACGCGTATAACAGCCTCCATCACGCCGCCCAGCGTTCCCCAACCACGATAAGTTCCGATAATCTGTTTTGCGCCTGGATCTGCACGCCAGTTTGCATGTAATCGTCCGAGAAGGAGCGGTGCATTCTCCCAGGAATCCCAGTGCTCCGGCACATTAGCCCAGAAGTCAACCTGTTGTGCTGAATCCACGCTGGATGCAGCCTCTGATGACGAGTGTATTCGGTTCTTCAGCGCTAATCCACCTCTGTCCTGTAGCTCTCGCGCATAACAAGCATCATGCTGCAACAACGCCAGTAGACATAAGGCTAATAATATAAAACGCATTCTATAGTTGCCTCCCTAATGATTCCTGGGCGCTTCCAGGTGGACTAGCAACTTACTCTGCCAGTCATTGTGATCATCAACTCGCCCGGATAGAGTTGTGCCGTCTGGGGCAAGCACAAGTTGATACTTAGCCAGGTTAATGGATAAGCTGGGGTCACTCTTCGCATATCCTTCCAGAAACAGCACCCTGCTCTTGGCATCATACATTCCTCGAACAAATTCGGTCGCTTTGTGGACCTTGTCAGTATTCCATGTTATGGAGCCCTCGACTGCACCGTTTTTACTGGACTCTAGATGCATAGCAGCCACTGACGTGGTTTCTTTCCCGGCGGTACTGAGAGCACCGGTCCAATAGCCCATCACCGCATTGGGCAAAAATGCACACATGTCGGTTTCCAAAGAGTTCATGATGCTATTGGCCAATTCATATTCCAGGTACGTTCTGTTTCCGTTGGTGCTGACCCAGCGGAGGTGCTCAAGAGCCTGTTGCGGCTTGCTTGACAGCGCCAGGTCGAGACCCACATAACACTCAGCCTCGGTTTTCTGGTCGTTATTGGTAGCCTGCGCAAGCAAAGCAGCACCAGTCAGTGACCCCGACAAATACTGCAACACCGGATATGGCCAGCCGGTCTTGCTAATGTGTTGTTCAGCGTCATCCAAGACAAGCTTTGCCTGGTGAGGTTTGTGCAGCTCACGATAGGCAACTGCGCAATAGATTGCATCATATGCGCTGCTATCACCTTTCCAATTCGTGAGTTGTAGTCGCCTCTTGAAGTCAGCTGCTGATTGATTTCCCTGCATGGATAATAGATATGCAAGTCCTCGAGATTGATAGGCCTGGGCAAATTGCGGGTTCAATTTTATTGCCGCCGTGTAATTATCAATCGCCGACTTCAAACGTCCCAATTTGCGCTCTGCTTCACCCCTGGCAAAAAATGCATCGGCAAACTTCGGATTAATCCCAATCGCGGTTGAGTAATCATCGAGGGACTGATGAAATTGTTTCATCGCAAGATAGGTGTTGGCCCGGTTGTAATAGGCTTGGTACTGATAAGGATCAATCTCAAGCGCATGATTGAAGTCCTCAACAGCCTTTGAAAATTCATGAACGTGATGGAAAGCAGCACCGCGATTGGTGTATGCCGCAACACTTTGCGGATTCTTGGCAATCGTTTGCGTGTACTTCTCAATTGCTGTTTCAAACTGTCCCGCCTTAAAATCGACATTACCTTCCTTGAAGGAGATGGCAGACGTCTGCAACCCAAATTTCACAGTGCTGTCATAGTCCTTAATCGCCATGCGATACCTTGAGAGTTGATTGTATGCATGAAAGCGCTGTTTGAGCGCCATTGCATTATTGGGATTTTCTTTCAGCGCAACGGTAAAGTCGGACAAGGACTTCTGTGACTCTCCTAACTTAAGATAGTCGTTGCCGCGACGAACGTAAAAGTTGTCGTTGTGCGGTTCTAGCCGCAAGGCCACGTCCATATCAGGCAAGCCTTGTCGAACAGCATGCATGCTGCTGTAGCAGTCGGCTCGACTGATATATGCATTGGCATTGTCAGGGTTTAAACGAACACTTTCACTGAAATCTTGCAAAGCACGGTCGTACTGCCGTGAGCCGGCAAACGATAATCCTCGCATTAAGAAACTGTCTGCACGTTGTGGTGCTAGCTTTACAGCTTCATCAAAACTTTCAATTGCTTTGTCCAGCTGCCCTAGCTGGTAATAGGCACACCCACGAGCCTGATATCCATCGGACTCACGGGGATTAATATTGATTGCCTGCTCATAGTCCTGCAATGCCTTCTCATATTGACCCAGCATTGCACAACAGAGCCCGTGCATAAGTCGAGCTTCACTTTTCCGCGGATTAAGATTTAATGCCTGATCCAAATCGCGCAGTGCTTTGTTATATTGGGCTATCTGGAAGTACGCTTCTCCGCGCCGGCAGTATGCCTTCTCAGAATGCGGATCTAAGCGCAGCACACCATCGAAGCTCTGAAGAGCCCGCTTGTACTCATGCTTGACCAGATGCTGATTGCCTCTTCCTATCTCATCATCCACCGGATTGGCTAAGACCGTAGGGATCCATGATAGCAGCACGCAAACCAGCAGCAGCGCTAAGCTGAGATTCCCTTTACCGGTGGCTAAGCACGATATCAGCAAGAAGTTCTCCTGAGGGATCTTGCTGCACGATAAGAGTTGCAGCTCGGCTCACCGCTGGATGCGGATGGGTGGGATGTGGTTTATGATGCATGACTATTCTGTGGGCACCTGTAGGCTTCCTGGCAGTACGGCTCACTGCCAAGTGCTCTTCATAGTACAAATCTTTTGAAAAAGATTCATCTTTAGAAGCACTTTGCTGGTCGTTCGTGGCAGCAGTAATATCTTTGGCAAGCTCTTTGCCCCGGGAGGACACTGCATAACCGTCTGGGATCGATTTAAAATCACATGCCGGCGGTGCTAGCGCAACGGGAGCTTTTCTCTGATCGCTCAGAAGAGCTGCAGCATCTATGGGATGCTTAGCAATTGCCAGTCTGATCGTTTCATCTCCCGGATTCTTATCGAATACAAGGTACCCGCTAGATGGCAGGATACAAGACTTGCCTGCCAGAATCTTGTTGGAAACTGTCTTGCCAGATGGCGGAAACAGCACAGACTGGCGCCCTGAACTTCCTTTGAGTTGGATAATATACGCAAAGCCATTCGTGTTTGGCAAGAGATGAAGTCTAATTCTATCGCCGCTGCGGAAGATGTTGAGATTGTCTACAGTGTAGACCCTGCCATTCCGCTTAAGCTCAATCCAGTACTTAACACCTACATTGATAGTTTGAGCAGGCGCATTAAGTTGCTCGAAGTACAGTTCTTTGACGTACCCATCCGCCGCATGTGCGCCTGCGCCAACCACAAAGACCAACCAGAAAGCTAAGGCACAGGACATGTTTTTCATTGGTATCATCCTCGGAACTCGCCGAACATTTAGCTAGCAACAAACTACTTGTGTTTCAAATCGACATCAAAGGAGAGAATGTTATCGGCACCCTTATAAACTAATGTCACCACATTGTCGGGTGCAGTAAAGTCAGAACTACCAGTTGCGGCATGCTCTGTGGCAGCAAGAACACCGCCAGCAATTTTTTTTCTGGCATTACCAGGTTGAACGGCAGGCACCTTGGTCGTATCCTCAGGGACGAGGGCAGATTCAGGCTCTAACGCAAGATATTTAGCATAACCCGATCCAGACTTGCCTCCCGATCTAGATCGCGACGCGTGTCCATAGGCAATTACTGTCTCTGGCGCCCCGATATCTTTGCTCCCATGAGCATCAGAGACAATAACTGCTCGCTTGCTATGCTTTGCGAGGTAATTAGAGGCATCGAGCGGTCTTTTTGAGATAAGCAGAGTTACCTTTTCGATACCCGGGTGACTGTCGAACGCCAGATTGCCATTGCCCGGCAGCACATATTGCTGCCCACGCTTGATCGTGTTGTCTTGCGGTTGCTCAGGATATGGATACAGAATGGAACGGCTTCCCTGGCTGCCACTTATCAGAAAGATGTACGCATATCCATCAACATTAGACTGGACATGAAAACGGATCCTGTCTCCAGACATGAAGGCTGTTTTATTAGTGAACTTTACCCTTTTTTGTGGACAGTGATCAGAGGAAAGTTGCTCAAGCTGCTTGCGGTTGTTGCATTTTTGTTTCGAATTCCTCTGGGCTCATGTAATTCAGCGTGGAATGAAGTCGCTGTCTATTGTAGAACACCTCG
>CAILLX010000175.1 GCA_903835185.1 uncultured bacterium | reverse complement strand
CTCTCCGTTGGCTTGCACCGCCAACGGTTCCGCCCAGTCGGCAACAGCTAAAGCTGTATGCCTCCGTGGCGGTCTCAATTAAATGTCAACGGGTAATTACAGATTGGACTAACCCTTTGACACAAAACTATTGACAGATCCTCACCTTTTTCAAAGTGAGCATTACCGGCGCTCCCACAAGCTGTAGCATGCGCTGTCAAATCACCGTCTGCTGCAGCAGAGGCGCCAGCCTGCCTGTAATATTCGAGCGCCTCGTCATACTTGCCTAACTCGCTCAAGCATTGTCCAAGACTTCCGAGCCACACTGCCCTGTTTACACTGTCAGGCGTACGCTCTAAAGCCTGACTGAAGCACTCAGATGCTTGCTCCGCCCAACCTCTCTCCAGATAAATGAGCCCGAGATTACCAAAAGCTGCTTCCACACCTACTTCATCCTGGCAAGAGAGCGAAGCATCTAACGCTTGCAAGAAGTACTGTATTGCTCGCTCTCTGTCACCGACCTCACACCATTGCTCACCCAACAGGAGACTGGCATAGGCCCTTATCTTGTCTAGCCCCAGGAGCGAGGATCTCTGCACAGACTCTTCTAAAGCTGCCCTGCACTGCTCCGCCTTGCCTAAGCCTGCCCTGGCAATTGCAAGATAGCTTAAGAAGACTGCTGTTGCTGCTTCGTCAGCAAGCCTTCTGGCTTTCTTAAGAGCCTGGAGATACAGCTTTTCCGCCCGGCTGAAATCACCTGCCTGCAAAGCTTCCCAGCCAGCCTGTCCAGCATCTTCTCCTGGTACCTGCTTCTTTGCTTTGTTGCCCGACTTCCCGGTCATGTAACTCCTCAGCTTGCAATCTCTGCACTCAATTACAGTACCACCGCAGAGCGCTGGCGCTCGACAGTAAACTTCCCCTTCCCAGCCAACAACCAGCCAGGCTGAACATATCTATCCAGTAAATCCTTTTTTTAGACTGCTGCCAGGCTCAGCCTAGCTGGCAATTCACTGTATCTGTAGCCATTTCGCAGCTGTTGTCAACAGCTCAATGGGATTCGCGCAGCTGCTGACCTCTCAAGGCAGTCAATTCAGGCAGCCAGTCCACACTGAATACATTTGCTCACTCTCACTGACCGTAAGGCGGATACATAGCTATGGTTGGCTGCCGATAGGTTGCAGCTGAAGCAGTCTGGGACACGCTGTAATACTCAACTTTGCGCGTCTTTGTCTGGGCAGGAGCATAATGGCTGAGATACCTGCCGGTAAACTTGTGCGTTATATTGCTGTGAAAACCAGTTTCAGGCAGTTGACTTAAAGAAGCGCTTTTATGCCAGGAACCAAAATAAGCTCGTGGCGCCTCAATGTTAGGCCGACTACGCCCGAGCAGACCTTTTAAGGCTCCGCTGGGCAACATATTGAGCGGAAAAGGTGGTGGTCCAGGATCGCTTGGTGCTGCTGCCACCGGCTGCTCGGAGGGCTGTGATTGCGCATTGAATCCAGCAGACAGCTGTTTTTGCAGACGACCAGAACGGTTAAGCTCGACAAGCTCGTCGTACATCTGCTTTTCATCTGGTGTTAACACCGGCGCCTGCATGAGCAGCGCTCCGGACTGGCGCACCAGATGCTCGCCTGGAGGCTGAGGCAGTACCGGCCAAACATTGTTGTTAAGCTCTGAAGGCTCGGGAATACGCGGAATTGCAGACCTGGGGCCTGGTGCCGAGGCAACCTGCCCTGGCAGAGACGGACTTTGCCCTGGAGTGACCCTTGGCGCTGGACGGCGCCCGAATCGGGAAACTTTGTCATAGGCACTGGAGAGGGAAGCCGGAATCTTGCTATAAGCAGAGGTTTCCTGCTGGACGGCAAAAGTGGAGACCTGCCCGCAGAGCGCTCCTTGCCCGCTTACAGCCTGGCTCGACAGCCTGCCTTCATCTAACTGCCCTTGCTGAGCTACTAGAGCAAGCTCAAGATCCCGCTTACTCGGCAGCTTTCTATTAGGCATAAACGGTCGAAGTCTGGGCTGTCTGCCTAAGCCAGCATCGCTCACCCCCGACAGAGCTATCTTGCGCTCGCCTGGCGGCGGCGACTTGTCTACCCGAGAGAGGTTTTGCTTAAGCCATTGAGCCTTATCGCTCACAGCCCCATCTGCTGCCTGGGCTGCCACCGGCAGGGTAGCCACTATATTTACGCTGACAAGAATTGCCGATAGTTTCATTTAGTTTCCCATCATCGACCAGGACACCTGATCAGGCTCTCTTATACGTCTATCTGCACCACTGACCATTACAATGAGTTAAGACAGCCGGACAGCTGCTCTAGTTGTTCTCAGTTGTGCGTAATTGAGTCTAGGATAACCAGCCAATACTGTCACTGGGAGAACTACGCATGAAAGTGTGCCAAGCCGCGCCAGCTATAAGTCAGGGGGAAAACTACGGGCTGTCCCACTGCAAACGGTAGCCTACACCCCGCACAGTCATTATGTGCTTCGGTCGGCTCGGATCTAGCTCCAGCTTCTCCCGAAGATAGCGGATGTGAACATCGACAGTTCTACTTTCACCAAGGAAATCTGAGCCCCAGACCTGGGCAAAAAGTTGGTCACGAGTAAAGACACGATTGGGTTGCTTGGCCAGAGCAACCAGCAGCTCAAATTCTTTAAAAGTAAGATCTATGGATTGATTACCAACCTTTACAGTGCGACTGTCAAGATCGACAAATAAGTTGCCAGCCCGAATAGTCCGCGGCTGCTCAGCCTTTTCACTCGGAGCTGCTCGCAGATTAGCCTTTACTCTGGCAACCAGCTCGCGCAGGCGCACAGGCTTAGGAATATAGTCGTTTGCACCCAGTTCGAGACCAACTACTGTGTCAATCTCAGAGGTGCGGGCGGTCAACATTAAAATAGGCGTTTTCGCATCAGCAGAGCGCACACGACGGCAAACTTCATAACCGTCAATACCAGGCATCATCAAGTCAAGAATTATCAGATCTGGCTTGTCAGTTTCATACAGCTCAATTGCTTTTACACCATCATGTGCCAGCAGAGTCTGAAAACCTTCTTGTCTGAGCACGTACTGAATTGAACTGGCTATATCTACTTCATCATCAACAATGAGTATCTTCTTCATAAATGTGCTCTTGCAAGGAGTAACGGCGCGCCATCTCAGCGCGACTTCATAGTAACACTGCCCAACAGTTCGCCAGCAACCAGTTTAATCTTTGCGCGTACAACGGCTTATAATTCTAATTATTGTTCGCGCAGCTGAACACAGCCGCACTGATATTACGCAGCTAAGAGCGAAAAGCCTGCTGGGATGAGCTCATTAGAGAGATCAGCAAAATGCTTTCTTTCCCAAAATCTACTGTCTTCTTGACGCTGTCAGTTCTCCTCTGCGCCTGTCTCGCAGCTTCCAATTGGCAACCGGCTGCTGCCAAGAAGCATTCAACACCAGCACCGAAGGTAAGCAAACAGACTAGAGCTGCCCGTGAAGCTGCCCCCTCAGTTAGCTTTCCACCTTACCCACCAATGGTACATCCGGTCCGCATAGGTATCACAAGTAAATCGTCAGTTATTCACTTTGCCATCTGGGCTCCTGGCGCACTTTTTATAGATGATCGCCCTGCTTTTCGTATTGATCCTGGTCGACCTTACGTCATTATGCCCGGACAGGTGGTTGAGCTTGGCACAAACAGATCTTATCCGCTGCCTACAGACAGGCGATCAGTCATTACCGCCTCCGACTATCGCATCTGGATAGACAACCGCTGGTACAGAGGAGTCCTCGAAGTAATCAATTTTGGCAGCAGAGTGACAGCTATCAATGTTCTCGACCTGGAAGAGTACCTGCTCGGTGTTGTTCCATCAGAGATGCCGTCCAGCTGGCAGCAAGAAGCTCTCAAGGCTCAGGCAGTTGCAGCCCGCAGTTATGCCTGGGCTCACATTGGTCGGGGCTCAAAGTGGCTGACAGGAGAAGGTTATGACCTGGTGCCGGACGTCCGCGATCAAGCCTACAAAGGTCTGGCAGCAGAGGCTAAGTCGACTTATTGGGCAGTGCAGAGAACCCGCGGCATCATACTCAAGGATTCAGGTCGGGTCAAACCTGGTTTTTACCGGGCATGGGTCGGCGATTCTTTTGAGAATCTCAATATTCGCAAGCAGGTAGTACCAGGCGCCACTCTGGAGAAGATTTCAGGCATACCTAAAATTGTCGGTGTTACAGTCAAGCAATGGGATGCCACAGGCAAGGCCAGGGACATTCAGGTAATCGGGCAGAAAAAGAGCAGAGAAGTCTATGGAGTAGCGTTAGCTCATATGCTTGGTCTGTCTAGTGCCGGAATTCTCGATGTCCAACCAAGCGGTTCTTCCTGGGTATTCACATATAGAGGTCCAGGCAATGGGTCACGCGGTCTGAGCCAACATGGCGCCAATATGCTGGCAACTAACGGCTGGCGCTTTGATCAAATCCTGCAACAGTATTACCAGGATAACGATGGCAAGCTTCGTCTCGATTATATAGACAATTACAGAGCCCAGGTGGGAGCATTTCAACCTGCCAGCGCAACTGTTGCCAAACCTCACAAAGAGCAGGTTGCTTCTGAGAAGTGGACATCAGATACAGCCGACACAACTGATCCTGCTGAAAAACAGCCCAAAACAACTACGAACGAATAAAACTTTTAGCACCACTTCTTATACAAGGAGGGCTGGGGAAGTATGTCAGTTGAAAAACATCTAGGCAGAGCGCGAAAGTATTTTGGTCAAAACCGTGTTCCTGACGCTATCTTCGAGTACAGACAAGTACTTGCCCTCGATGCCCAGAACAAGGAAGCACTTTCTGCCTTGCAATCGTTGACAAACGCATCTGCAGAGCCAACCTTAACCGAGTCGGGGCGGATCAAAACGAACTTCCTTGCTCACCAGTCCGAAGAAACTGCTACTCCTATAACCAGGCAACCACCACTAATGGTGCTGTTTGGCATTCTTGCTCTGGCGGGTTTATTCGGACTTTATCAACTTGTCATGTACTTCGTTAACTATGACAAGAATATTGCCATGAAATATGTTGAAGTACACCTGCAAAAGCCTGTCCAGAAGGACGGCATAGCTTATGTCAATGTTGAGATCGACAATTACAACCCGCAAGACGTACAAGATGTTACTTTCAACTATCAGATAAACGGGCTCAACGGCTCTTCCCTTGCATCAGGCAATGTCACCATCCCAACTTTGGTGCCAGCCGGTGACCAGCGCACCTTCTCTAACGTTAAACTAACTCCTCTGTCCGAACAAGCCAACAGAATGCACGCCGATTTAACTAATCTCCGTCTGGGCGACAAACCAGGCTTAAGCCCAGCGCTTGCCAACAAATTCATTGAAGCTGCTGCACTTAAGCCGCAAGATGCTGTTGCACAGTTCACAGAGCTGGTGAAATCAGCACCTGATTTTGGTCCAGGTTATACCAGACTAGGGCAGGCTCTCCTGGCTAATGAAGATTACGACCGAGCCGACAAAGCGTTTGCTAAAGCTATCAAGATCAATTCTGACGATGCTAATGCTCATTACCACCTGGGAGTTGCTTACTTCTACAAGGGCAACAGAGATGGCGCTCGCCATGAGTTGTCCACTGCTAGCCGCCTGTGCCCTGATGATCCTGTTATTGCCGACGCATTGAAACAAGCTAGTGCCGGCCCTGCTCACAAGCAAAAATCTGCCGACACGGCAGTCAACTCAGCCAAAGAGGATGCTCAAAACGGTCAGACTGACATTAGAAAGAAAGAACACGGTCCCTAATCCAGTTACTGTCTCTAACATGCTCATGCGTCCGTGGCTTGAGAAAGACAACAGTCTGATCAGTGAGCAACTTTTGGCTTTCTCTCCATGGCAACAGCTTCTTGTACTGTGTCAAACTTCTCCGCCCAGAAGGTTGGTCTCAGCATATCGTTATCGACCTTACGCAGCCAGTGTTCCGGTGTCACAGCCTGTCCAGCCAGTTCAAAATAGGTATACATTGCTCCCCGCCCGAGCGTCCAACTGGTACCATCCTGAAGGATAATGAAAAGCTGTCCTGGTCTGCCCAGACCAAAATTAACACCTGCCGGGACTGCACCAACTACAGTCGGGTCCTGATTCTCTGTTTGCAAGGAGAACAGACCTACAGTCGGTACTTCAACATTATCGAGAATAATGTCAATATTCTGCAGCAACTTCACATCAGCTAGCGGCAATGTTTGTCCCTTCAGCTCAAGATCTGCTATCTTTTGCAACCGCTCGCACAGACGTATAAAGTCAGCAAAACGCTCCTTGTGCCGGGGTGAAAGATAACCGAGAGCAGTCAGATTTTCAGTTGTGTGACGTGCATCGGCAGCAATGCTTTCAAAAAGCTGCGGTGACGGCTGGAGATAATGAAACAACCTCATCCTTGCTGGTGCCGGTCTGTTATCCGACAACGGTTCCTGCCCCGCGACTGCAGATGCCGGTTTTTGACCCTCTGCACAAGAACTGACTGGTTCAGGCGCGATAGCCAGATGGCTATCAACCCACCCAGCAAAAGCGCTCTCCAGCATACGAGTCATCCAGCTTTCAGTACGTATTACAGGCTGCACACCTTCACGCACCGGTTTGAAATAGTGAGACAATATCTGCCAGCGTCTATCATCAATCGGTTTCACAGCACCGCCAGGCAACTTGACTGCTACTGACTGATCTAACACAGGGATCATCTTTGTCAGCAATGGAGCGTCAAGGCGGGAGAAATGATCAAGCATTGTATTGTTGGCCTGCATAGCTCCCCAGGCATGAGTAATGGCTAGTGCAAACGGGCAGCTCGACCCAGATTCCTGCATTGTATTAAGCAAATTCAGGCAGCTCTGAAGCCATGGACGCTCTGGATCCCCGCTCAGAGGCAGTAAACGAAAACGCACTTGAGACTCGGACAAGTCCTTTTGGGCGTCTCCAAGATCGAGAATGGAGGTAGCTCCTAATTTGAGCGGCTTCTGCCGCCTGATAGAAAGAAGCAGTTTAGTCCTGAACAACGGCTCTGCCAGCGAGTGTAGTGTCACTTTGAGATCGGCACTGGTAGATTTCAGTTGAGCTTTATACTCTAGCGGTGAAATAGTATTCTCCTGCCAGTCTTTCAACTGTGCACCCAAAAGGCTCCATGATTTAAACAACCGCTCCCAGGTATCAAAACCAGGTTTTCCATCAATTGTGCTGGACTCGAGGCTGCGATAAAGCAGAACAGACCGCCTGAAGTAATTCACTCTGCCACCGCCTGCTCCCAGATCGACATCTGTGAACGGGTAGGACATTTGTGTAACCCACTCTTTACACCGATAGAAGTTGGACAGGACAGGCGACGAAGCGTACCAACCGCCAGGGCGGAATACAGAGAAGTCGACAGGACGCTTAAAAATAGCGCTCTGGGCCCCACGGCAGGCATAGATCGATTTAAGATCGGACTGTACCATAGGCACCACACGAAGCGATATTGGTGGGAAAAAGCGTGGGTCCAATAATTTAACTGCTACAGAAAGAAACGCTATGTTTTGCTCAATATCACCTCTGACATCAGCATCTTCTGCCTCCTTATAATCAGACAACGACTTGTCCAGCATTGCCTTGAGCATAGCTGTTAAATCAGGAGCAATATGCTCGACAATAACATCTGCTATCACCCGGTTGGAAAATGCCAGGTAAGGATGAACAATACTATCTGCAGTGACAAAATTTGATTTGCCTTTGAGACGGTTATCCCGATAGATTGCCGACATGGTATTGAACTTAGCATTGTCCACAACCACGAAAAAGTTGCCTCCAAGCATCTCTACCGATTTAGCAGTGAGCCCTGGAATCCTCGTTCCACGCAGAGGCAGCGGCTGCAAAAAAGCTGTCGGGTAATCGACACGCGGGACAATCTCTTCGAAAGTAGAAGCCTTCTTAGGCAGCACTACCTTCTGCCGCGGCGCCTGATATTCACCAGATTGCGGCCTGAGCATCATTGGGAACGGCGAATTATCCAAGAATGGTCCCTGTGAGAAGGCGCTTCCGACCGATCCAGACCATGCCAGCATAATCATCGCAATGACAGCACAAAACCGTCTTATGCCGTCAGGCATGCACCCCTCCCCAGGACATTTGGTCCAGGCAGACATAGCGAGCTCTGTGAATGCCCTTCTCATCTGCCAGCTCGGCAACCAGAGCCGCTGGCAAAGGATCATCCAGGGTCATGACCATCACAGCGTCCTGCCTGACACCACGACGCCCTACACTCATAGTGCTGATGTTAATGTCATAGCGTCCAAGCGATCCGGCCACTTTTGCCACCATTCCTGGCTGATCGCGATGGCTTGTGAAAAGCATGTGACGCGCAGGAGTCAGATTAATCGGGTAGTCGTTAATACTAGTGACGATCGGCTCATCATGCGGCAGGACAGTTGCCGATATCGTGGCAGTCTCGACATCGGTGGTCACCACCACCTGAAACTCGGAGGGGTACTGCTGCGACTCCTCCAGCTTGCTTTCACGCACTACTATGCCATGATGGCGTGCCACCAGATGTGCATTTACATAAGTAACTGCTTCCACTTTTCCAGAGAAGACTCCTCTTAAAGCTGCCACCGTCAGTGGTGTAGTATCCTGCTGCGCCAGATGCCCGCAGGAGATAAGTTCCACCTCTTTCACAGTACCATCTGCCAGACCGCCTGCCATAGCTCCAGCCGCTTCAGCCAGCCAGAAATATTTCCCAAGCGCCTTGAGCAGATCTGGACGCATAGACGGCAAATTGACCGGACTTCTAGCCATGCCTCCAGTCAGAAGCTCTGTTAATTGTTCGGCCAGATCAATTGCTACGTTGTATTGAGCCTCAACAGTTGACGCACCAAGGTGTGGAGTCAAGACGACTTTTCCGCCCAAGGCAAGCAATGGCGATCCAGCAGGCGGTTCAGCGCCATAGACGTCAAGTGCTGCCCCAGCTACCCGTCCATCAGTAATTGCTTGAGCCAGCGCAGCTTCGTCGATAATTCCACCACGGGCGGTATTGATGATCCGTACTCCCGGTTTAACCTTGGACAGAACTGTCTCATTAATAAGATTGCTCGTCTCTCTTGTCTTGGGAGTGTGTATGGTGATGTAATCTGCCCTCTGCCATAACTCATCCAGAGTCACACAGGTCATATTAAGCTTTGCGGCACGTTCGCTTGATATGAGCGGATCGTGCACAATAACTTTCATGCCGATAGCCTGAGCGGCTTGAGCAACACGACTGCCAATCTTGCCCAATCCGATAACCCCTAAAGTCTTGTTGAACAGTTCGGAGCCCATAAAGTGGCTTCTCTTCCACTCCCCGGCTTTCATCGACTGGTCGGCAGCAGGAATTTGCCTCGACAAAGAAAACATGAGAGCCAATGTATGCTCTGCCGCACTGGCTGTGTTGCCTTCAGGTGAGTTGATAACTAGAACACCAGCTTCAGTAGCTGCTACCAGATCTATATTATCGACACCAACGCCGGCTCTGCCTACAGCTTGCAAACGCTTGCCTGCTGCAATCACTTCTGCAGTCACTTTTGTTCTGCTCCTGACCAGAAGAGCATCATACTGGGGTATAACCTCAATAAGCTCACTGGGGCTTATCTGCGGTTCGTAAGTAACCTCTACTGCTTGGGAGAGGATATCCAGCCCTTCGCGGCTGATTTCGTCGGACACCAGGATTTTTGCCATGATTGCTCCTCTATGAGTTAAGCTACTCCGATTTTGCCGGCGATTTATTTGTCAAAAGCAACTTGTGCTGAGTTTGACGATCCAGCTGGTCGTCCGAGAAAGCAACCGGAGCCGGATCAATTTGCAGCCAAGCTTTCAGCTGATCTCTTGAAGCTGGTGACATGAGATGTCCTGACTGTCCGAGACTCAAGGATTGATAAAACTTTGCTTTATCTGAGTTGTCCACAAGTAGACGCATCACTGGTCCGCTACGACAACGGAATTGTCCCGGAACTGTATCGCCGGTTACATCAAGTGCATCTATAGAGTCCGCATCTCCTCCTACACCCAGAGGACCAACACTAAAGATCCTCCCTAACATAGGGACGCCCTCAGATATAGCATGTGTAAACACAGCTTTATGACAAGCCTGCCATGACCACTTTTGCGGTTCGTCAACACCCAAGGAGAGCCGCAGCGAGTTAACTGCCTGAGAAAAGGTGGTCAACATAAAAGTGGAGTAAGTACGCTCTTCAGGAGGCAACCAGTTGGCGGGCTTCTCGCGTAGATAACGCTCGAGAAAGAGTTTCCAGGCAGGCCAGCGTTCGAGATATTCACGACTGAGGTAGCGGCCCACAACTGGAGTTGTAAGGCGTCTGGCAAGGGTCTGCAAAAATGACTGATACACTGCCGCTGCCGGACTATCAACCTTGGAGTTACCGTCCCAATGTTGGATTAAAGCAAGGGCAGCCAACTGATAACGATCAATCTCTTGAGCGCCTGAGACAGCGGCAACAATTTCATGCTTGACCAGAGCGCTCAGACAAGCTGATTGATCTGACTGCAAGTCGTTACAGTCAGGAATACCCACCTTTCGCCGCTGTGCAAAGAGGTCGGTAAATACAGACTGCAGCCTGAGCGCTCGATAAGGTGCGCACCACTGGTGACCAAGCAACCATGAGTAGCCAGGTTTTATCAGTTTTTGATTAGCAGCAATGAGATAACCGTTGCTTGGGTTGTAGCTAGTTGGCAGCTGGTCGTAGGGCACCCGCGACTGCCACTGACCTGGACTCTCCCAGCCACGCACCAGCGTTGTGCCATCACAACCTCCTGAACGTACCGGGATCTCGCCTGCTGCTTGAGCACCGATATTGCCTTTATTGTCGGCATAAACAAACAGCTGTGCTGGTCCGGGATATCTCCTCAACGCCTGCTGAAACTGCTGCCAATCACCAGCTCGATTAAGCATGCGCACCGACTCAAGCGCTGACTGGTTAGTCATACTGCCAATCCAGGCTAGAACAACTGCATGAGTGCCGTTCTTTACTAACACTGGACCACGATCTGTCACAAGTGTCTTATGCAGTATATTGCCACCAAAACGTACCGGTATCTCCTCTGTAAGCTCGCTTGCTGTCTTCCAACCGGTAATGCTCTTATATCTGGTGGGAAACTGTGCCGAAAACTCCTCCAAAACAAGATCTTGCACATCTGCCTTCAAGGCGGCCGAGCCCCAGGAGTAATAATCATTACGCCCGACAAGAACTCCTGGCACACCAGGTATGGTTGCACCAGCTGCATGGAGACCGGGAGTATTTAACGAACACATATACCAGAGGTCAGGCGCCGTAAGTGGTTGATCTTTAGCACAAGCCAGCAAAGCACCGCCTGTATCACTTTTAGAACCGGATATCACCCAGGCTGTGCTGCCCCAGCTGAGCGAAGTTCTCGGGTCAGACTGGCACGAAATCTTATGCAGCTCAGACAAGACTTGTCCAGGTAGAGTCATTCTGGCACCTGTGCTGCTCAGCCAGTTGCCTGCCTGCTCTTCAGTAAAAAGACGGCTAAACTTATCTCTGCCGGCTTTGTCCAGTACACTCTGGCGAAGTTGATCAAGCTGCCATGATTCGTCCTGCTTATAACAGATGTATTTCATCACAGCCAGTGTGTCAGCAGGTTCCCACTTCTGAGGTTTATATCCAAGGAGATTAAACTCAAGCGGCAAGGAGGAATCACTCTGGCTCAAATAAAGGTTGACACCACGACAGTAGTTATCAAGCATCATTTTTGTCTGCTCGGAAAGCCTCTTGACCTCCTCGACACCCAGGCGCCCGCAGCCCACAGTCCGCATCAATCTGTCTTGCCCAAGACAGCCCGCTCCATAAACTTCGGAAAGCTTACCTTCTGCTGTCCGGCGTAACATATCCATCTGGAAAAGCCTATCTCTGGCTGTCAGAAAGCCTTGAATCAGATAAAGATCTGGCTCATCGACAGCTTCCACATAAGGTACTGAGCGCGAATCGAACCTCACAGTTGCCGACGAGTGAAGGCTTGAGAGCGTGACTACCCCATCTAGCGGCGGTTGCGGACGGGCAATAAACCACCAGCCAGCAAGCGGCACAGCCAGCAAAAGAAGAATGACAATAGTAAGAAGTACGCGCACTAACGTTATGTCTTTCCAGGTCGACCGGTCTCATGAGATCAAAAAGTCTATTCTCCAGCAGCCAAGTTGAATAGAACAATAATTATATTGTTTGCTTAGCTTAGCAGCTGCTTCTCGCCAAGAACTGTTCCAAACAGATGCCAACTGCTTCGAGAACGTTGCTTATCTGCTCCAGAGCAGCCAGACAGGCGTTCCAAGATTCCTGCCCTCCGGACCGCTCCATCTCGGCAACCAGTTCTGTCACTGCAGAGATGTCAAAAGATAAAGAACTGGCTCAGATTAATTAGCTCTTTCTGCATTTCGACACCAATGCACCCAAAAGTTACACTCTCTTTTAATTCTAGCTGACAGCCATTTTCTGTCGTCTTAGCCAACTTTCTTTGCACCTGCTCAATCTGGTTAACTTTCTTACCGCTGCCACATGAGTTGGGTGAGTGCAATTATTAGTTCTTGTTTCGGTCCTGGAAGAACGAGTTGATCTCCTCTTTGACAGCCTCCAAAGCTGCCTTGAGTTGCACAAAAAGTGCATTTAACTTCTCCGGCTCTGCCGCTGGTGCTGAGCGCTCCAGATCGAGAGCAAGTTTGTTCATAGCTGAGGCGTATACTACAGCCGACAGCCCTTTCAACTGGTGTGCCACTACTGAAATATTACGCCTGTCTTCATTATTTAATGCGCAAGCAAGGTCTTCCAAAAGATGTTTAGCTTCACTGTCGAAAAGGTTAAGGATCTCCTCGAGAGAACCCTCACCATACATATCACATAGCGATTGCAGCTCAATGGCAAGCTCCTCTGCTGCAGGTAGCACAACACTCGAGGGTGCCGGGAGAGCTGTTTGGTCGGGCAGCCAGCGCTCAATGACCCGACGCAAAGCTTCCAGACTGACTGGCTTGCTCAGATAGTCGTTCATTCCTGCTGCAATGCAGCTCTCCTTATCGCCAGGCATTGCACTTGCTGTCATGGCAATAATCGGGATGCGCTTACTGCCTGACTGCTCTGACGACCTTATAACATGCGTGGCCTCAAAACCGTCCATCTCAGGCATCTGGCAATCCATGAGAATCAATGCATAATCTCGCTTTGATACAGCTTCTATTACTTGCTTGCCGTCACCAACTGTATCTGCCTTGACACCAAGTCGCTCCAGCTGACGCTGGGCTAAATTTCTCAGCACCGGATTGTCTTCAGCAAGAAGAACAACTTTGCCGACATCGGCAGCCTTAAGCGCAACAAGCTCACTAGTAACACGCCCCCTGTCCGGCACCCTGGTTAACTCTGTGGATTGAGTGCTAGAAGCGTCATGGAGCTGAAGACTCCTTGCAACTGCATCTATGAGAGCTGTACGCCTGACAGGTTTAGTAATGACTGTAGTGTAACCAGTTTTTGCCAGCCGTTCGCTTTTAGTCGCCTCTTCAGCAGATGTGATAAGGGCAAGCTTTGTGGCAACAAGAGCCGGCTCGCCTGCAACCGCCTCAGAGAGTTTAAACGGCTCTTCAGCGTTACCTGCCAGATTGACTAGCACAAGATCAAACAGCTCTGAGTCCTTAACAGCCTTTTGCAGTTTCTCCACCGCCTCTGCGACAGATGTGACAGTATGACAATTCATCCCGGCTGCATCAAGATAGCTGGAGAGTACGTCAGCAGCAGCTGCACTATCATCAACAATCAATATTTTAGCTTTCTGGAGCTGGTATTTGGCTGCCAGCACCTGCGGGTGCGTGCTTAACGACTGACGTTTAGAACGGCTGAAGTTGACAGTAAACCAGAAGGTTGAACCCTTTCCCTCAACACTCTCAACGCCAATCTCTCCTCCCATAAGATCAGCCAGACGTTTACAAATAGAAAGTCCCAAGCCTGTTCCACCATACTTACGGGTTGTAGACCCGTCCGCCTGGACAAATGGGCGAAACAGCTTGGCCTGTCCATCTTCAGAAAGTCCGATTCCAGTATCTGTAACTGAAAAGCAGATACCTACAGAGTCGCTATCTTCATTATCGAGAGTAGCCCGAATAACTACTTCACCGCGACTAGTAAACTTAATAGCATTGTCGGCCAGATTGAGCAGTATCTGTTTGAGACGGACAGGATCGCCTCGCAACCAGGGTGGCACTTTAGGATCTACATAAGTCATCAGTGAAAGACGCTTGTCTCTGGCACTTATCCTTACCAGATCAGCAGTTCCTTCGACTAAAGCAAGCGGCGAAAAGTCGATTAGCTCCAGGTCGAGCTTGCCTGCTTCCATCTTTGAAAAATCAAGGATATCGTTAATTATGGTGAGCAGCGACTGGGCCGACTCATGAATAGTTGAAGCAAGCTGGCACTGCTCCAAATCAAGCTCTGTTTCAAGCATAAGCTCACTCATGCCGATTACACCACTCAAAGGTGAACGGATCTCATGACTGATATTGGCCACAAACTGTGATTTAAGCCTTGACGCCTCCAGAGCCTGCGCATAAGCATGCTCAAGCTTTTGAGTAAGCGTCTGCAACTCCTGATTGACTGTATCAAGCTCACTTACTTGCTGAGCCAGGCTCTCATTGAGCTTCTTAATCGTCTCCTCAGTGCCTTTACGCTCTGTTATGTCGTGGGCAACTGCATAAATGACCTTCTCTCCCTCAAGTACTGTTGCGCTCCAGAGGAATACTTTAATTGTTCCATCCTTGCAGATATACCTGTTTTCAAAATTGATTACATCAATACCATTAGCAAGACCACGAAATACCGACTGTGTAATCTCTCTATCATCAGGATGAACAAATTCCAAAGACGGCTTAGATGTTAGCTCTTCGAGTGTATAACCTAATGTTCTCTCCCAGTAAGGATTTAAACGTCTAAAGTAACCGTCAAAGTCAGCAATGCAGAGCAGGTCAAGAGACAGAGAGAAGAAGATATTTGCTTCTGCCAGCTCTTTGGTACGCTCTTCAATATTGGCTTCCAGCTGATCGTGAGCTTGCTTTAGAGCTTCTTCAGCCTCCCGGCGTTCGCTCACATCGACAGCAACTAAACCAACCAGCTTTCTGCCTGTTATATCTGTAAGCGGGAACCTGTAAGTAAGCCAGTAGTGCATCTTACCTTCAGCTGAAGGAATTGTCTCTACATGCTCTGATGTGCACCCGACAGACATAACCTCACGGTCATGCCGCAGCAGCGGCTCAACTATCTCGCAGGCAAACAGGTCACTCATTTTCTTGCCTTTGAGCTCTTCTGCACTGCGTCCGAACAAGCTTTCAAACTGTTTGTTGGTATAGGTAAGGCGCAGCTCCTCGTCAAGCATGAGCACGACAGCAGGGCTGTGATGCATGAAGGCATCAAACATAGCCATGCTCTGACACAAGGCAGCCTCTGTATATTTACGCTCAAAGACAAAGCCGAGATGAGCACCCAGCCTCTTTAAAGCATTTGCAAAGCAGGCTGTGGGCAGCTTCACCTGTCTGGAGAAGAACTCAAATACAGCCAGTACTTTGCCAGCTGCCACTACAGGAAAGGCACAGCCTACCGCCAGCCGGTCAGCTGAAGCAGCCTCAGCTCGTGGGCAGTCAGTCAGATCAGACACCCAGTCCGGCTCCTGCAAGCTCCAGACCTGTCCTGGCAGGCTGACTTCTGGTGCCAGAGCAGTAGTCAGACTCTTAGCCCGGAAAGAGCCGAAATCGTTGGCATCACTTACATAGTATGCTTCAGGAGAGCAGGTCAGGACAGTATTATCTTGACTAGGAAACCAGCACTGCCCTATGTCCCACCCTTGCAAGCGAGCAATCGTCTCCAGACAGCGGGAGGACACCTCCACAAGTGACTCTGCTTTGCCAGCTTCTGAAGCTACAGCAGCAATCAGATTGCTCGCATCTTCAGCGTCCATACGCTCTGTAATATCGACCGCCACTCCACCAAGGAACACCTCCCCTTTTGGGTCAGTAAAAGGGAACTTGAGAGTCAACCATTTATGCTGCACTCCATCAGGTGTCGGTACTTCCTCAACAAACTTCATCGCCTGCCCGGAATCCCTGACCTGCTCACTGGTTGCATACAGCTTTTCAGCTATAGAGGCTGGAAAGACATCCCTGCTTGTCTTACCTTTAAGTTGACTTAAGCTCGTAGAGAAGAGTTTTTCATATGCATTGTTAATATAAACATAACGCCCTTCTCCATCTTTCAAGAAAGCCACAGCAGGCGTGTGTTTCATAAAAGCTTCAAGTATTGCTACCGTCCCGGCAGCAGCTTGCTCAGCAGATTTGGACTGTTTGATCGAATCTTCCAGTTCGGCTACGCGATTACGCAAAGCCGCAATCTCAGCTTGCAAACTTTTTTCACTGCTCTTTGGATCGCTCATTTAAACAATCCTGCACCGGTGAAGCCAGACTTGCTCGGTAATACAGCTAGACTCACCTCCGTCTGGAAGGAGGATGTCGCGCCTGTGATGAAAACGATCATAGACCACATCGTCCAAAAACGCCTTTTGTCAAGATGAATTGACTGGTAGGCTAAGTTAACATCAACTCTCGATAGCTCTTTTACGGCAATAGATTATGCTGCATCGCGTTTCACAAATTATAGCCATCTGCGGAGGCTCCGGTTCCGGAAAGTCCACCCTGGCGCAGAAGTTTGTCGGGGCAGCCATTCTTGCCACCGACTCCTTTTACAAAGATATTGCCGCCTTAACCCCGAGGGAAGATGGTATTTATGACTTTGATCACCCCTCTGCAGTTGATCTGGAAGCATGTGCAGAAGCCTGCTTGAAGTTGGCAGATAGTGAAGATGTGACAATACCTGTTTATGACATGCGCACCTGCCGCCGTGTCGGCACTCAGGTAGTGGCAGCGCCTAAAAACAGGATAGTTGTTATTGAAGGAATCTTTGCCTTCCACAGCCCATTGCATGAAATAGCCACTCTACGGATCTTCATTGATACACCAATAGATCAAAGAATGGCTCGCCGCTTACGCCGCGACACAGAGCGCGGTCGCAGCACTCTTGAAACTATCAGGCACAGCCTCAATGTCGAAGAAGCTTACACCCGTTATGTAGAGCCAATGCGCCAGCTGTCCGACCTGATTTTGATGGGAGAGGAGATGCGTGGAGGCTTTGCACTCTAATTGCAGCTCCAGCTACTCCTGCTCTTATTGTTGTGCGCACTAGTCCGCCTGCCCTGGATTGTCATGCTGCCAAGATGGGAGGCTCCTGACGAGTATACACACCTGTGGGTCATCACCTTCCTGCGCAACCACGCTGGACTGCCATCAGGGAAAGAGGTGCTTGCAGCCGGTCCGACTGCTGTCTATGGCTCGCTCCCACCACTCGGTTACCTCCCGCATGCCCTGGTAAGCAGGCTATTTCCTGACAGCTCAATTAGTTTTTTTGCCCGTTTCGGCAGCCTGCTGGCAGCACTTCTCACTGTCTGGGCCGGCTGGTGCATTGCCAAGGAGCTGTTTTCTGCCAGCCGGCTGTTAGCTCTGGCTCTGCCTCTGATGCTTGTCTTCCATCCGCAGTTTGTCTTTGTCACCAGCTACGCCAATAACGATGCTACAGCCTGCGCTATCGGAAGTATACTCATCTATCTTTTCATTGCCTCTTTGAAATATGGCATGACCTACCGCCGGGCTGCTGCTGTAGGCTTTCTTCTCGCCTGGCTCTCCTTGTGCAAATACTCTGGCTGGACCTTATTCCCTGTTGTACTCTTTGTTATCGGAGCAGCAACTGTGTTGCACTCTACCAGCTGGAAGAAAGCAGCACTCGCCTTGAGCATGATAGCCTGCATCTGCTTGAGTATCACAGGCTGCTGGTTGTGGAGAAACTACAACCAGTACAGCGGCGACTGGCTCGGCACCCGAACTATGTATCACACATGGGCGGTCGCCTTTCACAAACAGCTCAGCTACCATATCTCACCTATCCAGGTGCTGACTGACAAGCGCTGGTGGCGCTTTGCATTTTTTAGCTTCTGGGGAATGTTTGGTTATACCAATCGTTATATCTGGCGGCCACTTTACTATCTCTTCATCGCTTTCCATCTTCTTTCAGCTGCCGGCTGGCTGCAAGCTATTCGCAGCCGCTGGCTGCCTGCCAGCACCAGGAGATGGTCACGTAAAGAGCTTATCGGTCCGGCAATCTGGTCAATGCTCCTTATCTGCTGCATCTGCAACATTGCCGGGATGATTTACGCTTCCACAGAAAATCTGGGCGGACCACAAGGACGCTATCTCTTTGTCTCTGAAATTCCTGTTCTCACTCTTCTTCTTTCCGGGCTCTCCCGCATTGGCGCGAAAAAAGGAGCTTATGCTATAGGAGCGCTACTTGCCTTCACAGCAGCTGTCTGCATAGGCTCATTTGTTATGCTTTCTTACATCTACAGCTTTGCCAGCCACATCTAACAGAGCTGCCAGCACCACGCTGCTCCAAAACTCCAGCCAGTTTGGGCATTACACTCCTTGTCTGAGTGGAATCAACATCCTTTCTTTTCTCCTCAAGAGCCAAAGAGCGCCTCAGCAGCAACGCTCCTGTCTCTTGAACTGCCTGTGCGGGCAATTGATTGCAAAGCTGAGACTGTTCCTTCGCTGGCAAAAAGAGATGCCATTTTGATAAGAAGTCCGGAGGTTTGTGCCACAGAGCTATGAACCGATCTGAATCTTCGATATTCCGTTTTCTTTATGTACATAAATGTGAGTAGGGAACATCTCTTTAATTTCATCTATGTGCGTGATCAAAAGAATTCTGGCAAAATCGTTTTGAATAGCAGCAATCACACGCACCAAACGCAACCGGCTCTCTTCGTCTTGCGAGCCAAACCCTTCATCTATAATGAGCGTCTCCAGCTTAGCTCCAGCCCGTCTGGCCAACAGCCTGGCTAAAGCTACCCGCAGCGAAAAATCGACCTTGAAAGCTTCACCACCGCTATAGAGCTCATAATTGCGCGTGCCTACCTCATCTCCAATAAGAAGCTCAAGTGTCTCAACTATGCTGCCGCTTCTCGTCAGATGCTGCGTCACTAGAGCTACATGCATCTGATTGTCTGTAAGGCGCGACAGTATGCGGTTGGCCTCGCTTTCTATCTCAGGTATAGCACTGTCTATAATTACTGCTTGAATACCCTTTTTGCCTAAAGCTTCCGCTAGAAGTTGAAAATCATCCAGATGGGACCGTGTTTGATCACAATCTCTAATCTTGTCAAAAAGCTTATTTCTCTCATCCTGCAGTTGATCAAGACGGCTAGCATCTACAGCCAGCCGGGTGGCCAGCTCCTCGCGATTGGCGAGCAGTCGCAAGGTTGCCTCTTGGCTTACTTTCAGTTCAGAGCCAAGCTCAGGCAGAGCAAACAAACTATCCTGCCAGAAAGTAATATCGGCAGCAAGCTGCGACGCCTGCTCACACTTGGCTGAATGTGCTGCCTCACATTCAGCCAGCTGCCTCTCAATGCCAGGAAGCTCGGCTGCCGCCCTCTGCAGATCATGCTTAGCTTCAGAAGCAGGCATAATTTCAGGCAACCTTTGCTTTAAATCCTGATGCCAAGTGCGGTCGTAATAAAGATTATCGGCAAGTCGCACAACTTCATCCAGCCGGGTGCGCCATTCTTGACCATAATCATCTGAATCAAGCTGACGAGATATATCATCTGCTTGGGCTTGCAGTATCGGAATCTCTTGAGCAGCCTTTTTCAGTTCGACTTCATCACGTTGCGCCTGCTGGTAGCGTGCCTCAGCATATCGTTGTTTGCGTATTTGAGCTTGAATACTGGCATAAACTGCCGGATCAAAATTTAGTTTATGCAACTCTGCTTTGACATTTATAAGGCTTTCACGTTCTACGGCAGCGTAGTCCTTGCTCTGCAAGCGAGTCTTCGACCTGGCAATTTCGAGAGTTAAATCGCAAGCTGCAGCACCGGCTCGTTCTACTGCAGCCATCTTTTCGTTAAACTGCCCAATCTGTTTGTCTAAAACTTTCCTGCAATCAAGCTTTCGCCTCATCTCTGTGTACTGGGCTCTAAGCACTTGTCGCACTGCCTCCAGCTCATAAACCTGCCCGGCCAAACTGGAAATTTCAGACTCATTCTGCTCTATCTCGTTTAGATAACGCTTAATGACAGCTGAACGATCAACTATGGGAGCAGAACAAAGCGGACAGATGCTGGAACTACGGCACTCCTCAAGTTCAGCAATCTTTGCTCTCTTCTCCTGCTGCCTGCGGCGCAACTCTTTCACTTGAATATCAATAGATGCAAGCTCA
The DNA here is from genome assembly GCA_903835185.1 of uncultured bacterium. GTDB lineage: Bacteria > Cyanobacteriota > Vampirovibrionia > Obscuribacterales > Obscuribacteraceae > CAILLX01. Next base: position 28,863 of record CAILLX010000175.1, on the reverse strand, counting down.
GATTTAGCTTTGAGACCTTTCTGTTCCACCAGTTCGAACTCAACTTCTAGTTTATCGAGCAGATTGACTTGGTTCTCGATAGCAACTTTCTCTTCGTTAAGCACAGAGCAACTGTTTTGCAGCTGTTCAAGCTCTGCACATAACGACACTTTGTGCTCCAGCTCTGCTTCCAGTCTGATTCTGTTCTCTTGAACTAAAGAGGCAAGATCATCTGCCCTGGCATTTAGTTGCACATAAGCTTCCTGTCTGGCAGCCAGCTCAGACTCTTTTGCCACCAGCTCTTTATACTGGTTGTAAGCTGTGTCCACTTTATGCAGAAAGATTTCATCCTTTGCCAGCTGCTGGCACTTGGACACCTTCTCTGACAATAAGAGACGCAGATGATCAAGTGAAACTTCAAGCCGGCTGCGCATGCCGGCAAGCTTGGCAGCAAACTCAAGACGCTGCTCTGTTAGCTCCTGCAATAAAAGCGCTTTATCGTCAAGCTCTTCAACCTGTTTCTTCAACTGAGCTAGTTCGTATGCTTTCTGCTCAATGTCAACCGACCGACTGGTCAAGTTCAAGGCTTGCTTCTGTTGCTCTAGCAAAGAGCCCTGGCGTCCGGCAAGAGCTGCTATGTCGGCTTCCAGTTCTCTCTTCCGCAGCAGTCCTGCGTTCAAGCGCTGCTCCATAAGATTGAGATCCCGCAAGCGATCTTGCAATCTGGCATGACTGTCTTGAGAGAGACAGACCTGTGCAGCCACCTGCTGAGCGCTCTCAGTCAGCTGACTCAGCCCGCCTTCCATCAAGTTTATACGCTGCTCGAGATCTGGCAGTGCTCTTATACTCAGCTCAAGCAGTTCAAAGCGACCTTTCAGCTTTCGCACCTGCTCGCGCGCCAGCTCTTGCAACTGATCAAACAAGCTCAAACCAAGGATCTCACTTAAGATCTGTTTGCGCTCAGACGGTGCTCTGGTAGTAAACTCATCAGCCTTACCCTGACGAAGATAAGCACTGTTGATAAAAGTGTCATAGTCCAGATGCAACAGGTTGACAATCTGGCTACGAGTCTCACGCTGGCTGCCAGCAGTGAGCGAACGCCAGCTACCACAAGAGTGCACCTGCAGCTCAACTGACCCTCTCGAAACAGTTTTACTTCCCGAGCGGATTTTTTTGCGTGCACGTCTTACCCGGTAGGTAACACCTTCGAGGACAAATGAGACTGCTACCCACATCTCCTGCTGACCAAGCCGCACCAGCTCATCCGACTGAGCGCGGGCGCGCTCCCAGAGAGCCCATGTAATTGCATCTAATATTGCAGACTTTCCAGCCCCGTTAGCTCCGGCCAGACAGGCTACACCTACTGACGACAGATCCAGCTCTGCATCGGCATAGCTCATAAAATTATGAAGGGTAATATTATTGAAAATCACTCTTATCTATTTTAAGCGCCACTTCTATAACGGAGCTAACCTTATGAAAGGTTCAATCTGGAAATGCGAGCTATGAAATAATGTCTAAGGCACTCCAAGGAGGCAACTCGTGCAATCTGCCGGACTGGGACAAGATATCTTGCGGCAGGCAGCACAAGCTGAGAGGCTGTCCAGGCTAGCAATTATCGTCTGTTTTTTCTTCTCTGGCGCTGCTGCTCTCTCTTATGAAGTTGTCTGGGCCCGCTTGCTTACACGTATCTTCGGAGCCACATTATTTTCCAGCACAACTGTCATTACAGTTTTCATGGCTGGACTGGCAGCCGGAGCTTATCTGTCCGGCAGATTTTATCCATGTAGAGGCAACCTGTGGAAGACTTATGCCTGGATTGAAGCTGCCACAGGGACCAGCAGTCTTGTCCTCAGCTTCCTTTTTTCTCAATCTATAATTAGCCTGTTCTGGCCGCTACTTGCCCAATTTACAGGCAGTTCCTCTGTGCTTCTACTGGCAGGACGCTTTCTCCTGGCAGCTATCGTGCTAGCAGTGCCCACCTGTCTTATGGGAGCAACCTTGCCAGTTGCCTGCAGCTACTTAGCAAACAACACAGCACCTGTGCACCGGCAGGCCAGTTATTTGTACGCAGCCAGTACTACCGGTGCTCTCTTTGGTGCTTTTGTCACCGGATTTCTCTTGCTTCCCAGCCTCGGACTGTCCAATACACTCAAGACTGCTGTCGCAGTCAACTTTCTCTTAGCCGCAACAGCACTGGCGCTGTCACGTCAGCTGCCAACAGTTAAAGTCAGTAAGTACCAGGAGCACAAAATCCCAGAGCTGACAGATGAAACAGTCGCGACGGACAGTCGTTCTGGCGCACACGCAGCCGTTCCCGTCAGTGGATCAATCTCAGAGAAGGCTGCCAGTGCAGAACATCCCAGAGGTAAGCCTGGCAGATCTGACAGGCTCGGTAAGGCTGTCACTCTCCTCCTTACTGTCTCGGGAGCAGCCTCTATGATTCTGGAGGTAGTCTGGATCAGGCTTTTCTCCTTAATTTTCAGCTCAAGCAGCTATTCCTTAAGCGCTGTCCTCACACTTGTACTTGCTGGACTGGCAGGTGGTGCCTGGCTGGGTAGCCGTATGTCCGGCAAGCGAGGGAACCCACTACTGCTCGGTTATCTGCAGCTGCTTGCTGGAGCAACTATCTATTTGAGCTTGTTTTTCATCTCTGTGCTGCCATATGCACTCCTTTCATGTGAACAGGCTCTGGCAGGCTTAACCGGGCAAGCCTCTTTTGCCTGTCTGATGACAGCTAGATTTGCTGTGGCAGCTTTAGTAATCTTACCAACCAGCTGCTCTCTGGGAGCGCTCTTTCCGCTTGCTATCACAGTTGTTGTCAGGCAGCCGGCAGAAGCTGCCTTCAAGGTTGGTCGCCTTTACGCATTCAATACTGCTGGAGCTATCGTCGGCACCTGGTTAGCCGGATTTATCATTATCCCGTTGTCGGCACAAATAACTGTAAGCGGCATACAGACAACTCTTGCCATGACAGCGTCTCTGGAATTGGCAGCAGGAGCATTTGTCATAATGTGGTGGCAGTGGCGCAAACGGTCCACATCCAGAACGTTTGCTTTGGCTATTCTGGCGGCAGCTGCAGGCTCTGTTGTGATATTAAGACCGGACTGGGATCCTGAGCTTATGTCTAGCGGTGTCTCCTTCACAAGCAGCGCTCAGCTGCTTAAATCCGGACAGAATCTGTTCAAAGGAAGCAGCTCCACCACGGAATCAGGCAACAACCTTCTCTATTACAGAGAAGGATTAAACACAACAGTTACAGTAGGCAGCAGCCGTCATGCCAATATCATTTATCTCAAAACTGACGGCAAAGTTGATGTCTCAGTACCCCTGGATCCTTGCCTGCCATCGCCCGGTTCAGATTTAGCCACCCAGGTGCTGCTTGGAGTATTGCCTACATTCTTGCATAGAGGTCCAATCTCTGACGCTCTCCTGTTAGGCTATGGTAGCGGCACCACAGCCGGCTGCCTGTTGCACTCTCAATGCCTGGGAAAGCTGACTGTATGCGAGCTGGAAAGTAGTGTTCTGGCTACAAACAAACTTTTTATTCATGTCAACAAAATGCCCACATCTCTGGCAAATGCAGGCAAATTAAACATAGTAGAGCAAGACGGACGCAACTACCTGTCCTTGCTGCCTCACAAGCTTGATTTAATCGTATCGCAACCAGGCGATCCATGGGTGGGCGGCTCCAGCGACCTGTTTACTCGAGAATTCTGGCAATTAGCTGCAACCAAGCTCAAAGACAACGGACTTTTCTGCCAGTGGATTCAGCTTTATGCAATTACCCCCAGATACCTTGCTATCCTTTGCCGCACTTTTACAACTGTTTTCCCTGAGACATACATGTTCCAGCCAAGCGGCGGAGGTGAGGTAATCCTTATAGGCTGCAAAGGCTCAATTGAAAAAGACATATCTTCTCTCACTGCAAAATTTGCTCAGCCATCTCTACGAAGAGACCTTCTCAGAATCTCTATCCACTCCCCCTGTGAGCTACTGTCTCTATTAAAAAAAGAACCAGGAGAGTTGAGCAATTTCACTGCCAAGATGGCTCGCATGACCGGGGACAACCGGTTGAATACAGACGACAACCTGCTCATTGAATGCGAGCTCCCAAAGCAGCTGGCTTTCTCTGACGATCTTCTCCAGCGCAACCTGTCCGCCCTGGGCTGTTTGGAACCAAGCCAAGCAGCGCCAGCACATTCCGACCTCCTCGCACTGAAAGCTGCCGGAAAGCAGCCCTGGAAGTCTGACCAGGCTGCTTTTAACTGTCTGGAGCAAGCAGTAGCACACGACCCGCTTGACGTTGATTCTCTCTACTCACTGGGCAGAGAGCTCATGCACAGAGGCAACAACTCTTTGTCCGAAAAGTATTTACGTGCATCGCTCGATCTTGATCCAAACCAGTTTGCACCCAGGTTGTGCTTGGCTAAACTGCTCTGCCGTACAAAACGCCTGCCCGCCGGTCTCGAGCAGCTTAAGATTGCCAGTAGTTTAAAGCCGGATGCTAGCGAACCGCTCCTTTTTGCAACTGTGATGTTTTATCAGCTGCATGCCTGGTCACTGGCGCTAGAGAATCTGCAGGAACTAGAACAAAGGTCAAAGGGTAATCCTGTCTGTGACCTGCTAGCACAAGCAATACTCAGCCACCTTGGGCTCCATCAGCAGGCGCACTGGCATCTTCTCCGTTATCAAGCAACCACCGGCAGCAAGACTGATCCTGCCACACTGAAACAAGCCTTAAGGAAGGTCTTTTTAGAAGCCGATCTTCCGTCCTGCGAAAGTTCTAAGACAGCAGCAGTCTTATTTTGACCAAGCTCTTCTTTCACTCAGTCAGTTACTACAGCTGCCTTTACAATCTTTCTTATCTATACCAGCGCTGACTCCAGTAATTCTTACTCTGCGTTTTATCACCAGAGTGTATGTTGGCATCGCTACCAGGAGGCAAAGATAATATGCGCAGAGTTCTAGCTGCACGAGAACTCACATAAGGGTTGGAATCTTGACACAAGAGCTGGAGTATCGCTAACGGCACTCTAGGGTTTTCCGCTATTGAGTAGCGTACATCTGCATGCTCATCACCAGACAACAACCAGAGGGTTTCGACAGGAGTTTGCACATTGTCAGCCACTGCCATTCTCACTTCAGCATTGTCGTCAACTGCCAGCTCGAGCAAAACGTCAAGTGGTGTCCGGACATTTTCAGCCACCCTGCGACGGATATTATCTACATCATCACGAGCCAGCAGGCGCAGCTCTGTCAAAGGTGTTTCCGTGTGTCCTGCTTTAATATATTTTCCCTGTAACGAATCCACTAATAAATTCACCTCAACCAATTAAAACCAGTCCCAGCGCTCCCTGTGACAGGTTTAGAAAGCTCACTGGGTAAAACGTTATTGCGCCGTTCTCAAGTCGTCTGCTATTACTTACCCTTATATCTTGAAAACCAATCAAGCTCTGATTAGAAATCCTTAATTGCAATCAATAAGATGCTACCCCCTCAAAACACTACCGTCGGTACTATCTCACCAGATAGCAAACCGGCATGTGTGTTTACCAGAAAGAGAACAAGTTTGGGTTGGCTAATTTGCTTGCCGATTCAGGCTAAAATTGACTAAGTGATTTCCTTAGAGTAACCAAAGGAAATCCTTGCGGATGCTGAGGACAAGACAATACGATTTAATAGTAAGCTGATGTCTTACTATTAACGATTTCACAAGGCAGAGAATGAGCCACAGACTTTTATTGATTGAGGATAGCCCCACACAGCTGCTGACAATTAAGCGCACTCTGGAGACAGAAGGGTACTCAGTAATTGGGGCCAAAAACGGTGCTGAGGGACTGGCCAGAGCCTATAACGAACAGCCTGACCTCATCATCACAGATGTTGTTATGTCTGGAATTAACGGTTACCAGTTATGCCGTCTGGTCAAGCACGACCCTGATCTGTCATCAACCCCGGTCATCCTTTTGACCAAGCTTGACGGATCACTCGATCGCTTCTGGGGGCTCAAATCAGGAGCAGACCGCTATATACCTAAAGAGCCTGGTTTTACAAGCTTGATTCAGGCAGTCAAAGAGTCTTTAGGTGAAACAATCGGGCGCCCACGTTTGCGAGCATTGGGAGAGCCGGCTCACACTCTTACTCCTGAAGAGATTAACGGTAAATTGAACCAGCTCCTGGAAAGACTTTTATTTGAATTCACAATTGTGGACGAGGTACGTAAGATTGGCGAAGACAGTCTCGATCTTGAGGCTATCTCTGAGAAGTTGTTCACTTTGCTATCTTCTATTCTCAACTATGTAGCTTGTGCTCTGGTAGTAAATCACTGGCGATATTCAAGTTTGAATATCGACGTCTCCAAGTCAGGACACGAATCAAGCGTCAAGCTTTATGTGTCAAGACTGTGCCAGCAGTTAGGTCTGCCCCCATGCAGAGAGGAGCTGCCCAAATCAGGACAGCCGTTTGAAGATGCACTAACCCAACCAATCGATACAGCAGGACATCGGGCAGGACTGCTTGTCGTAATTCCCTGGCCCAATCAGAAATACAACGCAGGAGATCAAAAGGTTGTGCGCTTGATTTGCGAACAGCTATCAACTGTTCTACGCCTTTATCTGTCGCATGCCAGACTGGAAGAGAATTTATAAGGGAGATGGTGCAGATATAGTACAGCCATGGTAGAGAAAAGAAACAGCTGGTTGTCAACCCCTTTATTTGAGCCACCTACCGACTTTTATGCCCTTCTTGAACGGCAGGCAGCCAAAACTCTCGAGGGTTTGGAAGCTCTCAAATCCTGGCTTGATGAAGATTCAGATCATAGTGGACAGCTTGTACGTGATCTGGAGAAGGAAGCCGACGAGCTGAAGTTGCAGCTAGGCCGCAAGCTTGTCGAGTCTTTTGTCACTCCTTTTGATCGTGAAGATATCTATGATTTATCTGCTCTTCTTGACGAAGTAATCAACGCAGCTAAATATGTTGTCCGTGAGGTTGAGGCTCTTGAGGTCTCTTCACATGACTCTTTCCTCCGCCCGATGGCAGAAGTACTCGTGGAAGGAACACGCTGTCTGCACCTGGCATTTGCCAGTCTCAAGGAGGACTTGAAAGAAGCTTCAGACGAAGCGTACCTGGCTCGCAAGTCAGAGACCCGTTTTGCCAAAATTTACCGCCAGGCTATCCGCCAGCTCTTCTCTGCTGACGACATCAAGCATATTCTCAAGACCAGAGAAGTTTACAGATATATGCTCCAAATTGCAGAGAAAATTGATGTGGTAGCTGAAAAGCTACTTCACATCATCGTCAAGATTGCTTAGACCAGAGTCTCCCGGCTGCTTTGCACGCTTGGCACGCAAATGTCCTTGCGACTGTTTATCCTGTTTTACTTTTTTGCTTGAACGATCGCCCTTCCCTCTGGTAGCTGGTTTCATCTCTCCTGGCCAGGGCGGGGACTCCAGCTCTCCAGCAGCCAGATCTGCTTCTCTGCCAAGGTTAAGTTCGATGCCTGCCAGGTCGTCTTCCGGCTCTCGAACTAAAAGAGGTCCTTCCAGCTCGAGTCGATGAATCTCCAGCGCCAAGGACTCTTCAAGAGATGTTGACAGCGACTCGAGCACACTTGCATCACTGTCAGAGCTCTTTAGTTGCCCAACAATAGTCCCGCCTGTTAGCTCAAGAGGAGAAAGCTCTTTTTCAGTTTGTTCACTGCGAGCAGATTCAGCTTGCTCTACTGCACCCAGTTGCCAGCTGGAAGCTGCTTGCTCCGGCGGTACGCTCATATCCTGAGCCAACTGCCGCTCATCAATTGCCTCCCAATCAAGCTGCCCAGCCCAGCTTGGTAAAGCATTGCTGGCAGCAATCGGTCCGGGCGAATGTGAATTATTCTCTCCGCCGCCAACTTTAGCGTGAGAAACCGGGCAGGGTATCTCTGTTAACAGGACCTTCCTGTCCCAGGGATCATCTTGTACCCGTGCATTTATATCCTCCAGTGGGACCCATCCTCTATCCACAAGAGCATCGCCAAGGGAGGTGTTAAGAGAGCCAACATCATGCATGACCACCTGGAACTGTGCGACTGTTATCTTTCCGTCCGCAATCAAGCGCTGCCCAAGGAGAGCAGAATCGAGCACTTTCTGTGTCAGGAAATCCTGTCTCACCAGAAACTGTCCAAAAGGCATCTCAGGCATGGCCTTATGCATGTCGACAGCAATCTCCAGCTCTTTAATATCAAGCACGCCGGAGCACTGAAGGAGTTCACCAATCTTGAGCAGCGGACGCCTGTTCAAGTTCCTCTCAGTCACATCTGCAGGGATAGCGACCTGCACCGCTCCACCAGCTCCACGCAGACCTAGCAAGCGAAAATCGTAGTCAGTACGAGTGAGCGGATCTCTCAGCACATCATGAGCCACACACAGCGCTTTGAGCAGATCGCGAAACTGCCAAACTGTCGTATCTCTGTCTGCTCTTTCACGCAGCAGTCTTCTCACCTGGCGCAAAAAGTGAACATGTATGACTGTAAAAGTAGAGATGGGAAGCACCGAAAGCAGCTCATAATAGCTGCCAGCAGGTACAACTGCAGAGTCAGCAGCGTCAGCAGCAGCCTCTACACCAGTCGGCTCACAGTCCACTGCCGTGGCATCTTGTGCTGCGACAGCCGAAACTGCATCTTCGTCTCCAGTGGGCACTTCCACGTTTTTCTCACTAGCAAGCTCTTTAGCATCCGCTGGACTCTGTTGGCTGACAGCTTGCCCCAGCGGCAGCGGAGTCCCGCTTGAGACTCTTCGCCCAACACACTCAGCAATACTCCCTCGATCTGAACCGCGCTGTCCTGCTGCCGGCAGATCTGAACAAGTGATAGCCTGTTGCTTGCGTGTGAGCAAACCAGAGAGCTGGGTATGAGCAAGCGCTGCTCCGTCCACGTCGCCACGATCAATGCTCTGCTTAAGCGCTGCCAGCAGTACCCTGGACTCCAGGTCGATTCTTTGTTCAGCTGTGGGTTGCTTGCCAACCATTCTCCAGAAACGACCTCAACTGCCTTAGGGGATCAACCAGGAATCCAAATATTATTTCTCACAGAATAAGTTATTCCTTCCTTGGTCAGGTTTACCACGCCCAAGAAAAAATTTATGATCTCAAGATAAGATGAATTACTAATTTGCTACTCATCCTGGCAGCAAAATTATTTTCATCCGTCTGGAGAAAGCTCATGATCATAAAACAGTGCTCTTAGTTCAACACTTACCAGCCGGCAGAGCGGTATCATTTTCACTAGACAGACCAGGGCGACAACTACCTGCCTGTTGAGACCAGAAGAGGGATTTGATGGACTTTAGTTGGGTTAAAGAACTGGCCGACCAGGCAAATCTTGTGGAGCAGCAACGCAAGGAGCATCAGCACCACCAGATGGAGGTGGAGAAGCAGCTGTCCTTGGCAACTGCACCATTTATAGACAAGCTACACATGGTAATCTCCGCCTGTGCCGAAGAGTTTAACAAGTATATCCAGAGCGATGGCGGTAAAGTCACAGCCACCAGGATACAAAAACGGGTCAAGCGCTGGGCCCTTGAGAAAGATCCCGATCTGACATATGCTGAAGAGTCAACTTTTTTTACATTCAGCCGCAAAGACTGGGTTTTTGGCATTCGCGGCTGCGGTGGTATTGTTGAGTTTATCGAACTGGCAACCACCGGCGAGCCTATGTCAGTGCGGATGGATGAAGTGTGTACCTCGCCAGTGCGCAAATTGGAGGCTTACCTTGATCCAGGCACGCAGCAGGTTGGTTGGCAAGAGAATGGTCAAGTTGTTGACGGGGCGGCAATCATGACTGTTTGCCGGGAATTCTTCAGGCAATTCATTGAAAGAACAAACTAACACAGTAATCTCTGCTCTCTCTTTCTTAAGCCAGCAAGCTCCAGCGCTTGGTGTCTGCCTGACAGCAGACCAGATGGAGGTTCTGCATATCTTTTTGACCGAGCTTGCTATTTACAACGAGCACACCAACCTGGTCTCTTCTGCCGATCCTATGAGAGTGGTCAGAGAGCATATTCTGGACGCTTTATCCCTTGTCCAGCTTGTAGACAGACCGCAAGCAAACCGTTTGGTCGACATCGGCTCCGGCGCTGGATTTCCTGCTCTCATACTTGCTTTACTGAACCCGACACTATCTGTCTGTCTGATAGAGTCGGTTAGCAAGAAGACACGTTTCCTCCATTTCTTGACAGAAAAGCTGCAACTTACTGAGCGGGTGCAGGTCATAACAGGCCGCGCAGAGGAGCTCGCTCACAAAAGCCAGCTCAGGGGCACCTTTGCTACCGCCACTGCCCGGGCAGTGGGAGCGATTGATCTCGTCTTGGAGCTGGCTCTGCCATTTTTGCTTACAGGCGGTCTCCTTCTGTCCCAGAAGTCAGCTGCTCAGGTGACAGCCGAGAGCAGTCGGGCGGCAAAAGCACTGCCACTGCTCGGCGGTCAGCTCAAAGAAGTGCGGACAATACAATCCGAACCGCTTGGCAAGGAGCATGTTGTTTTCATTATCGAAAAGACAAGTGAGACCCCGGAGCGTTATCCGCGCACTACTGCACAGATCAAGCGCTCACCACTAGGTGGTTCAGCACTGCCATAAGCCTACTTCTCCTTCAAGCAGAAGCGTTTTCAGCTTCAAAAGCCAACCATCCTTCTGCAGCTACTTGGATTTTTGCCTGGTCATACCCTTGATCAACGCTCAGCTCTAACAACCTTCTCTTTGAACCAAAAACATACTGAGCTCTGTTGACCAGAGCAGTGATATCTATGACATCATCAGCAAAAATAATGTTGTCGAGATGCCTGTACCAGTCATCGCCTGCAGGTAGAACTATGTCAGCCACCATCTCGCCGACATCAAGAAGCTGCCGCTCCTTGTTAGCTCTGGGCGGGTAGACTATTGAAAAGCGCTTGCGATCAATGCCTAAGCATTCGACTTTACCAAGGTAGCTGACGCTCTGCTCGTCAATTGTAAAGTCAATTGCCTTATAAGCAGCTACCTCATCCTGCCACAACTCCTGAAGAACTTCACCTGCTGTTTGCATATGCGGCTCAATGCGCCACATTTCAGAAGTAGGCAGATATGAGGTGGACGGACGGAACTCCCATGAATCCTCTGTGTATAAAACCTCATACTGATGAGTATGTGCCCAGGCGCTCATTAGGACGCCAACCCAGATATTGTCGTCTTTATAGACCTGAGCATAGGTGCGTTTGAACCATTCCTGCCACTCATCAAAAGAGTCATACTGTCCAGAACGTTTAATCAGCCCTTCTTTCCATTCCTTCTCATCAAGCAACGGATCTTCAGCATGAAAGAACTCAGCCCAGTAACCAGCTACAGAAGCAGGCTCCAGCAGATAAAGGTCAGCCTTGCCAATCTGTTGCTCCCAGAGCTGCTCACAGACCTTAACAACCTCCTGGCAGCGCGAATACGGGTTCGAGTCCTGAAACTGTTCATTGTGACGCACCCAATCAATACTTGCTCTGATTAAGTAAGCTGGAAACATGGTGACAACTTCCTTCTTGATAATTCTGCCGCAGCTTCATTCTCATCTATTGTAAGCGCTCAGATAGCTCCTGGCGTCCTAAAGTTTCTTGATAGATAGATCCAAATTGACAGACCAGCTGGCACCACTGCCGAGCTGAATCTTCCAGTTGGGAAGCAGACAGGAGCCTTGACAAACACGCTCAAAACCATATTCAGAATTGGATACTGTATAAATCGGGAAACGCCAGAGATCACACTGTTGCGAAAAAGCAAGGATGAGCTTCACACCCAGCCAGTCATCTGCAATACCTATGCTTGATAGACCCGAGACCTCCCCCTGGGATGAGAGCGCCGGCAAGCTTAAATGGGACCCGCTCGGTGGGTCGAAATAGTAGCGATCGGCAGCATCCGGTGCCAGAAAGTTAAAATTGAATTCGGGAGCAAACCAGAGGTCAACCGCTTCTACCCCGCCGTTTGTCAGAGTGTAAGAGACAACTGCAGATTGAGAGGCAGAACTGAAAGAATAGCTCTTCTCAACAGTAACAGGTGTCCGCATATGTCCTGTCCAGACATGACCTTTACGTTCAAGCACAACTTTGACCTGATTCTTCTCTTCAACTATCTGCTTGACAGCAAACGGTTGATTGACAAAGTCACCTTTTTCACCGTACTGAACCCTGCTCATCCCTTCGACAGTAGCACCTGAATCAAGAAAATGATCGAGCAGACAGAGACGGCGGTGCCAGTCATAAACCAGATACTTATCAAGATCTGCTTCTTTTGCTACAAGCGATTCAGGACCAGTCTGGTCTCCACCAGGCACCTTGGCATCTTTCAGCTTGGCATGATAAGCTTCGGGGCGCCGAGCAAGAGTGTCAATAAAGTTGAACGGGCGGGGCTTGTAGTCCAGCTCAAACATTGCTCCGCCATAAGCCGGTGCCAGATAGTAGTTGCAAGTTGGTGTCTTGACTACAATTTCAGTTTGACCATCACAGTCTATATCGACTGTTTCGATTTCCACCCAGCTTGAGTCAGCTGTCCCATGCCGCAGCTTATCAAGCGCTGCATCTGCTTCAACAAGAGCCTGATAATTGGCTGTTCTTAAATTAGTTAGATAAAGCCCACCAAAAACTCCATGCCAGTATGGATCGTTAGACTGAGCCGACCAGAGCTTGTCCTTTACTGCATCGAGCACACCGGCAGGATGCTTGCCTGTAGCAGCAATATCTTCCAGCTGCCGGCTTGTACGCAGCATCTTTTTGTGAAGGTTGTTGACTTCAGGATACTTCACCATAAAATAACGCCAGAAGCCACCACGCAAAAACGATGCATATTGTGGTTCCACTTTATGGCGCGCCTCTTCGAGAAGTGAGGCCTTCTCTGGTGGCAACGACCATTCCAGCATCTCCATATAACTAGCAGTAGGCAAGTAGACACGCCCGGCAGGAGCAGCCTCTTTGCGATACTCACCAAAGGTACTAATTTGGATCCAGTCGAGATTAGCTTCTAGTGCCTCGAAGAATCGATCGAGCCATCTATTTGTATAAACAGTGTCATAAGTTCCTGGCCAGATGCCGAACTTCTCACCATCGTCAAAGTAGAAAGCACCACGTTGCCTATCTTCAGATGCAATCGATCTTAGATAATCTATGACAACACCAGGCTCTCCAAATGGGATTACATATCTGAGCTTTTCATTAATAGGGAAGATCTCTAATGTATCTCCCTGCTCTTCTGTGACGTATGAGCGCAAAAGATCTTGATCGGCCATGCCGACACCTTTGAAATGCGAATCATCCAGACAAACATATTTCACTCCCGCCGCCGACAGAGCACGCGGCAGGTGCGGTTCCCATACCCGCTCAGCCAACCACATGCCAGTGACATCAAGAATCTTTCCCTCACGATCAAAAAGCTTATGGAGATAACTGGTCAGCTTTTTTATCTGTCCAATCTTGTCGCTATCGGGGATAGTGGCAAGGATCGGCTCATAATACCCGCCAGTCACTAGCTCCACCTGCCCCTTGGCGACCAGGCTGTCAATGGCGTGAATAATCTCTGGATAGCTATGCGAGATCCAGTCAAGAAGAAAGCCTGTGAAATGCAAAGAGAATTTGATTTTCGGATGCCGCTCCAGCACTTGCAAAAACGGTAGATAGCAACGTTCGCAAGCATGCTCAATCACATGATCGAAATTGCCATAGGGCTGGTGGTTATGAATCCCAAGAACCAGGTTAATTGTCTTTTTACTCATCGCCTCTCCGAGGTCGCTCAACCAAGCGCACGATCGCCTATATCTCTGCAGTAATACTTGCCTTCAAATTCAATCTTTTTGGCAAGCTCATAAGCCGCTACTTTAGCATCAAGAAGGGTCCCAGACAGAACATTGAGTGTTAAGCAAGAAGTTGACAGCACCCGGTACAGTCAGCATTGATCTGCTTTCATACACCAAGACGATCAAAGACCTGATCGATGTTCTTCAAGTAATAATGCGGATTGAAACACTCCTCAATCGCATCGGCAGAAAGCAGCCCTCTTACTGCTTCGTCTCTCTTTAAGTTTTCTTTGAAATTACCATCTTGCCGGTTCCAGGCAGCCATCGCTGCTGCCTGCACAACACTATAAGCATCACCACGAGACATCCCGTGTTCAACCAGTTTAAGCAGGACTGCTTGAGAATAAATCACTCCACCAAAGCGATCCATATTCCGTTGCATGTTTTCTGGATACACAACCAGGTCGGTCACAATTCTGGTAAAACGATTAAGCATGTAGTCGACAAGGATTGTCGAATCAGGAAAGATAATCCGTTCTACAGAGCTATGGCTAATGTCGCGTTCGTGCCAGAGCGGTATATTCTCGAGGGCAGCCAGAGCATTCCCTCTCAATACTCGTGCCAAGCCGCTGATGTTTTCGCAGCCGATCGGGTTGCGTTTGTGGGGCATGGCAGAAGATCCCTTCTGCCCCTTGCGGAAAGGCTCTTCTACTTCCAGCACATCTGTCCTCTGCAAGTGACGAATCTCTGTGGCAAACTTCTCAAGACTGGAAGCGATTACACACAGCGTCCAGATGAACTGTGCATGGTGATCACGCTGGATAATCTGGGTTGAAATAGGCGCCGCAGTCAAGCCCAGATCTTTGCAGACAAGGCGCTCAACGTCAGGAGACACATTGGCAAAAGTGCCGACAGCACCACTAATCTTGCCTACTGCAATCATTTTTGTGGCATCTTCTAAACGACTCTGGTGCCTGCGCACTTCGTCAAGCCAGACTGCCATCTTAAAACCAAAGGTTGTTGGCTCAGCATGGATGCCGTGCGAACGCCCTATTGTAATAGTATGCTTATGCTGGCGTGCCTGTTTGAGAATGGCATCATGTAACTGCTTGAGGTCTTCTTTCAAAAGAACGCTGGCTCTTTTTAGCTGTAGCCCCAGAGCAGTATCAACAACATCAGAACTGGTCAGCCCGAGATGGATAAATCGCGACTCTTCACCGACATTCTCGCCTACATTAGTCAAGAACGCAATTACATCGTGAAGGACCTCCTCCTCAATCTCCCTTATACGCTCAATTTGAAACTTTGCCTTAGCTTGAATTACCTCAGCAGCCTCGACAGGAATGAGTCCCAGCTGCGCTTGCGCCTTGCATACCGCCAGCTCGACATCCAACCATGACTTGTACTTGGACTCTTCCGACCATACCTGCCCCATCTCGGGACGCGTATATCTGTCAATCAATTTTGCTGACTCCCAGGTGAGGTATTGAACAGTTAATTATATAGGGAACCTTGTTTAATACTGCTGCCTCTGAATCTTGAACAGCAGCACTTTCCGGAAACGCCAGCATCTTGCCGCCTTCGGCCCTGTACGCCATAATGCCGGCTGGAAGCCGGCGCTCCCGTGTCAAACAATTGCCCATGGTGCGACATCCGAACATGGATGTGTATTCCGATCTACTGTCCCTGAAGCTGTTGCATAAGCTGTTGGACCTGGTTCTGTCCTTGCGAATCAAACAGTGTGCTCCCGCCCTCAGAACTTCCACCTGAATGACCACTGTCGAGCCCTCCGGAAGATCCCTGTCCGCCTTGCAAAAGGCTTCCCAGCCCTCCGGAAGATCCCCGTCCACCTGACATGACACTGCCAAACTGCTGCAACATGCTTGGATCAATATTGCCCAGCCCAAACGCACTCAAGTCCAGACCTCCCAATCCACCTGATGGTGTCTGTCTGGCATTCTGGTTCTCGCCGGTCATGCTTGGATAGGAGCCGGACGAGAAGTTGTCGCTTTCTTGCTGTCCGGACAGAACTTTTGTTTGCATATTGTTAAAAGCAGCTCCCAAGCGTGATGTGCTCTGGTCATGGTTGCCTGCAAATGGATCGTATTCCGGACCCAGGTGGTAATACGACAGACAGTTCTTCACACCAACATGGTAGCTAGCAAGTGTATCGCGCACTCTGTTGACCAGTGGCCCGAGCTGCTCTAGAGCAACAAAAACGTTGCCGAAAGCGCCACCGGGATTTTGAAGAATCCGATCAACCTCTGCCAGCATGGTCGCCAACTGGTCATGTCGTGCCTTGAGTTGAGCCGGCGGTGTGATGGCATGGATTGTGCGGATCATTGCAACAAGCTGATCTCTGGCTGCTCCAACAGCGTTAGGCTTGACCTTTGTACCGCTTGTGCCAAGCAAGGTATTCACTACAAGCTCCTGATAGCGGTCGAGGATATTGCGCATCTGCATCAGGTACCGCCCGACCTCCTCCGGCGTCTTGGGAACGTTTTCTGTCACTACTCCAGTCAGCGGCACCTTTAAGAACCGCGTCCTGCCACCGGAGTCGCCCTGTGCACCCATCGCGCAGGGAATGGAAATTACCGACATATTGACAGCTATAAAAATTATGAGAGCTCGATTCACTTTCATTACTGTTCTTCCATATCCTGGTAACAAATAGCCTGAACCTCTCCTATTGACTATATTCCCAGGAAAGAAAATCGTTCCTCATAAATTCAACCAACCATAAAGAAATCATAGTCTGATCGTTTGGCGCTTCAGGATACAATTACCGCGTATCGTCCCTGCTTAGAACTTCCGGTTTGCCAACATGAAAGTATTGTTGCCTATTGATCTTGTTCATCCTGTTAAGCCCACTGTCAATGAGCTTGCGTCACTCCTCTCACTCGAAGAAGCAGAAGTCTTGCTCCTATATGTCAAGGAGGAGCTACCTGCGTATGAAAATGTTTTGGAAATCCAAGCTGACTTCAGTGAAGACTGGGTGCATGAAGTGGAAAAACGCGCACAGGTGGTCTTTGCAGATGCCACCAGCCAGCTGTTGCCATACTGCACCCATGTGCACACCGAGATTGTCGTCGGTCCAGCAGCTCTTATGATTGAGACAGTCGCCAGAGATGAGAATTTCGAGCTCACTGCACTAACGCCAGGTTCTCATTCTGCTGTTGAAAGTTTTTTCCTGGGCAGTGTGTCAAGCAAAGTTGTGAAGCATGGTCCTGCCACAGTTCTGATTTTGCGCCCACGCGCCGAGACGGTGGCACAACCGAAGCATGTCATCATGTGCATCGATGGCTCGACACAATCGCACTACGCCACTAAGCAGGCTGCCAAACAGTTTAAGCTACAAAGCTCGGATACTAAGATCACGCTCATTCATGTTGTATCAGTAGCTGATGTTATGAAGCTTATCTCTCCAGTTGAATATATATCCTTAGTAGAGTCCAATCTGTTGCTGCAAGGAGAAACTTTCCTCGCAGACGGCAAACGTATCCTCTCGGAGCTAGGATGCAATCAGGTTGAGTGCGTCATTAAAGAGGGAGATCCTGCTACCGAAATAATTAATCTGGCTAAAACTCTTCCAGCTGACCTGGTGGTTACAGGGGCGCAAGGAAGAACAGCAGTGCAACACTTCCTGCTTGGCAGCGTATCACACCGCATTGCCATGCACGCACCATGCTCCACTGCTGTAATTAAGCTCCCGCACGACTCGCCATCCGACCTTTAATCATTGCAGGAAAGTTGTGAATTGATGCACTTCAGGAATTCTGATTATCTCAGCCTAACAGAACAGAAAAGCAGAAACGACCATGCCAGGATGACTCAGGCAAGATGCCACCCGCTCTTCTTTCTGCCGCTTGTTGCCATTCTAATTGCAACATGGCTGCTGCCGGTTGGAGCTGCGGACCTCTCCGAGATGGGCAGTCTCGAAGAAGAGCAGGTGAAGGAGAGGGCTGAGCTTCAAGATATGAAGGGACTAATGAGCGACATCAAGAAAGAGATGTCGGAAGCAGGGAGCAAGATGGAGCATGTGACGAGCCAGCTCTCCAGCCCACAACTAAAGGAGTTTCACCTTGTAGCAAAAGAGTCACATTGGGAGATTCTGCCTGGCATCACTGTAGCTGCACTAACTTATAACAGTCAGGTCCCCGGACCAGTAATCAAGGTTGAGCAAGGAGACACTGTCAGAATTGTCTTGCACAACCAACTGAGAGTACCCACCAGTCTTTACTTTCATGGACTGCCGGTCAAGAAGGAGATCAACGGTTTACCCAGACGTCAAGCTGGGTTATTGGCTCCAGGCGACACTTACACTTATCAATTCATCGCAGAGCGGGTAGGTACATTCTGGTATCACCCTCAAGTCATTCATGCCGATCAGATATTTTCAGGACTGGCAGGAGCGCTAGTCATCGAGCCACGCAACACGGCGAAGTCGTACTCTAAAGACTATGTGCTCATTATCGGGCAGTGGGAAGTGAACGGACACACTGCGGCTCAAACAGAAAATGCACTTAAGACGGCAGCCACACTCGAGCGCCCGCTAGCAAGTGCAGCAGCAAAAACTCAGACTGACAAAGCAGTGCCAGTGCCACCAACATTCTTCTTTACGTTAAACGGCAAGAGTGCACCAGCAATTGCTCCAATTGAAGTTAGAGAAGGTGATAGAGTGAGGCTCAGGGTCATAAACGTTACTCAACGAATTTGTCCGCTTTTTCTCACAGGACATCGATTTGAGATTATTGCCACCAATGGCAGTGACCAGAGCGAGGTGTTCCCAAAGCGTGACACGATTACTCTGGCACCGGGCGACAGATACGACCTGGAGTTTATAGCTGACAATCCTGGAGTTTGGTCGCTTTCATCACTTCTCCCTACCCAGACAGCCAACGGCGGCAGCTTCCCTGGCGGGGTAGCATGCGTTGTTCGTTATCAGAACAGCACGCACTGAAACCAATCATTAGTTGCCAGGTACATTTTCTTTCTCTTTAAGTTTAGTCACTCAGCTGCTGGGTAGATAGATATTACAATCGTTGGCGGGTCGGCAATATGCACGGAAAATCAGACAAAGGTGGACGGAAGAAAGATGAGCCTACACCAAAAGGCGCTCAGGGCTCCAACCGGTCTTATCGCGACATCTTATTAGAGTCGCTTCAGGGCAAAGCTGGGCAAAGTAGCAGCAATTGGATTGAGAAACTCGCGCACGACTCACAGCAAGCGCTGGGGAGACAGAGTACGCTAAAACTCACAGGCAACTTCAAAGAGCTAGCTATAAAAGAGTCCGTCACTGACTGCATTGACAAAATTTTTGACAATTTTGTGGATTATGCCTACAACTTCAATCCATGCGTAAAAGGGACAAAATTGGAGATCGCCTGGGAACGCCCAGTATTTTTTCAAGAGACAATTAAAAAGAACAAATTGACAGACATCGGATTTAAAGCCTGGATATTTAGAGGCGCTGTATCGACTAAAGATTGGAGTCTGATTGTCAAAGGCACAAAAGACAGCATTCTGACTTTTATCGTTCCTAATGAAAAGATTATCGCCCTGAGTAGCTCGCAGATCAATTTCAAGCCGTACTTAGAGTTGATCGCATCGCTTAAGGGTGGAAACATCATCTGGACAATAGATGATATCGAGATGCCATTTTATCGCATTGATGAAATTGCCCAGGATCTATTTGGCGCTCTGATCAGAGTTGCCAGAGGCGAGCAAGGAGATGATGACAAGTCCCACCTGCATGTGACCGCTCATAAGCCACCTCCGCCCGTTCCGCACCAGAGCCTGAGCGGCAAATATAAAGTTGTTGCCCACGCAGCTCGTGAACAGGTGTCTGCTCTAAGTTTTGCCCCAGCAGTACCAGAATTACTCAAAGAGTCAAACAGCGGTGGGGCGCAGGCAGCAAAATCAGCGACAGAACAACACGCCAGGACTACTCAAGCTCCAGGCAATGCGGATAACGCACAACTTGCTCAGCCCGCCAGCAGCGAGAGCAAGAGTTCATCTGCTGAGAAAACATTCCCCAAAGAGCAAGAGCTAGAGAGCGGAGGTGATACAGCTGCTCGAAATCACGTAGATGCAGAGACTGCAGCGCAAGAGGCAAGTTCAGCAGTAGTTGATCAAGGTGAGACTACTGCCGCTCCTGCTGAGGACAAGGCAGCTTTATCTGAAGATACAGCTGCCTTGCCTGGAGATACAGATACTCCATCTGAAGATACGACTGCTTGGTCTGCAGAGATAGCTGTAGATGAAGTTGTGCAGACAGCACTTAAACCAAGCACTGAACCAGCAGATAACAACACACCTGCACTGCCGCTGGAGGCAGAAGGAGACATCTCCGCGCAAACAGGAGAAGGAGCTAATCAAATGTCTGAAAGCAAAGAGCTTACAGTACCGCAAGCATGCGACCTGCTTGCAACTGCAATTGAGCGGGACCTGAGCAACTTGTCCAAAGCTGGTTCAGAGGCTTTTGCCAGGCGCGACATGAGTGCTGCCGAAGACGCACTTTCAGCGACACGAGCCTTGACTACTTTTCGCGAACAGGTGTCCGCCCTGCTCACACAGTGGGGAGATAAGCTTAAGGGCTGAGCGCCAGCTACTGTTTCCGCCTCAGCTGGTCTGCTCGGCTTCGCTGAGAAACATATAAAAATTTCAGACAAAGCGCTGTAGCGCCCAGAGCCAGCTTACTAGAATGCGACAAAGGCGCCGCTAACTGTTAAGCAGCCTATAATTAGGGTCTAAATTACACATTAGAACTCAGTCTGGGGAGTCATCTTGTGTCTAACTTTTTTTATCGCAATTTTAAGCGCTCCTATCCCACAATTAGCTCGGCCAAAGGAGTTTGGGTAAACGACACTGAAGGCAACAGCTATCTCGATGGATGCAGCGGCGCTATCGTAGCCAACCTCGGACACGGCATTCTCGAGATCAACGACGCCATCTCAAGACAGTTGTCACAAGTTGCCTTCGCCCACACTTCTCAGTTCGTCTCGCAAGCTACGCTCGATCTGTCCAAGCTGATAGTCGATCTGGCACCGCAGCAGTTACAAACTGGAGCCAGGGTTTATTTCACCTCCGGCGGTTCGGAATCGGTGGAAACAGCGCTTAAGATGGCGCGAGCACATTTTGTCGAACGTGGTGACAACAATCGTGACACAGTCATTTCACGCAAGAGCAGCTATCACGGCAGCACGGCAGGAGCGCTCTCTGCTACCGGTCATCCGGCACGCCGCAAGCTATATCTGCCACTACTCAGGGCACAGCCACAGATAAGCGCTGTTTATCCGTACCGCTGCACATGCCGCACACAAGGCGTTTGCAATAAAGCAGAGTGCACACTCAAAGCTGCCGATGAGCTTGAATCGGCAATCCTTGCTGCCGGACCAGACAAAGTCATGGCGTTTATTGGCGAGCCAGTAGTCGGAGCAGCGATCGGTGCAGCAGCGCCTGGAGACGGGTACTGGGAGCGCATCAGGCAAATTTGCACCAAATACGGTGTCCTCCTGATTGCTGATGAAGTGATGACAGGTCTTGGCCGCCTCGGATCTAACTTCGGATTGGATCTCTGGGGCGTTGTCCCTGACATAATCTGTCTGGGCAAAGGTTTGTCAGCAGGCTACCTGCCACTAGGGGCAGTGCTGGCATCACCGCAAGTGGTCGAGTCCTTTGAGAATAACAGCGGTATTTTCGAACACGGCTTTACTTACAGTGGACATCCTGTCTCTTGTGCTGCCGGTGTGGCTGCCATTGATTATCTCAAGCAGCACGGACTTGTTGCCCGCGTAGCTTCAAGAGAATCTGAATTTTTTGCCGCTCTCAAGCAGCTTTTCAAATTTGAGATAGTCGGAGACGTGCGCGGACGCGGCTTTATGGCAGGCATCGAGTTGGTTGCCGACAGGCAGACAAAACAACCGTTTGCACCTGAGCCTAGAGTCTCACAACTGGTCAGAGCCGAAGCAGCCAAAGTTGGACTGCTCGTCTATCCTGGCTCCGGCTCCATAGACGGCATTAACGGAGACCACATAATGGTGGCACCACCATTTACAATCACAGACCAGGAATTAGAGGAACTGTTTAAGCGCTTAGAAATAGCTCTCAAGGCAGCAATGATGAGTGTAATGGCGCTGAGATAACCAGCCCTCCAAGCAACAATAACAGCAACTACATGCTGTTATGCAATGCTCGCAATCCGGTCCTTACATCTGGACAATAATCATTTCAATAGCGGTAGTCCGGAATACCATACTGATACCGCACCTGCTGATCTAACGACTGGATATTCTGGTTGAGCTGCTCCAGCGCCAGCTTGCGCTGCAGGAGTTGAGCTGCAAGAGGTTGTCCTGTTTGCGGATCGACAGCCAACAAATTGTCCTGTACCTTCACATAGTCAATGAAGAGGTTGCCAGCAGTGACAAAGTACCGATAGTATCCACGATGCAACTCAGCAGTCTCCGGGAACATTGGAAGCTGTTTCATAGCGGACGCTGCCTGACGATAGCTTACCACCATGCGCGTAAGCAGCTCTTTTGCAGCAAGCTTCTCCTGCCCGGGAACAAACACAGCTGTGATTTTGGATAGGAAATAATCTGCCTGTTGCCGCTCTCGCGGCGACATTTGTGCCTGGCGCCTTATCTGATCATATTGCGAAAACCACTGATTAACACGCCCACCCTTCAAGGTTTGAGCAGGCTGGTTAGCTCTTTGTTGATAATCAACCTGTGGCTGGTTGTAACCGTTATAGCTACGGTCACCACCGGTAGATTCGTATGGACTGTACTGTGCCTGTACTGCTTGCCCAGCCGTCATGTAGATAGCGCCCCCCACGAAAAGCCACAGCGTACAGCTCGCTGGAAGGAAGGAAGCAAGCCGCACCGTCAACAAATTAAATTCGTAATTCATAAATACTTTTACAGACAAACTTCAAGCAGGGGGAACTGATTAACAACAATTAGGAAGGCCACCGCCACGACACTAAAAGTTGTCTTAGCAACGTCATATATTCTACCTGCTCTGTACATTTAATATCTTCGAACATCTCACATCTATTAGTAACCAGGCTTAAGCACAGCAGCAAGATCGGCTTCAAAACCAGGATAAGAGACTGCAGCACAGGCTCGATTGTCAACAATAATCTCTTTAATGGCGACCAGTCCAGCAATAAGACCGGTCATCGTCAGGCGATGATCACCGCAAGTTAGCCACTGAGAACCTCCTGCCAATTCTTCCTGACCTTCAATGTCGAACCCGTCGGCAGCTTCTTCAACTTTTGCTCCTGCGGCTTTCAAGTTCGAGACTATAGCGCTGATGCGATCGCTCTCTTTGACTCGCAGTTCTGAGGCACCGCGCACACACAGGCGCCCAGAGCATAAAGCACCGGCAACAGCAAGTATTGGTATTTCGTCGATGCCGGCAGCAAGTTCTGCACCGTCTATGGTGACACCTTTCAAGCGACCGTTATACGAAACATGCAGATCCGCAACCGGTTCGCCAGACACGGTGCACTCGTTGACAACGGCTATCTCTGCACCCATTCGCCTGAGTACATCGATTACAAGAGTTCTTCCTGGGTTGACTCCCACACCGGTTAAAACAAGATTAGAACCTGGCAGAAGGGCAGCGGCTACCAGGAAGAAGGCTGCCGATGATAAATCAGCCGGCACATCGACATGATAAGGAGGAATTGGAGATTCAAGTCGAGCGACTACACAACGCCCAGCATCATCCAGCTTGTAGGGGACATTAAGATGGCGGAAGAGGCGCAAAGTGTGGTCACGCACCGGTCCGGGCAAACCTACAACGGTCTGTCCGTGAGCCTGCAAGCCAGCTAGCAGCAAAGCAGTCTGCACTTGAGCAGAAGCTACCGGCGCTTGATAACCAATTCCATGAAGTCCTCCTCCTTTGATTGACAAGGGGGCGCAACCGGACTTGTGCAAGAAGTTTACTTGAGCACCCATCTTAAGCAGCGGATCAAGCACCCGCGCCATCGGACGAGCACGCAACGATTCATCGCCATCAAAGACAGTTTCAAAAGCTTGACCAGCAGCCACTCCGGCCATCAATCTAATGGTGGTACCACTGTTGCCGGCATCAAGTGTCGACAGCGGTGGCTTCAACTTGTTTAAACCAGCAGATTCAATACAATAAACTTGTTCGCCTTCTTCGCCCTGCCGCTCAATGACAATTCCAAGCGCCCTCAAGCAGTTGATAGTACTTAAGCAATCACCAGCTGGTGAAAGACCCAAAACTGTCGAGCGCCCTCGGCTCAAGACCGAGAAGATAAGTGCGCGGTGCGATATCGACTTATCTCCAGGCACCCGCAACCGACCTGCCAGACGTTGTTTCATTTTCATGGAGAACCTTAACCATCCAAATGCACTTCTAATAGTACTACCTTGACTCATGAAGATTAGCTGTGACCAGCCTGCCAGAGCAGCAACAAGTCACACTCTGGACTACCCGGTAATTACACAGAACCGCAAGAAACGAAATCGCAAGTAATTGGTCTACCCAGATAAAGCTGGCGCTGGCTGGGACATGCCCTGGCGATTCATAGCATTGTCCCAAAGGCTAAAGGCACCTGGTAGAGCCGGCGGGACGACAGCGCTCCCGGGTTTCAGATCTGGGTTGTCCAAAATACTCAAGCGAAATCGTACATATTCGGCCGGCGGAGATGACCCGGCGTAAGCATCGTAGAGGCGGATTGCACGCGCCCGCTGGGCGGATGCAATCCGCCTCTACAAATCAGCCTGGATTCACACAGTGCCGCTGTTGAATAACAGCCTTTAGCCGAACTTGTACCGAAACCGCCCGAATATTCAGACCTATAGTAAAATTTAGAGCAACTCCCACACTCCATGGTAGCCACAGTTATGTTGCGTTTCTTGACAGCTGGCGAGTCACACGGCCCCACACTGGTGTCTGTGCTTGATGGCGTTCCTGCAGGCTTGAAAGTGGACGTAGTTCGGATTAACCAGGAGTTGCACTTAAGGCAGCAAGGTTACGGGCGCGGCGCCAGGCAAAAGATTGAAAGTGACGAAGTCGAGATTGTCGGCGGTGTCAGACATGGTACTACATCTGGTGCTCCACTGGCCATGCTGCTAAAGAACAAGGACTGGGAGAACTGGAAGCACATCATGTCGGTTGAGTCTGTCAACAGATGCAGCGACGAAGTCTTACAACAGCTGTCCAAGAAGACGGTCAGCAAGTTCCGTCCAGGGCATGCTGATCTGTCCGGCACTTTAAAGTTTCGCCTGAACGACATTCGCGACGTCATTGAAAGATCGTCAGCACGGGAGACAGCTGCACGCGTGGCAGCTGGAGCCCTTTGCGCTCAGCTTTTAGAACAGTTCGGCATCAAGCTAGCAAGTCATGTCGTGCAAGTGGGATCGGTAAAGGCAAGCAAACTTTCAGACCAGCTCACAATAGATGAGCTCGACCACTTCCTGAGCGCATCTCAACTGGCTTGTGCTGACAGCGTTGCTGAACAGTCGATGATAAGCTTAATCGACTCAGCCAGCCGGTCAGGCGACAGTTTGGGTGGCGTTGTGGAAGTGCTCGCCGATGGGCTCCCGGTTGGGCTCGGAACATATACGCAGTGGGACGCCAGACTGGACGGCCAACTGGCTCAAGCTCTTATGAGCGTGCAAGCAATAAAAGCGGTCGAGCTGGGAGACGGAATTGAAAACGCTGGACAATCAGGGTCGGCGGTACACGATCCAATTTATCCGTCCGCCGGCGCTGCAAGGCTACCATTTAAGCGCAGATCAAATCACGCCGGCGGGCTTGAAGGAGGCATGACCAACGGTGAACGACTGATTGTAAGAGCGTTCATGAAGCCCATTCCGACTTTGCGCCAGGGATTGCCTTCAGTTACTTATCCTGACTTCAAAGCTGACACAGCTCATTTCGAAAGATCTGATGTCTGCGCAATCGCTGCCGCTTCAGTAGTATGCAAGGCCATGGTGTCATTCGTTTTAGCTCGAGCTCTTCTTGATAAATTTGGTGGAGACACTGTTGCAGACATGATCCTCTCTTACAGGGAGTACACTAAACACTGTCAGCAGCCGACCAGCACTCTTGGAATCTTAGATGCAACCAGGCCGCCTGATCTTAAAAATGCGGCAGATTTGGAGACAGAGATAGAATGAGCGCATTCAAGCCGAAGTCCTGGCACACCGGACCGGTCATCACAATCTCATGGAATACCCAGCTGGACGTTCGCAGTAGAGTTGACGTGGGAGTCGGTGCCAGGCGCAGGCTGCCTGCTATTCTCGGACAGATAGGGGCAGGCAAACGTGTCGCCTTACTGTCCCAACCATACATAGCTGCACACTGGTTTTCTGAACTCATGTCGGCGCTGACGTCAGACAATTACCAGGTTTCCACACTGGAAGTCCCAGATGGTGAAGCGTGCAAATCTGCTGACGTTCTTCTCAAAGTCTGGGCAGATCTACAGGGCAGAGGGTTTGACCGCAAAGACACAGTTGTGGCAGTCGGTGGTGGCGCAGTATGCGATCTATCAGGCTTTGTCGCCGGAACATATCTGCGCGGACTTAACTTTGTCTCTGTTCCAACTACCCTTTTATCTCAGGTAGATGCTGCCATTGGGGGTAAAACAGGGATAAATCTGCCTTCCGGCAAGAATCTAGCCGGGACGTTTTATTTTCCCAAAGCAGTCCTTGTCGATCCGGAGCTGCTCTCCACTTTGCCGGCCCGTCAGTTTACATCTGGACTGGCAGAGATGATCAAATACGCCTTAATTGAAGAGACTATCGCCGCCCATACAGCATACGAGCCAGGACCAAAACCACTTCTGGAGACTATGGAGAGGACTTTCAACAATTCGCTCTCATTCGATAACGCTACCATGCCAGGTTTGATATCGAGCTGTATAAAGATGAAGCTGTCTGTTGTCGGGAAAGACCCGTACGAATCTGGACTACGCCGTTGTCTCAACCTGGGACACACATTAGGGCATGCAATCGAGACTGTATCTGATTACAACCTGTCACACGGCGAGGCGGTCTCCATTGGGCTTGCCTTTGCCTTACGGACTGCTGTCCTCAAAAAGCGTATAGACAAAGAGTCCATGAAACGTATCGAATCACTCCTCAAAAAAGTGGGGTTGCCTATTCAGCTACCGGACAATCTGCCGAAGAATAAGCTTGTCGATGCAATCGGATTTGACAAGAAACGTCAGGGCAAAGCGCTTAAATTTGTTCTCCCTCATACCCGTTTAGGGCTTGTAGACTTTGACACCAATATACCTGTGTCAGAGCTAGCCGATCTATTATGACCAGCCCTGCAGAGACAACCTGGCATTATCGTTTCTTCCTAGACGTGGAGCTTTCCAAGCAGGATAATGACGATAAGGTAGTCCAGGCACTCCACAACTTAAGCGAATCTTGTAAAATACTGGGACGCTATAAACCATGGCAGGCATAAGCCGTGCATAGCTCTACCTGTGGTGGCAAACTCTTACACGAAAAACTGGGTTAAAAACTCCCAGCAATGCTACAAGGAGGCGTTGTCGATGGAAACCCAAGTAAAAATTCTGGCCTTCGCAGGCAGCCTGCGCAAAAACTCATTTAATAAGAAACTTGTGCAAATTGCGGCCGAAGGAGCCCGTTCAGCCGGCGCCACAGTGACTTACATAGATCTGCAAGAGTTTCCACTGCCTGTCTTTGACCAGGATCTTGAGGAAATGGAAGGCTTGCACCCAAATGCACAAAAATTAAAGGCTCTTATGAGCTCTCACCATGCCTTCTTAATAGCTGCTCCAGAGTACAACAGTTCCATTTCGGGAGCGCTGAAAAACTTTATCGACTGGACCTCACGCCCGGCACCCGGCGAAGGGATGCTCACCTGTTTCCAGGGTAGAGCAGCCGGTTTGATGAGCGCCTCGCCAGGCACGCTTGGCGGCTTGCGTGGGCTGGTTCATGTAAGAGACATACTGGAGAATATTGGCATGCTGGTTGTGCCTCACCAGGTTGCCGTAAGCAGAGCCCACGAAGCATTCGAATCAGATACCGCACTCAAGGACAAGAAGCAACAAGCATCTGTTGCCAGAATAGGAGAGGACGTCACCAAACTGTCCAAATCACTGCTGTCCAGCGCGGTGGCATTGAGTCTGTTCTAGAGCACCCTTAAGGTACTTGCATCGGTCTGTCAGGTTTGCCAGGCATCATCATGGACAAATTCTGACAGACACCCTGATTGATCTACTTCCTGCAATTTGCGGCTCTGCGCCATCATAGATTGATAGATCTCCTGAACAGCTGCCGAAATGTCAGGACCGTTGCAACTGTAGATGACATCGGAAAGAACATCCTGTTCGCGCCTGATGTCGCGAATCGGCAGTTTGAGCCGCCTGGGTTGCAAATCTTTCAGTTAATTGAGTCATCATCATTCTTGTGCAAATCACTTGACTATAACGAGTCTTGCCCGAAAACAAAAAACCGCAGCTTGATCAATCTGCGGTCCACCTGGAGGTTCATAAACAAACCTATATCACCCCAGGTGAACCTCCGTAAACAGAAAATAGAAGCGGCAAGAAAACATTTGTAGACACCTTTTCCCACTTGGACACTCCAAGCTAATCCGATACTAACTCAAGGCAGCTACGTCGTCAAGCTGAATCTGACTTGCCTCGGCGGCAGCTGCCAATAAGACTTGACAAACCAATTACTAGGGTATTCCTCATATGCACTAGGACTAGCAGATCTCGCCAAAACTAAGACTTTCGCTTTTAATTAGTACATCGCAAACAAATTCTGTGACAGAAGTGTCTCGAGCTGAGTCTGAGATAAGGTCTGTTTCGTGTGGCATCCATAAGTACTCTGTGCCGGAGGTGTGCTAATGAACCAACTTCTTCAACAAAAAGAGTTGCGACCTTTCCTAGCTGAGGCTCTGAACCCTGAGACCCCTTCTTACAGATTAAAACTGCTCGCCAGCCACGGGGTTGTCCCGTTTTTAGTTGAAATTGGCAATCCCTGTCTTGGTGCGGATTTGAACTGAGTGTATCATGCTGCTTGTTTTGTTTTGTTGATTTTTTTGGGATTTAATTTTGTTGTTTTGCTGTTGAATATTTGGTCCG
>CAILLX010000174.1 GCA_903835185.1 uncultured bacterium | reverse complement strand
TTCAGGAAGAATATGTTGAAAAAGGAATCCCTTTTTATAGGACAAAGGAAATTGTTGAACTAAGTAATGGAAAGGAAATTAGCCTAGAGTTATTTATTCCTGAAAATAAGTTCCAGGAGATAAAAAGTAAATTCGGTGTTCCACATGAGAATGATATTCTAATTTCTGCAGTTGGCACGATAGGTATTTCTTGGGTTGTTGATGGGAAAAGAGACTTTTACTTTAAAGATGGGAATCTACTTTGGTTAAAGAATATAAATAATGCGTTACCGCAATTCGTTAAACTACTGTTGGACATTTATGTAAAGGGAAATCTACATACATTAACAAATGGTGCAGCTAATAAGGTTCGACTGACAATCCGTTGATAATTGCAATCTCTTGAATGGCAGCTTTCAGCGAATCATGACATAGAGGTCGAATATCGTCCGCTCCGCACTGAAATGCATTGTTGGCTCGCTCATAGAATGCCAACGCCTCCTCATCATTATGCGCGTTATAGAATGCGAGTCCATCTATGCGGGTATAGATGAACTCGTTCTCGTAAAAATAGCGTGACCATTCCTGGCTAAATTGCCGGTTACTCTCTTTTGAAATAGCTGACACCGTTCCTGCTCTCATTGCTCCATGTCCGCGGAGATCCAGGAGCTTCAGCTCCCGTGTCGTATGCAACGCTGCCACCTCCCATGTTCCTACTTCAATGACCTTGCTATCGCCAAAAATTTCTATGATGCAGGATGATAACGTAAAGGCACCATACATGATCCCTCGTTCAAGATCATTGGTGCGATTAGGATACGTTGCCCTCTGATGATCGAAACGACTGATTGGTCCGAAGGTTCTAAAAGCGAGTGCTTGACCATTATGTGAAGATGGGTCGTACAGTCGGACCACACTTGTGCCAGCAGCAATCGGCAAAAATACTGGTCGCGGTGCCACTGTAGGCGGAGGCGATTTAATTGCTACCACGCTCTAGTTCACTCCCAAAGCCGTTGCTTCATGCACAACTTCGTCTAACCTACCCAGCTTCAGCACATCAATTGGTCTTTCTCCATCAAAAATTGTGTTTGGACTAGCTAGCCAGCTGATTTTTGCAAAAGTCCCGCACCGCAGCGCCGCGAGAACTTCCGGCAGACCTCTTACCACCCCGTTCGGACCTTCGGGATCAAACTGCCACTCTGGAAATTTCAAAACATTGTTGTCGGCAATTCCAAGTAGAAGTCCGGACTTGACCCTGTCATGCGGTGTTTGTCTCGAAGTCCCTAGCATCTCCGCAACGCGAGAAGCCGTGAGGGCATTCGCTAATAAACGCCTGCGATACTCGAAATAATGCATCAGCGATGCAATTTCTAGAACCATACGCTCTTCCGTCCCATATTTACGGACACCGATTCGGTTGCCGAATTCCCTATCTTTGTCAGACTCGTTGTATTCACGGGCGCCAAGAAGCCGGTCAGACAACAACGCCAGCGCATCCTGATTTAGCCCCTCTAAAAGAAAGTGAACGAACAAGCGCTTACCCTCTTCTTTGTCAAGAAGCTTTAGGGTCTTCTCTTCCACTTCTTGCTTTAACGCTGTAGCCATAGTGTTTGCTCGCTTGAGGTCTTCAATACCATCATATCGCCATTCTGTAAGAAATGTCAAGTTGACAATTCTTACAAGTAATCATTGACCAAAAAGCCTGCTTTCTCGTTCTGTGAGATGCCTACCTGCTGCTTTCCCGCGTTGCGGAGGGGGCACCGACGCGCAAGCGTGAGGGTGGTGGGCGGGCGAGGTCGGAGCGAGCTGGGTGCGAGTGGAGCCCGCAGTCGAGGGCACCCGGTAGCCCCTGAGAAGGGGCGAAAAAGGGTGCCCGATGACGGAGGCAGGATAAAGGATGGTGTAAGGTATCCTTGAAGGTCTCATCAGTTGACCTATAACGCTTTACACCGATGTCCAAAAATGATGGTGTAATATTACACTGCGACTAAAAAACCTATACTGTAGATGGTTAAGATCTTACACCGAAATTATTAAACCTTACACCAACCAGGAATCATTAATGCGTAACAAAACACCTGCCAAAGAAGCGAAACCCAAGGAACGGAGGTACAAGAATATTCCGACTGGACTTGCCCAGTCACATATTGACGATATAGATGCCATAGCCAAGGCAGAGAACATGACCCGGTCAGAAATAGTCAGGCGGGCGATAGAGGCGTTTGCCTTCAATTACAAAACCGATCAGTTGGACCAACGGCAACTGCAGCTTGAGAAGCAAATGAAGGCAATGGAGAGCGGTTTGCGGGCATTGCTTGTCAAGTCAATCAGGCTCAACGGACAGGTGCTCTACTTTACCTCCCTGGCTTGGTCCGTCGGACCGTCCAAGGGGCGTCTCAACGACAAGGCATTTCAGAAGCTTTATGAGAAGAGTGCCAATTTTGCCGCTTCCTTCCTAAAATCGAAAGCTACGGGCAAAGTGCCGGATGAGTTGGAAACGGACCCTGCTACTTTGTTAGTACAACCAGATGTGACTGATAAGGCTGAATGAGCAGTGAGGAGACGACTGCTTCGCCATTTGCAGCGCTCTATGAATGGGAGCGCAAAGGCCGTGGCGGCGGAGGTGGCAAGCCTAAGGTGCAGGTCGAGGGAAAAGGCGGCGGTGGCAAACTCAGAGCCGGCGGTCGCAGCTCCGTCCGGCATTTCCACAAAGGTCACCACCTTGCCGGCACCCGAATCAACAATATCGTCAAAGTCAAATATGTCCGCAATAATAGAGATTCAGTCCGCCACATAATCCAGCACGTTGATTACCTCGAAAAGCGCGAACGTGCATTAGATGAACCGGAACGCAAGTACTATACCCGAGATGGTGAACGCTCGCGTGACGAGGTCATAGACACGGTAATGAGAAATCGTGGCGAGCACGCTGCGATGTTCAAAATAATCCTGAGTCCAAAACAGAACGAACTCAACCAGGTCGAATATACCAGGGAGATAATGCGTCGCTTTGAAGAAAAGACAGGCATCGTCACAGACTGGTCGCTGGTCGAGCACAAGAACACTGAATACCATCATGTTCACATAGTCATGCCGGGCCGCGACATGTCCGGCAACTCGTATCGGCTGGAGAAGGACCACCTGGACCTTCTCCGCGAGCTTGCCAATGAATACCAATACGAACTTCAAGACCTGGTCTACCAGCGCGAAAAACAGATAGAGCTTGAGTTTGGGTTAGCCCGCGATGAAGCAAATGTGTTTATAAAATCACAGCGTGATCTGAGAGATATGAAAGACCTTGGTGTCTACCGCCCGGAAATAGACAAGCAAGTCCGAGAGGGACTCCTTACACCGACTAACTTTGATGATGTTTATTTCTCTCAGCAAATACAACGACAACTCATGAATGAGGTCGCCAGAGACTTCAAGCAACTGCAGTCCGAACTACAGCAAGCTATGCAGACCGAACACCCTGAGCTATACCCAGGGCTTGTGCGCGAGCTTCAGACGAAGGAGATCAACGACGCCTATTTTCAACAGCTCAAGGCATTCCACCCGGTCGAATATTACACATACATGCATGATCCAACGCTGGACCGGACCGGAGTTATAGATCGCCTAAAACAGGCGTTCCCGGAATGGTTTGACCCGATCGTGGCTAGCCTAAAAGAGCAAAAGCCAGAGCTATTTGCCGATTATCAGAAGCCTGCTCCCACTGACAGACAAGTAGTGGATGGTTTGACAAAAACCAGTCCAGAGCTGTTCCCGGAGCTGTCCGAGCAGATACAGGCGAACCAGCTGAATCTTGTGACCTTCGCCTTTCTGGCGCACGAGGACCCCGAGCTGTTTAACAAGATATTGGCTCAAGAAGACGTAAGCCGGCAGAAAGAAATGCTTGAGTCCGCCAGGCAGCAACACCCAGACCAAATGAAAAACGCTGAACAACGCCTGGCAGAGAAATTTCCTGATATCTACAAGTGGGGTGAAAAGGGACCGTCGCAGGCAGACATCATTGCTGATCTTGTAAAAACCATGCCGGAGCTATTTCCGCAGTCCACTGTCGAATTGCAACGCATGGAAATCGACTCGGTCCTGTTTGAGCGCTACCGCCAAGAGCAGCCTGAGATGGCGAACACATACGAACTTGACCCGCAGGCACGCGGCATGATCATCACTCTTATGCGTGTCATGAAGCCAGAGGAACTAGAGCAAGCCACCGATGAGGTGAGAGAGAAGTACCCTGAACTATTCCAGTACGAGCACAAACAGCCAACACAAATGGAGATCCTGCAGAGCCTGCTCAAGGAAAAGAGTGACCTATTCCCGCAAGCCATGCTGGCACTTAAAAATCAGGAGATCGATAAGGCATACTTCGAACGAGCCCAACAAGAGATGCCAGATGGGTTGCAGCGTTATACAGACAACCCTGAACTGGACCGCTCTGAACTCTATCAAGTCTTAAAAAATGCCTTTCCTGAGTGGCGTCCTGAAATCGAAGTGCAACTCAAAGACAAAATGCCGCAGCTATTTAAGTATGAGCCAGAGCGCAGCAGCAGCGACATTTTAGAAGAGCTGCGCCAAGCAAGCCCCGAGCTGTTTCCAGGCTTAAGTCGCCAGGCACAAGACTCTGATAAACAACAAGACCCGCAATCAGCCAAGATAGAGCAACTTAGAGAGAGGCTTGTTGACGAAGCGTACTTTGAGCGCGGACGAGAAAGGATGCCCGATGGTTTACAGGCGTACCTGGAGAATTCAGATCTGGACAGGAGTTACATCGTCAAGGGCTTGCGTGAAACATTCCCTGACTGGGCCAAAGACATTGAGGAAAATCTCAAAGAACTTCATCCAGACCTGTTCAAGCCCGATGACAAAGGACAGACAAGAGCCGAACGCGCCTCACGCAAGCAACAAGAGCGCGAGGTTACCCACCGTATCAAGCATGCCGAGAAAGAAGCCAGGGAAGACTCACCTGAAAACGTGACTAAGGAGGCACTGCTCCTGCTGGCACTTGTCCGGTATACCCACCAGGTTGACCGCGAGCCAGAACTCGACAATGATGACCTCGAACAGGGGAATACAGAAAAAGGGCAGGAAGATCCTGGCAAAGAACAAGCGGATGGGACTGATAATAAGAGGGTTGAACAGACCGACGAAATTGCGACGGATGTTATGGTAGATGCTGAGAAACTGAAGATGGGTGAGAACGCGGCTGCGCTCACAGGTTTTATGGACTCGAACTTCATTGGCGAGTCTGTAGATCTCGAGGCTGAATCAAGAATGTTGTGGGACTACCAACAACAAATTGTCCAGCAGATGGATGAAGTTGACATTCCTGAGCCAATCGACCCCGGCACTGTCGAGCTTAAAGATGTTGTTTGCCGGATTGGAGGGGAGCTAAAGGGCCACGAGATAGAGCAGGAGCAAGATGACCGAGGAGAATAAGCCACTTACCATTGTCCCAGACCTGATACCGATACCATATGCGGTACTGCTACTTGCCTGGGTGGTGCTTTTGATCGGACTTAACAAGATCTACCACCAGATTGCACCAATCTTCTGGCTGGCAGGTCCAGGACTAATCCTGGCGAAGGTCTACTTCGATGCCGAGCGAATCGGACGTATAAAGGACAATCCACCACCAGTCACATACAATTTTCACGCGCCCGGTGTCTGGGCGCAGCTCGACCAAACAATCAAGACCCTGCCCGGATATTTCAAGAACGTCCAGGTGTATGTCAACTACCAAAACTTGAACCCACCCAAGGGCATGCCTATGCAAATGGATGCAACAATAACCATGCAGCACCCGGAAGTAGACAAAGCTCAGCTGCCGGTACATAAACAGAGCGCGATGAAATCGACCATCGCCATGCATGCCCTAATAACGCCAAAGGGCAACCAGGCGGAACTTCACCTTCAATTCAGAACAGATCCATTGCTCTCACGAACACCGCTTGATCCCATAATCGCCCATATTCAGACGTACACAGACGCCCTGGTGAAGCAGCACGCCAAATGACAATGGACAAGCAAGACGCCCTAGACCTGCTGAAGTTAGGATCGGATGCCACATCCGAGGCAATCGAAACTCGCTACAAACAAATTGCTGCATTTCTCGACGGTAATCAGGAAACAGCCCCAGGGCTGTCGCAACT
Organism: uncultured bacterium; assembly: GCA_903835185.1. GTDB lineage: Bacteria > Cyanobacteriota > Vampirovibrionia > Obscuribacterales > Obscuribacteraceae > CAILLX01. The sequence goes on along the minus strand of CAILLX010000174.1, from coordinate 734 downwards.
ACTTGGACAGGTCAACGCAATGATGACCGTTGCTTACGAAGCCCTGCCGAAGGCAAAGACCACCGAACAGAAACAAGACAAGCAGAAAGAGTCTGGCATCGTACAGCCACAAACAGAGCATATTTGTACTGCTGTCAAAAGAGCCCTCTTCCCAATTGCTCTGCACGGTGCCGGGACGCTCTTTTCGGAGCAATGGTGGAGGGTCTATAAAAGAGCGATTTTGGTTGGACTATCGCTGTTGGGACTGGCAATCTATTTGATGCCGGATCATGTTGACTGGACGCCACAACAGCCCAGGACCTCTTACAGCCCCGGCCCGACTGCTGATTCCATCTCACACTCTTACCTGGATAGCACAAAGCCTGGGGCACCAGACAGCACCACCGCCAGCAGTAGTCAGAGCGGTGTGCTGGACCCTAACGCCTCGACAAACACGACTACGACCACACCAATTAACACCTGGCCGCCAATTAGTACCGCAACTGGGCTGACGCCGCTACCTAATCCAAACCCGACCCCAGTGGCAGCTCAACAGGACCCAGATAAATTTGTCTATTCTCTGATGGTCAATATCAAAGAATGCAAACACTCGGTGAGCTTGTCCCGTTCATAGTTGAAAATTTAGTTGATCCCCTCCAGGACTAGCCTGGTAAGGTTTTGGTTACAACAACAAAGCCACTTTTAAAGAGGATCAACTATGAAAAAATCATCCAACATTAGAGCCCTTCGCGTCA
>CAILLX010000173.1 GCA_903835185.1 uncultured bacterium | reverse complement strand
GGTTGACATTCTTAGACTTTTTGTTTGATGATTTCTTCATGCGGTCTCTCCAATTGGTTTTAGTTTAGTCACCAAAAACAATACCAGGCTTAGTCCTGGGAGAGATCGCTCAATTTTCAACTAGCTTTGGGGCATGCCCTGGTCTCCTTTGCCCTGCTCATTGTCGTATCGGACGAGTGTTTTCCCGAGCAGTCCGTAATGCAGACGGTATTTGAGACCGTGCGGCTGGTCTTTTGTCTTCTCTGGCAATTCCCACAGAACCATCTCCAAAATGGCCCCACCCGAGAAGATCACCTTTTCATGAAAGATCAGCTTTGCCTTCATTGGATGATTATACCATATGGCAAGAAAGCCATCATGCGGCAAAAGCTTGGTTATTGCTTTTTCTAATCGAAAAACAATTTGGAATCCATAGCCCGAAGTCTGCAGAGGAAGACGAGTGACAGCCATGCAATTCCAACATTCAATGTTAGAATTGCATGGCTGTGATCTCCTTGTGATAGCATCCAGCCAGAGTAATCCAGCACAACCCAGGTGGAACAGAGACAATGCTGCCGTCTGATCGGGACCACATCAGCGATGAAGCAGCCACTGATTGTCGCGACTCGTCGGATCACAGCCAGGTGTACTGCGACAGTTCCACAGAAGGCGTACGCTGGCGCCAATCTGCACTGGGGCGTTGGTTTACCGGCACCGCAAAGAAGCAAGATTGGACTGTTGCTGCAATAATTGCGCTCATCATTCTATGTTTCTTTGCAAAAACAGTTTTTCTCGGAGCACCAATTTCGAGAATCTCCTTGCTGCCTGAATGGGATTCTCTCTTCAGCGCCTCATGGACAGGGAAGGGCGGCAATTACGATCCTTCGCTGGTGCAGCTTCTGGTGCCATATTACTTTCTGGTGGCAAAGATGTGGCACTGCGGGCAATTGCCGCTCTGGAATCCGTATAGCGGCTTTGGAGTACCACTGATTGGCGATCTGCAAGCAGCAGTATTCTCGCCAGTGCACTTGCTGTTCAACCTCTTTCCAACCATGTACGTGTACAACCTTACACTTGTTCTAGAAGTGGTGCTGGCAGCTCTCGGTACTTTCGCTCTGGCGAGAGCGCTCAGACTGCCGCGCTACGCTGCAGTATTTGCCTCGCTGGCATACGCCCTCTGCCCGTTCAACCTCTACTATCTGGAGTTGAACATAGGCACAGCAGCCTGTTTATTCCCGGGTCTCTTCTGGCTTTTCGTGCGACTGGCAAGCAATCCCACTGTTAGTAGATCAGTCATTGCCGGAACAAGTTGTGCTGTCCTCATCTGCTCAGGGCACCCAGAATCCGCATTCTTTGCGATAACCATGGCATCAGCACTCATGGTCACCTTAATTCTCTGGGGCACAGGCAACAGTTCTCCCATGAAGGATAGACTCATGCTCGCAGGCAGGAGTCTGCTTCTGGCGGGTTGCGTAGCCTTTTGTCTATCAGCACCTGTCCTTCTACCTTTTGTCGAGTATCTGGCCAACTGCGACAGTTACAAGCTCAGCATCGGTGGATCGACCTGGGTACCCTGGCAGGGGATCACCTACAACTTGCTCTTGCCAGGATTTGGTGCCGCCAGTCCTTATCTGGGAGTGCTGGCCGCCACTGTCTTGCCTCTGGCGCTTCTGACAGGATTGAGAGCCAAGCGTGCACTTTCTTGTTTGATCATCTGGGCTGCAATTGCTCTGTGCATAACCGCTCGACTGGGACCGTTGGATTCATTGCTGAGAGTCAAACCTTTTAACTGTCTGATTACTGTCTACTTTCTTCCCATTTTCCTCTTGCTAGCAGCTGTAATCTGTGCCAGCGGATTGCAAGAACTAGTCGAGCGGACCAAGCCCGGATTTAATGCTCGCTTTCTATGCCTGGGAGCAACCGTCGCAGCAGTTATCATGATTCCATGCCTATTTTATGCATGCCATATCCCTCTTCACTCAGGCGATTTCGACCTGATGCTTCCCCACATGGCAGTAAACAAGCCAGCCTTGATCCAACAGAGTTCTTTGCTAGCAGCACTCATGATTGTTTATCTACTGTGCAAAAGCATTAGATCCTCCCCTCGCTGGGTGCTGCCGGTTGCTTTGCTGGCAGTTAGCTTTACCAGTCAAGCGCTTGCCGCTAAAGGAACACTGCCTGTTACCCGACACTTCGCATATCCTGTTGTCCAGCCTATTCCGTTTCTGCAGAGCAAAAACGAACGCATGGTAGCACTGGGAAATCACCTGTGCAAGCCCAACACCAGCGCCGTTTACGGATTCCATGATATTCGCGCTCACAATCCGTTATTCCCTGCACGTTATCTTGATTTTCTCAAGAGGGCAGGCGCAAGGGTAGACATGTTCAATCAGCTCTTTGATTCAGCATCAAGCAGCCTTTTGGATCTGGGAAGCGTTCGCTATGTGCTGAGTCTGGATCCGCCTGCAGGAGCAGAAGTCACAAGCACTGATCATTCGCTAGATCAGAAGCATCTGTTTTCAACACCACAAGGAATAAACGTATACGAACGAAAGTCATACCGTCCGCGGGCTTACCTGGTGCACCAGACGATAGCGGTCCGCTCAGGAGAAGAGGCGCTGCACCTTGTCTCTGCAGCTCAATTCAATCCACGAGTGTCAGCAGTAATTGAGACACAACCTGCTATTACTTTTGCCATATCGCAACAATCATCGTTCGATAAGCACTCCGTCCCAGTTGCTGCGTCCCAGACGAACTCGATAGCAACCCAGTCCGGCAGATCCTCGGGCCAGCAACAGACTGGCAGCAGCACCGGCGACCTCAGCGGCGGAAGCAGCCACAGTGACCACAGCAGCAACAACGATACGGTAAGCCTGATCCGACCAGGTCCGACCTCTCTTATCATTGAAACCAATTCCAATTCACCTGGCACGCTTGTCCTGACCGATACTTATTATCCAGGCTGGCAGGCAACAGTCGACGGTCAGCAGGCACCACTTCTTCGTGCCAACTATCTGTTTCGCGCCGTAAACACCCCAGCCGGCAAGCACCACGTGGAATTCTTATACCGGCCATTCTCATTCTATTTAGGAGTCTTCCTGATAAGCAGCTATTTGATGGTGATGATACTTGCTCAGCTTCTCCTGCAGCTCAGACGAAGGAGAGCAAGCGATTTTTCACCTAGTTGACGTCCATCAAGCGGAGGTTCCTTCCTTGCAACCGGCTTAAATCGCTAGAACCATCACCAGTTAGCAAATGTTCACATTAACCGTTGTCTACGTAGACACTAAATCGAAAATTGAAAAGCCCCACCGGTGGTGCATTTCCGAAACCGGGCAGGTTGTCAGAAAGGAAGTTCCGTTTCAGAGATCTCTGCGCCCATTTGTCGGTTTGCATCTACGTTTCGTAAGGCATTCAATCATTCTGCCCAGGAAAAACATTTTGCCGAATATCTCACAGGCTTGATTGCGTCTGGCAATCGGACCGTGGCAGGTATTCACCAGAGGTTGATTCCCGATACTGAATACGACAGCTTACATCATTTCATGACCGCAAGCCCATGGTCTCCCGACACCGTCAGAGAAAAGCGGCTGGAATGGATCAAAAGCAAATTACCTGCTGCTCTGGAAAAGCCCACTGTTATCGCAATTGATTCGACATTCTTACATCACACTGGCGAAGACATTCATGGTGTTTATTACTACTGAACTTCGGCAAAAGGAACTCTCGGCAAACTGATAACGCAAGCAAAACTGGCTCGGTTGAGCGCAATCGAGGGGTGTGATTGATTGTGTCCGATAAAGCTCGGACTGGGAAGCGAACATTGGGCTTTAGATCAGCAGG
>CAILLX010000172.1 GCA_903835185.1 uncultured bacterium | reverse complement strand
TCGCCTCCTGCTTGTGGTTTTGCAATTTCAATCATGGGGCGAACTACCCTTTTTGTCATCTCCTTCTTTCAAATCTTTTCATTTGGACCATGCGGCAAGAGATCGTGACTCACTTGCGGCAATTCATCGTGGCTAGTCACAGGCAAATATTCTATTTTTGTTGCCTGCAGCAATCTGAGCGTTGACATATGGTCAACGAATTCAATAAACTTCTTTTATTGGAGTTACCTTTGGGGCGTCGCCAAGTGGTAAGGCACCTGGTTCTGGTCCAGGCATCCAGGGTTCAAATCCTTGCGCCCCAGTTAAACTTCTTGAACCTGGCTCTTCTCTGGCTCTGCAAGCAGCAGAGTCACTTTTTCTGCGAGCGCGCCCAGGAGTCTTTCAAGGTCACGATGCGGTTGAACACAGGCGCACCAGGCTTGCTGTCTTTGCTGTCGGCAATAAAATAGCCCTGTCTTTCAAATTGAAAACGATCGCCTGGCTGTGAGGTTGCCAGACTGCGCTCCAATTTGCAGTTGTTCAGCACCTGCAGAGCGTTGGGATTGATAGAGTGGAGAAACTCGCTGTCCTTTCCTGCAGGGGCTGCCTCCTCTAAAAGCAGCCGGTCATACAATCGCACTTCAGCATCCACTGCATGGCGAGCGCTTACCCAGTGGATTGTTCCTTTGACCTTCCGATTGACAGGGTTAGAGCCTGGTCTGGTGTCGGGATCATAAGTGCAGCGTACTTCGACTACAGCACCGTTGCTATCTTTGATTATATCTGTACAGGTAATGCAATAGGCATAGCGCAACCGCACCTCTTTGCCAGGAGCAAGGCGGAAGTAGTCCTTCGGCGGCTCAAGCATGAAATCATCTTGCTCGATATATATCTCCCTGCAGAAAGGTACTTTACGTGTACCTTCTTTTGGAACATCGTGAGGCCAGTAAGAGGCGTCCAGCTCTTCCACGTCAGTATCTGGATAGTTTTCAATCACAACTTTAAGCGGCTTTAGTACAGCCAGTACCCGAGGAGCTTTATGGTTGAGGTCATCGCGAATACAAAATTCTAACTGTGCCATATCCACTGTGCTGTTTGCTTTAGCCACGCCGACGCTTGTGCAGAATGCACGAATTGACTCCGGTGTGTAACCACGTCTTCGCAACCCGGCAATGGTTGGCAGCCTGGGATCATCCCAGCCGCGTACATGCTTGCCTTCCACCAGTTCAAGCAAACGGCGCTTGCTCATCACAGTGTAATTCAGGTTGAGCCGTGCAAACTCATACTGATGCGGGCAGCTGGGGAACTTGGCATAATCGATCAGATTATCCACGACCCAGTCGTACAATTCGCGATTATTCTCAAACTCAAGAGTGCAGATGCTGTGTGTAATGCCCTCAATTGCATCTGAGATGGGGTGCGCATAATCGTACATTGGATAGATGCACCAGGTAGCGCCAGTCATATGGTGCTCTGTATGGCGGATGCGATACAGTAGCGGATCGCGCATCTTCATATTGGGGTTGGACATGTCGGCCTTGCCACGTAAAACATGCTCGCCGTCCTTAAATTCGCCGGCGCGCATGCGGCGGAAGAGGTCAATGTTTTCCTCAACTGAACGCGTGCGGTAGGGGCTTTCTCTCCCTGGTGTGGTGACACTGCCGCGATATTCTTTAATCTCTGGGTCACTCAGACTGCATACATAGGCTTTTCCAGCAGTGATAAGGTGCTCAGCATACTCATACATCTTCTCGAAGTAGTCGCTGGCATGGTACAAGCCATCCCAGTCAAAGCCCAGCCAGCGGATGTCTTCCTGGATGCCGTCCTCAAAGAGAGTGTCTTCTTTAATAGGATCAGTATCGTCAAACCGCAAATGACATCGCGTCCCACTATCGGGCAGCTTTTCACGATATTCGAGTGCAATGCCAAAGTTAAGGCAGATGGACTTGGCATGTCCTATATGCAAAAATCCATTCGGCTCTGGTGGAAAGCGTGTGATTACTTTCTTGTGGCGCCCGGCTTCCAGGTCATCATTAATAATGTCCCGAATAAAATCGCTTGATTTTGCCGGTGCGACTGCGGACGAATTCATAAATCACTGCCTCTTAGCTGTTAAGTATCTTTTCTGCTGCGAGCCTTTATTTTAACCTAAACATTGCTGACAAGCCCGAGTGGCTGCGAGAACGTAACAGACAGGCATCACATTTCCTGTTACCAACTCTTGTTAGGGCATGGGAGATTGGTAAAGTCCAGCCAGTACTCTGCAATTTTTTGCACTGCCTTTTGGAAAGAATCAGCATCTACCGGTTTAGTCACCAGCGAATTGGCGTGCAGTTCATATGTCTTGAGAATATCCTGCTTGCTGCTGGAGGCGGTCAGGATGACTACAGGAAGCCGCTTTAGTTGGTCATCACTCTTTACCTCCTGGAGAACCTCATAGCCGTTCTTCTTCGGGAGGTTAAGATCTAAAAGGATAAGATCTGGAGTGTCTGCAGTTTCATAAGGGCTGTTGCGACGCAGATAGTCCATGGCCTCACAGCCGTCCTCCACAACAACTACCACATCAATAGGAATGCTGCACCTGACGAGTGCTTTCTTGACCAAGTAAACGTCGGCTGGATTGTCCTCAACCAGAAGAGTAACAAACTGGGCGGGTTGCGACTTGGACGGGAGATCGGCTGCGACAATTATCTCGGAAACGCTGGTTTCAAGCGCTGTTGCCAGACGCCACAATGTCTCCAGAGTCAGGTTGCGTGGGCCACCGATAAGATTTGCGCGCAACAATATCATGAAAATGGTTAGGACAAGCAGAATGTTATCTGACCTTTGGAGATCCTTTAGCAGCTTGCATGTCGTGCATCTCGAGGAGCTGGCGAATTCTTGGCATGGCATCTCTGGCTGACTGTTCGCCGGCAGCAATAGCTTTGTTAATGTCAGACTGCTTTGTTGAAAGAACCCCAACGTCACCAACGTCCGGGTGGAGAACTAGATCGGCATCCTTGACAGATTGAACATCCATCCTGGACATAAGAAGTGAGGCAGTTCTGTTCTCCATGAATTTTATGTGTCGAAATTGCTCTGGTTGCTCAGTTGTAATTACCCCGTCAATATCAACACATATAACTACATCTGCACCCAGATCACGAGCTTGTTGTACAGGCAGGTTGGCAGCAAGTACGCCGTCGCATAACAACTTTCCATTCAAGAGCACCGGCTTTCTAAGCCAGGGGATGGCAGCAGATGCCTGCAAGGCGGTTCCTATTGGACCTGAGTTTATGCTATACGGCTCACCGGTCAAGAGATCAGTTGCCACGGCTCTGAAAGGAATTTTTGTATTTTCGATATTTCTTCTTTCCTCGGGAACAACATGATTGATAAAAGTGGCAAACTTCTTGCCGCGATAAAGCCCAACGTAAGGATGAATTCCAACAATGCGTGGAAGCATAGTGAATGGTACGATTGCGACTCGCAACCAAATAGGGACGGTGTTGTACGCCCGAAATATAGACTTGTCGCCAGCCAGCTCCTTAATCCGTTCCAGCGGCACGCCGGCAGCATACAATCCGCCAATAATCGAGCCAATTGATGTGCCGGCAATACAGTCGATCGGAACACCTTCTTGTTCCAAAACCTTCAATACACCGATATGAGCTGCACCACGACTGCCGCCACCGCCGAGAGCCAGAGCAATACGCGGGCGTGCGGTAGCCAACTGGGGTGCAACTTGCTTATCCTCTGCCTGACATGGAGAGATCAGCTGCAACAAGATAAATCCCAGAAGACAGAACTGGAAATGTGATAGCTGTGATACATACATGTGAATGGTACCTGGTTTGGTATAGATGCTGCACTAAAGGGGCAAGGTAGGAAAGCTTCCATGAGTCAACTGTTAAATATACATATTGGGAGCTAAGCCTGTGTTATCAAGAAGTCATGTTATTCAATGTGCAATACCACAGTGCGAAACTTTGTCCTACACTCAACACTGCACCAGTTTGGCACTGTATGTGATACCGAAGCTGTCTATCCAATGTGTCTACAAATGCGGGCTGCCAAGTGGCGTTGACTGTCCGTCCCTCTTGCTATTTATCAGCCACTGCTTGACCGTTACAAACAGCTGGTAAAGCAGGCACTAAAAATATTCCATTCCACACTCAAGAATTAATGTTTTGCTCTTGGCGTCTAACACGGCGCCCAGTTACAATTTGTCATGCTTTTCCTCTAAGCAATTTAGACCAGCGCGTATATTCAATAGACATAAAATTGGCATGCGTGACAAAATTATAAAAATTCTTTACGAGAATTTCAAAATGGTCAATCCAGAGCTTATTTCAAAGAACGATTAAATTTTCATTCCGAGCAGGAGACTAGGTCATGGTGAAGGACGTAAGACATGGAAGTGAACGCGAGACGCAAGAGCCCATTTTTAGTGGGGGTGACGGCGAGACGCAAGGTCCCAATTTTAGTGACATTTTATCAAGCCCGCCAAAGGAAAAGTCGTCAGTTAAACCAGTGAGGGCCAATGATCAGTCTATCCCTGGTGGCAGCAAGCAGACCCCGGTTGATCGAATCGCTAGTGCAGGCGATGCAGTCCCTGAAAAAATTCTACGCAGACGGCAAGCGATGCTAGATGAACAGAAATTGGACATAGGTGGCGATTATTTGGAAAATAACTTTGGTAGATACTGGATGTACGCCCCCACCGGTCAGATAGGCAGGTACGAAAGCCGCATACCAAATTCGCATCCTCCAGCTTATGAACGGGCCTGGATAATGTCGTATGGGATGCACGACGATAGCAGCAATCACCCAATAATGTTTGTAACGTCCAAGGGACAGGCGTACCGCAAAATATTAGACGGGACAGAAGATGCTGTGAAATGCAATAACTGGGTGCAAATTCTAGAGCGATCGGACGGAACACTTTACGAATCAAATCCGATACAGTTTGAGTTGACAGTAGACAATACTGGTCCTCACATAAGACGTTAGTAAGCAACTGCACACTCATTATTTTCGATAGTTTAGAAAAACATTTTTGGAGGTAAATGCAAATCAGGGGCAAGAGTCTGTACTTAGAGTTAGCGATAGATTTGTGTCCATTCAATATTTAGTATTTGTTGGAGCCCAGAGGATATTTGTTAGCACGATCTATTACAAAGAAGCCATCTCGTAAACCTAGAAAGTTCTGAATAGTGACGAACAGTTTTCACATCCCAGATTTGCAACATCAAAAATCAGCTGAATCAGCTGATTTGAACCGGGAGATGAACCTGAGGCTACGGGGTGTAGATCTGAGCGGTAGACATGGATCGTTTAAATCTGGCGAAGCTGAGTATGCCCAAGCACATAAACAGCCTTGCGATAATATAGCCAATCAGACTTCGCCTGTGCAGTTACCCGGTGCACCAAACCCTGAAGCAGGCAACAAGGGTGCACAGGTGGTTCGTGACTCAACCGACGCCACCCTGCCTGATACGCATAATGTTAACCCAACAGCTGATGATGCTGTGCGGGTTGGATCTGCACCTGAGTCAAAATCTCTACCGTCTGATCCTGCTAAAGTCTTCCCTGCCAATCCTTCAGTCAGTGATCGTGCAGTCAATTATAGTGAGACTGACCCAGATGAACTGAAAAAAAAGTTTTATCCAAGGCAGGGCGAACTACCGCGTTCGGTCAGCAATGAAGAATCAGTACCTCCACCCACAGTCCAGACACCAACTCCATCTTTTGCCAGGACATCCACTAATGTTATGCCAGCTGTTGAGACGATGGAACAGGCATCGCCGGTAGCACCATCAATAATTGCATTTTCTCAAGTGGCACCAGGTCATTTTTCCGGCTATGAACTTCCTCACATCAGCGCTTCTCATCAGCAAGATAGCCAGATGAATCAAGCAGGTATTCAGCACAATACAGAGCACAACCCCACAGCAAGTACGCTGGCTACCGAGCGTGAAGTAGAGCAGCGCACTCATAGCAATCAGTCGCCAGGGAAGATCGAATATGCAGCAATAATTGCTGAAGCCAATGGCGAGAGCGTTTTTCATAATGTAGCAAATATTCGGCGCAGTTCGGAACAGGACCCTGCAGGCATCTCACTGAATACACGAGCCGAATTAGCGCACGGTGCTCATTCCAACCGCCCGCAAGGACTGCCCGACTATACAGAGAAAATATCTGAAGGCATGAGTGTTTCACAGCTGGCACGGCAACCCAATTCGGGCGAAATGTCTGCTGCTGTTGGCGTAAGAAATAGCGTTGACGGAGTGAACCGTGGGGATATCCATGTTTTAGGTGGCAAGTCCCTGACATTCGATGGACAATCTGCCACAGCCAACAAAAATGAAAATACCCCACTCATCATACCCAACATATTTGACCACCTCAGTGACTCCAATCACAACACCAGCAATTCTCCAACTGGTGCTAAGGCAGACACTGGCGTTGCTGTGAACAGAGCAGGCGCGGAGACAAGACTTACCGAAGGATCATCTGAAGCTCGCGGAGTCCGTAATTTGAGTGATAGCGTAGACCGCGGCAATACCAGAACAGACAGGACAACTGCAGAAAATGTCCGGCGATCTAACAGCGGTAAGGATGGTCCATCTGTTCTACCTATTTTGATGCCGGATATATTCGATCGGGGCGGTTCTTCCAGTAATGGCAAAACCGGCAAGGGAGATAAGACAATCAAAGCTGGAGATAGTCTCGCCAATGGTGATACCAAGTCTTCTGGCAATAAATCAAATGTAGCAACTGGTGGTGACTCTAAAGCTCCAGCAAGGAAAGCTGATGACGGTTCGATCAAATCAGAAATTGCAGTTGCTCGTGGTGATAAGTCAGCTAACGGGGACAAGAAGAGAGCACAGCCTGGTGACATTACGCTGAACGGTAAGACGCTAATTGTTACTGCTTCTGACGGTAAAAGCATTGGAGTTGACCTAAGCGTTCGAAAAATACGAGAGGTACTGTGCAATATATTGAATTGTATTGAAACAGGCAATTCAAAAGGACTTGACCAGAGGCAGAGCAAGTTACATGATGCACTCAAGAACAGTGATTCAGACAAACTGACAAAGATTCAAGAAATTCTTTCCCAAGAAACGTCACACAAAACACAAGGTCAGCCAAAGGATTTTGACAATAGTGCTTTGGCAAGGCTTGGTGAGTTTTTGAGCAACGTTTTGAGCAACGAAGTCAGTTCACACAGAAGAAGTCCTGAAGAACCAGCAAAGTTCTTACATCAAGATGTATCAACCATTCGACCTAACATCAATTTGGCTAATGTATCAGAACAGCATTCGGATGCCAAGTCTATCGAAAGAACAGTTGATGATAAGCGCAACCAATATGGTGAGGCGCAGTCCGTATTTGGAGCTATAGAACCTAAACTTTATCCCTCCAAATCAGACCATGCAACAACTACAGACGCAGAGTATTTAGAACAAAATACTCATACGCTTGCCCAAAATGATCCTGATGTGGATCTGTGCAGTAGCCCAAGCGAAGTTAAAACCAAGAGTGCTGACCTTGCAGGGCAAATTGCATCAACCATAGAGCTGCCCCCACAAGACACTCTTACCGACATGTCTGACAAGCAGGAAGAAGAACAAGAGACAGACAGCCATGTGGGACAACGCAAGCAAGGCTGGTTTGGGCAGCGCCGCCAGTACTTACTAAAACAAGGCGATACTCTTGAGTCAATTGCTACCAAAGAGCTTGGTGATCGCAGACTCGCTGCACTCGTTTATCAAATCAACAAAAGCACCATTCCCGCTAAAAAACAACACGGACAGACTGTTATATACTTGCAGCCAAATGCTGCTATTTGGTTGCCAGCAGCCAACGATATAGATGGATTCCGTGCATCGTCTTTGGTTGATACACCGCTCATGTTTGAGTATGTCAGTCTATACAACAGCCCTGAAGAAGAATTGGCGGCAACTTTTGGTGGTGGTGTCAATGATTACAATATAGCGTTAAGCCATCAATCTTCCATCAACGCTTCGAATCATCAAGCTATGAACGCTCACACCAGAGATGTTCCAACGGTTCAGATCCGCACTGATAATGCCAACGTCACCCGGACTGATCATTCTGATTCCCAAGTCTCCGCAATGCCAGAAGCAAAGGCTTTGCCAGTCAACAATCAACAGTCTTTTGATCCGGATATTGTGTCAGATACTCCCGGGCGCTCTGAGCCTAAGGCATCAAGCTCAGCAGTAAGAAACTTCATCCAGAAATTGAGCGACATTGCCAGATTGGTTGAAACAGCAGAAGAAGCGGATGGCGCAGAATCAAGACACAAAACAGCACTTGAAATGTGTAACAACGGTATTTGGAGTCCGGTGGTTGCCTACGAGGTTTTTGGTGACATCAGGGTTAGACACGAATACCAGGTTGATGGTAAACGGCGGACTATGAACATTGATCTGCCACCTGCAGTAGTGTGTGAACTTGCGCACAACGATTTGTCCTCCAACTGGCAAACGTATTGTGGCAACTATTTGTTGGCAAGGCTCGTTAGCGTCTAAAGTACAAGTGGTATCAAGCGCTGAAGTTTCCCCTTGTGCAGGAATAGTAACTTGGAGTGAGTTGCTCATATGCTGTCTCCATGCTTCTTCCAAATTTCTCTGGCGAGAGGAAATTGAGATGACCAGCCAGTGTGAAGGGATGAACGCAATTTTCTATGTTCTTCCCCGAACTACCAAACATCCAACGATCTTGTCATGTAACGCCTGCCGCTTGGCTGTGAATCCTGCCATTGCATAACCGATACAGAGGTCAATGTGGATGCAATCTTATTGATGTGCCTGGCTGAGGACTTCTGTGGGGAGAGTCGCTGCCCATCGAGATCGGTGACGTGGATATTGAACAGGATTTTGCCGAGTGTTGCCTGACAGGGTAAGCTTTCCATGACAAAACGGTAAAGCCAGTTGACCATGACCATAACAGGGAATGTAATACTGACCGAGCCAAATGCGTGATGATTAATAACGATGCTGAAAATTAAACCAATGAAGCCCCCCGCTAACACAGCTACTCCTGGAAGAATACAGTCAGCTACGTATATTGCTGCAAGTGTCCAAAGTCTTGACCAAATAAGGGGATACCAGTTGACGCACTGGGGTAACCAACAACAAGCTGGCATGATGAAAACAAGCACGCCGAGCGTGCCCATGATTCCCCCATCGATTAAGGCTGCTCCAAGCCTTCTCCAGAATCCCGCATATTGCATTTCCATGAGATCACCCCATTGAGATACCAGCCTGGTACAAGGCGGTGGCTGGCGTCAAATCAAATTGCGCTCCAATGTCCATTGTCCATTGTCGTAGCGTCGTCACTGTCGGCACGCTGCCCTAGCCCTGAGGCAATAGCGGAATTTGTCAATGACTTGAGACAGATTAAGTGAGAAATTTAGTGTCGTTTTCAAGTGTTTCTCTTTTTCGATGTTGCAGGACTTGTCTGGGAGTGTGGGCAACCTGCCAACATTGGCGGGCGGACCTGCAGAAGTCGG
>CAILLX010000171.1 GCA_903835185.1 uncultured bacterium | reverse complement strand
CTTCGCGCTCCAGGGCAACGCTAATGGCGATATCTTGTATCAACTTTTGGTTAGACCGCTCCGGTGATCAGCCCCCGGGGAATTGTTGGGGTACCGTGCTGAGTGTCGCCAAGCGGCAATTCATATTGTCGCTGGTCAGTAGGGCTAGGACTGGGCAGTTTACACAAAGTGACGCCATGGGAAGAGCGAGTAACCGCGCGTCGCATCAAGAGAGTTGTGCCGTTTCTTGATCACGGTGCCAGCAGGGATCTTATCCGGCAGCGGAGCTACGGCTATGAGTAGGCGTGTGGGAAAACGCGGACTGAGCGTAATCAATCATTGATTGTTGCTACAAGAAGGGACTTGACAGTTTTGAGCATATGCCCATAATTGTATTGGAGGTGTAATTGTGCCAAGGCCACATTGCTGCCGGCGCGTCTCAGGAAAGCCATGTGCATCGGTATTTCAACCGGTTGATGGTCCCTTGTGCGAATTAGGCGAGGTTGTTGTTGCTCTTGACGAGTTTGAAGCAATCAGGTTGTCTGATTTCGATGGGCTTTACCAGGAGCAGGCGGCTAAACGCATGAATGTGTCCCGCTCCACGTTCGGCCGAGTGTTGGAGTCTGCCCATCGAAAAGTTGCCAGGGCCCTAGTCTCTGGACTGGTGCTCAAGATCGAGGGTGGACCGGTCTGCACTGGCGACTGGCAGAGCTCTCGCTGTCGCGTCTGCAATATTGAGTGGGGGAGCGCTCCAGAAGGACCAGTCAGCTGTGTAAGCTGTCATGGCAAAGGGTGCCAAAAAGAATGCAAGTGTCACATCCGGCTGAGTTGACACATACTGCAGCGACATGGCAAAAGATGCTTGCGGGTAGTTCGCAGAGGGAAGGTGGAAAGACTGCTCGTGAGAAATAGTCCGGGGATGTTGTGCATGATCGATGGGAGGAGCGGGTTGAATCCGTTGATGGGGTAGAGTGAATTCAAGTCAAGGGAAATGGCATTACAGCAAAGTGACAGGCATACTGGTTGCCGGACTGGTACTTATTACTGCCGCTATTGCGGCTTGGGAGTACCAACAGCAATCCCGACCGCCACAGATTGGTTTCAGCGAGAACCGCCATGATTTTGGCAATGTTGCTGAGGGCGTTAAAGTCAGCCACGTATTCCGGATCCTTAACAAGGGCGGACAGGCACTGTTGATCAAGGAAGCCAAATCAACATGTGACTGCACAACAGCCAATCTCAAGCAGAATTCGGTGCCCGGCGGTGGCTCTGTTAGTCTCGAAGTGATCATGGATACCACCATGAAACAAGGACAGATAAACAAGGAGATGCTTGTCATATCGAATGATCCGGTACATCCGCAGGCGAAGATCTCCGTTGCCGCCAATGTTGACCCCCATGCAGGAATGTCTTCCAGTAGTCGCGGGAAGATCTTTGCTGGAAAGTGCGCCACCTGCCATGTCCAACAGGGCATCGGAAAGACGGGAGAAGATCTTTATATTGCAGATTGTGCAATGTGCCACGGTTTTAGAGCCGATGGTGGCGAAGCGCCATCTCTTGTCCGTTTCAATTACGACCACAAGCAAGTTGTAACCTACATACGAGACATTATAGCGTATGGAAGCAAGTCACATCTGTCTATGCCGGGCTATCTCGCACAGGCAGGCGGACCTCTCACAAAGCTCCAGGTTGACTCACTTGTTGAGTACCTTCGCTGGCGAGCGAAAATGAATAAATAGGAGGCACTGAAGTGAACCGCAGATTAGTCCTTTTCTTGTGCACACTTGTGCTGTGCTTTACCTGCGCAAACCTGCTGGTGGCAATGGCAGCTCCAGCCACTGACCAACTAAAGGAGAAGAGGAGAATAGCTTCTTACCACCGTGTCGAATTCCTAGTCGTGGGAACGGATTGTCCTATCTGTCTGGGACGTATCGCATCCAAAATAAAAAAGGTTTCTGGCGTTAAGAAAGCTTCTGTTTGGCAATTTGCGCCGACTCATTACGGGGTCGTCATATATGACGCACAGCGTGCTCAGTGGAATGAGATTGTGCAGTCCGTTGCCGATGAGAAAGTAACTTTCGAAGGCGTTAAGGATCTGGTTATATCGCAAGAAGAAGCACGCCAGTTCCTTGATGCGGAGAAAGATTTAAAGCAATGACAGCAACAATAATTGGTTGTCAGCGGCGAAGTTCCATTCAATTCTAGTGACCGGTCAGTAGTGTCCTGGTTTAGTTCGTGTGGTTGGATAGTTTTGTTATTTTGCACAACAGCAAAATTGGAGAAAAATATGAGAATCTGCATTCCGGTAGACGAAGATAATGGTGTCAAGAGCGTTGTCAGCGAACACTTTGGTTCAGCCCCGTTTTTCATGATTGTTGATACTGAGTCAAAGACCTGCAAGACACTGCCGAATACGAATCGCCACCATGGGCACGGAATGTGTGCTCCCCTGCAGTCACTTCAAGATGAGCAACTTGATGCTGTTGCCGTACAGAACATTGGAGCCGGAGCCATAGGTAAACTCCAGTCCGCAGGTATCCAGGCGCTACAGTGCAATGAGCTTACGGTGGAGGCAACGCTAGCAGCACTCCAAAATGGCTTACTTTCGCCGATGTCTCCAGGCGAAACTTGCGCCCACCACCGACATGAACATGGGCAGGGGTGTCAGTGACTGCTCCTGCGCCACTATTAGGAGGAGCTCTCCAACACCTGACGGTGCTCCGCCAGCCTTCTCCGGCTTGACTCGCCATGCTGATATTGGCTACTTACTAAAGCGTCTGAAAGAGATCTGTCTTGTTATCGGCAAAAATTCACTTGTCAAGCAGGCGTCCCTTGAACTTGCCAAAATATTCCACCCTGTGAGCTGCGTCGTCTCTTCAGCTCTGGTGCTTTTCTACACTCTAGGGCGTCCGGTTGCTTTTACTCTGGCAGCCTTAGCTACGACAGCCTTAGTCTGGCGTCTCATCCGGCTCGTCCGCCTCCTGCTGGTCCAGGCAGCCCGGCAAGTGTCAGTAAGGCAGGCAGCCGCCAGACAGTTTCTCCAGTTTTGCCAAGCTCTGCGCAGCCTGGAAATAGAGCGCATCCCTGCTGAAACAGCCGAATCACTTGCCAGACGCACCTGCCAGCAGCTCATGCAGAAGGATAATCCTGACCACCAGCTGTGCTCAATCATTAATGACTTTGTTCAAGAGTATTCAAAAGTTCGTTTTGGACATGGCACAGCTTCTTACAACCTCCTGACGCTCGGCCAAGCTGTCCGGGAGCGGCTCAGAAGGTCTTAAGGCTCGGGCTTGTCACAGCAAAAGAGCCGTATCTGCAGAATTTAGGTACAAAAATATGTTATGAACATGGTTTACTTAATAGCATTAAAGGGCCTGGCCGGGCAGGCCGTGAAAACTGACCATAAAGAGGGATCGGGAGAAAACATATGGTTCAACAAATGAGACCTAGTCACGCTCAGGATTTTGTCCCACAATATCCCAATACGATTCAGGAGACCGGACTGAAGGAAGGTTTTCTCGAAGAGTTGATTTTGAAAGACATTTTTCTCGTCAACTATGCGCTCGGCCGTGAAATTGCTTCACGATCGCAGCTGCCTTTCAAACTAGTTGAAGAGATTCTTGAGTCTCTGAAGAAGCAACTTTTGATTGAGGTGAGAAGTGCCGGTGGCCTTGCCGACTATGAATATGTAGTGACTGAGAAAGGTCGTGAACGTGCCAGGTTGTGCTTCGACAACAATAGTTATGTCGGTGTCTGCCCTGTTCCCTGGTCTACCTATATAGACTCAATAAAGTATCAGACAATACGTAAAGAGAAGGTCAGTCCGCGTGATCTGGAAGTTGCTTTCTCTGACATCATGATCAATCGCAGAACGCTCAATTCAGTGGGTCCGGCAATCAATTCGGGACGAGGAATGTTCTTATTCGGAGAAGCAGGAAACGGCAAGACATCTATTGCCGAACGCATTGTGCGTAGCTTCAAGGGTCACATCTTTATTCCACACGCGCTTGAGATTGATGGACAGATAATCCGCGTCTACGATTCACACAGTCACATTCAGGTTGCTTCCGGTCACTATCCGAAAGATTACGATCACCGCTGGGTACGCATCCAGCGTCCATGCGTAGTGGTAGGCGGCGAGCTCACAATCGATATGCTAGAGCTTCAGTATGATTACGGCACCCGCTTGTATGAAGCACCGTTGCAGCTGAAATCAAATTGCGGGCTGCTCCTTATCGACGACTTCGGGCGCCAGCGAATCGATCACAAATCACTGCTCAATCGCTGGATTGTTCCACTGGAAAAGAGAGTCGACTATCTCACCCTTCACACAGGCAAGAAGCTCGAAGTTCCTTTTGAACAGCTGATTGTCTTCTCCACCAACCTCAATCCGACAGACCTTGTGGACGAGGCCTTCTTAAGGCGGATTCCTTACAAGATCAACATCACCAACCCGACCGAAGACGAGTTCAAATGGATCTTCCTGCAATATTGCCAGAAAGCTGGGATACCGTACAACGAAGAGGCGGTGAATTATCTCATCGAGACTCAATACCGGAGCGGACGGCGCATGATGCGTTGTTGCCACCCGCGCGATATAGTCGATCAGGTCATGAATTTGTGCGCCTTCCTGCAAACTGAAAGCCGCCTGTCGCGCGAGTATCTGGACCACGCCTGTGCTGTGTACTTTGCCGCAATGGGCAAATAAGACGCGCTTAACTTTAAGTAAAATCTCAGATTGCTCCCCTGCTGGCAATATTGTCTTGGCTTCCTGCTGCCGGAGAGCCTAAAATAGACTGTAATCTGTCAGAACAACCAATCCGGGTGCGGTGGAGTGCTTAGCCTCACAGAGCGTACAGAGACGAAACAACGCTTAGGCAACGACAGCGCTCGCATCCTGGCGCCACCACAATGGAGACAACGCGCAGCGGCAGCCGCAATCTGTATTGCCAGCCTTATTTGGATTGCAGCGCTTGCAATGTTCGGCTGTCTCAAGGACGCATTGCCCTGGTGCATTACACTGTTAGCCATCACCGGTGGTGCTATCTGCACCTGCAACAATGCAAAGAGAGCCTTTGTACCGCACCAGCTCAACGCCGCCAATCATCAGCCAGTAAGCTTTCTGGAAGCTGCCGCATTCACTTTCCTGGCAACCTCTGTGGTTTTAAGCAGCTGGATCATTTATCACCTTCTGAGCAAACCGCCACTCCTTACCGTGAAACAGCAAGCTGTAGACATTGAACTTATGTCATTGTCGGACTTTCAAAACAGGCACAACTTACTTCCCGGGACTCGCGAAAAGACCAGTGTGCGCAAGCGCACCGGAGCCCTGCTCACATCAGCCGGAACGCTTTCTGCCCATCCGCAGGCAGCACACATGCCACCATCACCTAAAGAGGCTAAACCTGGCGCTGCAAACCAGCCACAACTCCAAACAAAGCCACAATTAGCCTCAGTGCCAAAAGCAGGAGAAACAAAGATGTTTCTTCTGCAACCCAATGCAACAGCCGAATCATCGATGCTTCACACTGCTGCTGCCATAGCAAGCTCTGCTCAGTCCAGCAAGCACCCACCGACAACCAATACTGCCTCAAGCAAAAACAATTCTCATGACGATCAGCCGTTTATGCAAGAAGTTGCTCCTCCTGAGCTTGTTGAGCTAATCGACAACGATGGTGACAAGAGCCTCGATATCTGGCAGGCAGGAGGTCGCTCGGAAGGAGGCACAGGAGCAAGGTCAGACCTGGTAGCCTATCTCAAAGAGATTAACAAGCGTATAAAAAGCGCCTGGTCGCCACCGCGAGGCGAACCCTGGAAAACAGAGGTGTTATTCAGGATCGAGAAGTCAGGGAAACTATTATCAGCAAGAATCATCAACAGCTCTGGCAGTGCTGTAGCCGACAAAGCTGCCGTGGAAGCGATTATCGCTTCGGCACCGTTTAAAGCTATGCCTACAGGTTACCAGCATAACTTTCTTGATCTTCAGTACGCCTTCAACTACAACGTCGACGAGCTCACCGAGCTTACCGGCGCACAACCTCATTAATAGATGAGAAGAGAAGCTCTTTGTCCAAAGCACCTTCACGCAATACGACAGGCTCATCACCGGTCAGGTCAACAACTGTGGAGACGCTTCCAGCAGGCGGTTCTCCACAGTCAGACATAACAAAGTCAACTGAATCTCCCAGCGACTGCCTGACTGCCTCAAGAGAAGTTGGCTCGCCCGCGCCTGACAAGTTAGCGCTTGTTGAAGCAGCAGAGCAACGCGGAAGACGCGAGAGCACATCCAGCAAAGCTGTATGCTTGGGCATGCGCAGCCCGACCGTCCTGCCATCCGAGAGGATACCTGGCAGAACCTTCTCAGCTGCCCGAGCAATAATGGTAAGCGGTCCTGGCCAGAATCGTGCAGCCAGTACCAGCGCAAGAGTAATATCACCTGTCACCCACTGAAAAAGCAAACCAGCATCAGAACCGAGAATAATCAGCGGCTTGGAACGATCGCGCCCTTTCGCGTTGTAGATACGGTCGACAGCTTCAGGGCAGTCAACACGACATATGACACCATATGTCGTATCAGTCGGCACCACAATTACTCCATCCTTACGTGACAGAGCATTAACAGCTTTTTCTATTTCGTTTTCATGTAACATCATCTATAAGCGGTCCGACTCCGGGAAAGCTAACTTCAACTCAAGACCCCTTGCGTTGCCAGCCCCAGTTACCAGGATAAACTGCTGCTGCCTGGTTCGCAAAACATGGACAGTTGGAACTTCATGAAGTTTTTTCTCCAAAAACGCCCACTGCCTGCGAAACCTGGCCGGCTCGCAGTTGACAACCACCCACCTGACGCCAGCGCGCTTAATAATTGCCGTTATGCCCGCAATATCCGGCGGTTGTCCTGAATAGGGAAGCACGCCTTCTTGACAATTGCCCACACCTGCTGTCTGTGCCCGGACAGGTCCAGTTATAACGGCTGCTGAACAATTAGGCACAGCTTCCAATTCGTTCAAAACAGATGCTCCTCCATCAATGACAATAATCGGCAAGAGCTGCCGTTCCGGTTGCAGAAGAATCAAACCCGAGCTCAACTGCCTGACCAGCCGGTTCCCTCTGGCGCCCGACAGACTGCTGCTGGCACCCAGCTGAATCTTTGCCCCATAAAAAAGGACAAACCTGGCTGCCTCGCCACTGCTTACATCGCCCAGACAGACAGCCTGGCGGGTATCATCCATCACTATTACAGCACCAGGGAAGGAAGCTAGAGTCACCGCCGGCAGCACTGGGCGCCAGATCATGCCAAATACGGCAGCAATAAATGCAATTACAGCAATCAGTCGCCCACGTCCCACCCTGATGCTCGCAAATAGAGCGATCAGACAGAGATAGTAAGCAACAACACACCAGTGGGTAGCCGGTCCCAAATGCATCTTGGCCGCCTCGCAAGACGAGAGGAAATCGACCACAGCCATCATTCCCTTAAGCGGCAACACCATCAAACCATCCAGGCACGCAACAATTGTGCAGGTCAAAACGCCGAAGTAATCCACTATGACCAGCGCAGAAGAGAGAAAACCACCGATTGTGACAACCGTCACTATCGGCGTTACAAGCAGATTGGCTGGCAGAAAGAAAAGCCCAATCTGCCAGAAGTAGGCTAGTTGTATGGGAAATACGGAAGCCTGCGCAATGACTGCCACTGATATCGCTTCCAGCAACCAGCGGGGAATCTTTCCACGGCTAACACGGCCCAACTGCGCGCCTAACGGACTGACACCACAAATGATACCAGCAGTAGCAGCATAAGACAGTTGCAGCCCCACGTCGGTAATAGCGCCAGGATCAACAATAGTACTAATCAATAGCGACAACGACAACGCTGCCGGAACATACAGAGAACGAAAGAGGCAACGGGACAACAGCACAAACGAACACATCAAAGCAGCACGCACCACCGACGGTGAAGGACCGGCAAGTCCGACATAGAGAGACATAGTTAAGAAGCAGACGGTATTGAGCATCCATACCGACTTCAGGAGAAAGCGACCCAACCACCAGGTGACTCCTGTAACCACCGTAATGTTGAATCCGGAAGCCGCCAAAATGTGTGACAGTCCCAGATCTCTAAATTTGCGCGTAATGTCGCTTCCAAGATCAACAGTACGATCGCCGAGAACCATTGACTGCAACAGATCTCCTTCAGTCCGCCCAGCGTACTTCTCATGCACTTCTGTAAGGTGAGCTCTGGTAGCCTCAAGCCATTTCTCAAGCCAGGAAAATATTGAAACGCTGGAAGCCATCACGGCATGTTTCTCTGTATTGATTATTCTCACTTGCGACGCACAACTTGAGCAGAGCGAAAAGACCCCTTGCTTGCGCAGATAGCGAGCATAATCAAAATCCCAGGGATGCATTGCAGCCGGCGGCGCTCGCACCCTGGCGGTAGCCTGAATTACATCACCTTCGTGAACCGGTCCTATGTCACCTGATATATTGAGAATGGTCTGCCCTGAAAGCTTTCCTCTCACCGGGAAAAGCATGTACTGACAGCCAAGCAAAAGGCGTGTCACTACAGGTAGTACCGCTGAACACCTTTCGAGAGCCACCGGTGCGCTCCCTGGGAGCGCGGGCGTCCTGCCTGTCATGCGTAGCGGCGCGTCGGGACGCGCGTTGTGGGCAGCTCTCAAGCTGCCCCTACAGCCTCCTCTACAGTTATCCCAGCCGCTTAAGTTCACGGCATTAGGCGTCCCGCCCGTCCTTGCCCCTGTAGAGCCCGAACTAATGCCTGCTTTTCCTGCCGACGTCACTGGTTTCTCCTGTGTCTGATCCGTTTTCACAGTCTCGGTGGCAGGAGTTGCCGATTTGCCCACAGGCAAAACAGAAATGACCTGCGCCCTGATGATTACGCCTCGGTTGTTAGCCCAGGCGGGTGCCACTTCGCCTAATACTGTTTGCTTGCAATGTAGGGGCTCGTCGAGACGCGCCAACTGGGCGGCTCGCGAGCCGCCCCTACGGTCGTCCCTACAGTCGTCCCAACGGTTTAAATCAACGGTATTGGTCCCGACACCATGAGGCAGATGCCGAGCCATTGTGCCACAAGAACCACACCCAACCCAGTTGGAAAGATCGTCTGCTGCTGGTCGCGGCAGGCGCCAGAGGCAGTAGCTCCAGCTGGCAACAGGCAAGAGGGCTAATATTACTGCTGCTTTCCAACTTCTTGCCGCCCGGCCGCAGATGCCACCACAAGCTCCAGCGGGAATCAACCATACCGGGGACAGAAAGTAATTGGCAACAATGGAGCCATAGGCAGCGAGAGCACCAACAGCCACAGTGAGGCGCGCTCCGCTTACGCTCTCTTGCAATGCTGCACATATTTTTTCAGCCATAGACGGCCAGAAAATCCACAACTGCTGCCACGCACAGGACAGAGCACCAGCTCGCTTGCCGGCATCAAAAACCATGGACGAGCAAAAGCGGACTAGCCGCTGTAGAAAGCGGTTAAGTTTCACAATCGAGCATCCTGCTGCCTACCTCTTCTATCTGTTCATACGCCTGTTGTCCACAAAAAGTTCAGCACTGCATATGAGAATTGACAGCCCACCCCGTCATGCACAGCAGGTGCTCTCAACACACTGCCAGCGTTCAGAATCTCTTTGAAACCGGTAGCCATAAACTCACGGACAACATACTCGACTCACGACAATGCTCGCGCCCGGGTACTCTTGGAACCAGGCAGCCATAAACTCACGGACAACATACTCGACTCTCGACAATGCTCGCGCCCGGGTACTCTTGGAACCAGGCAACCATAAACTCACGAACGACATACTCGACTCTCGACAATGCTCGCGCCCGGGTACTCTTGGAACCAGGCAACCATAAACTCACGAACGACATGCTCGACTCTCGACAATGCTCGCGCCAAGGCTTCACCGGTCGGCTTCTCACCAGCAGGACTGTCCTAATGTCCGCTGTGAATTGCCTGAGCGAGCTGTTCCAGCTGAGGAGTATCCTCATTGCCTGCATCCAATTCACGTGCCTTCTCGAGATGAGATTGCGCTTCTTGAATAATGGTGGCAACGAATGGATCTTGTCCAGAGCCTATGCCGTTATGACCAACCTTAACGCCGGCTATAGCCAGATCGCACAGAGCCAGGTCGCGATGGAGTTTGGCAAGGAATTGCTTATCACCATCAGTCTTAAATAGATCCAGCTTATGCAGGATCTCCTGTCTGACAAATTTATCAAATTTGTCGAGGCTAATGTGAGCAACCTCCTGCACAGATTTATAAGCAGTAGCAATATCATGTTTGCCATAAATCTTGGACAGGCTTGCATCTACTCGTTTTTCAAGTTGACTTAAATCATCAGCTTCACTCTGTCTGACTCTCGTCCCACTGACTGTAGCGTTAGCGTTTTGTTGCAAGGCAGATCGTGTCTGCTCTTGGGCTCCCGCTAAAGCTGCCTTGGACGCTCGGAAACTACTCAGCGCTTCGCCACCCAGGTCAAGGTTACCTTCAGGCAGTAAATCGTTATACTGCCGATCATGCCCTTCAGTAAATGAAACGCCGAAAGTATGCCACACTTGACTCCACACACCATCCTGCCCTTGTGCCTTGCTATAAGGGATTAAAGTCCCTTTCTCGAATCTTGTTTCACCCAAAGCAATATTTAGAGCTGCCATTCCACGGAGATTGGTTATCTTGTCATCATGCGCGCGATTCGGCCAATCGTCACGATACAATTTCAGGGCATTTTCATGATCCTTGCCAAGCTGCTTGAACTGCTCAATAGCACGATTCATAGAAGCGGCACTGCGTTCGGAGCTATCCTTAGTCAGATCTGCAAATGCTTGATCTCGAACTGTCTTCGGATTATCTCTTTCAGGCAGCAGGTTTAACGCATGAGCAACCAGGTAAGCACCACCCATATATTCATATCGCAGTGCAGCACTTTCTTTGCGAATTGGGAGCGTCATAGCTACCGCCAATCCAACTGATTCTTCCAAGTTTGGCTTCAAGAAACGAGCCCACGACGAATCTTGATTGAGTGGGAACTTGTAATCAAGTCCTTTCCCTAACGCATGGACACCAACCGCTGTTGCCACTGCACCAAATTTATTGCGTATCATCATCGCCGACGTAAGTCCAAGAGTGTCAGCGTACCAGCTAGGTCTGGTGTGCATTGAGCCGAATAGAGAGTTGTCCAAGCGATCGTCAAGGAAAATAGCTCCTTCAGCTACGGCCATACCTTTTATAAAATTCCCGAAATGGGCAGCCTTGCCAACAGCCGCACGTAACCCGCTGCCTTTCAGTGCGGTAAGCTCGCTGTCAAGGGCAACACGGCGAGCTAGGAGCTCTATTTCCTCTTGCGTCAAAACACCAGCCGGTGCAGGCACACCAGGTTTTCCCTGCGCAAGGCGGAATTCTTGCAAATGATCATACCGGGCACGGAGAGGATCAACTTCCGGTCCGACTGGCCGTTTTGCTTCCTTCGCCAGACGCTCGTGTTCCGTAATCTCTCTCTTAAGCTTATTGGAGGCCGAAAGAATATCCGAGTCAACTCTGCCAAGCTGCAGCCGCAGATCGTTCCTCTTCACAGTGATGGGATCCACAATTGAGAGTTTTTCTTTAACTACCCGACGTTGCTGGATCAGGCTCATTTCTTCTTCTGTAAGGTGCATACCATCGGGTATCGTTCCAGTTCCACCGCTCTTCAGAAATGCCTGCCGCTCCATTGTTGCTTTCAGTTCAGGGAATTTCTCCGGATGTTTGGTGACTGCTTCCATTTTCGCCGACAATCCCTTCTTTTCTATTTCTTCTTTGAGCTCTACGAGCAACTTTGTACGCTGCTGCTCAAGAGCGTTCCACTGCTGCCTGAGATTGAAGAGGGGGGCTTGTGAGTTAATTTCCTTCTCCCAAACCGGAATCTTTATCCTGGCCTCGCGCAGTGCTTCAACATTGTTGAGCTCCTGACCAGACAGCTGAAGCCCAAACGTTTGTGGAGCTACAGTTGCATTTTGCTTAAACTCTGTGAAGAACTTGTAGCTGCGAGCCTGCGTGAGTTCCACCTGTTCCGCTTGCGAAAGCTTCTGGAATTCCCCATCATTCATTGTAAGACGTTTGCCCCACTTCGCAAGTGCAGCATCGCCAGTCCCATTGACATTAAGATCTTGGAGAAGTTTGTCGTGCCAAGGCTCAAGCTTTTTCACTGTATCGAGAAATGCTAAATGATCCTCTCTCTTGTAGACTTGTGCACTTGCCTCAAGTTGACTTATCTTGGTATGGAGCTCACTTAAGCTCGTAAGCATCTTGTCATCGTCAGCCGAGGTCCAAACATGTCTTGCCCACTCGGGAGGTGGCTGTTGCCCATTGAGCAGAAGGCGTCTACCCATAAGCTCTATTGCCTTCTCAGCTTCTACCTGAGCCTCTGCAAATGTTTTCCCATCCGTGCGGAAAGAATCCACCCAAGCTCTCTGGCGCAAATGCTCCAACTCAGTCTCCAGCTTGATACCCTGAGCTTTGATCTGAGTGTCCAGTGCCAGATCTTTTTCGCGCAATGGCTTAAGCGCTTCTAAATTGTCCTCCAGTCCGTGATGTTTCTGCCAATAGTGTGAGAATGAACGAGGTTGACCGACCGGGTCAGTGCTTGCTACACGCCGCTTGGTTACATTGTCAATTCCCTTAGCAATCCAACTGCCGCCAGACAGACCTGCTAAGCCACCCACCAACGAGTAGCCCAAGAAAGTCAATCCAGGAAACACAGTTGCTCCGGCGAGCGAATTCTCAATTTCTTTCTTGCTAGCCTCAACTTGAGCACGCGTGGCATCAGCTTCGCTGTTGCCGGTTGCTTGTGTGGTCCGCTGCGGTGCAACCGGATTTTTCGCTACATTAGGTATCCCGGCGCCGCCAGGCGTGTCACTCCCGTATCCAGCTCGGAATGGAATTCGCCCGTTGCCACCGTTAACATTGGGATCGCTTGGAGTATTTTGGTTTTGCTTGCCGATGCGACCGACGAGCGGCGCGACCTGCTGAGAACCAGGTGTAGAGGTCCGGTTACCATCTCCGGCTGGTGGTGTTGGTGCTGTTGTCCTGCCGGCATCTCTGGCTGGTGCTGTCGGCCTGCCACCATCCACGGCGTGCGGCACGGCTGTTGACGGCACGCCACCACCGACTGGTGCTGGTGCTGTTGTCCTGCCACCATCCACGACTGGTGCTGTCGTCGTTGTCCTGCCACCATCCACGACTGGTGCTGTCGTCGTTGTCCTACCACCATCCACAACTGGTGCTGTCGTCGTTGTCCTACCACCATCCACAACTGGTGCTGGTACTGTCGTCCTACCACCATCCACGACTGGTGCTGGTGCTGTCGTCCTGCCACCATCTACGACTGGTGCTGTCGTCGTTGTCCTGCCGCCATCCACGACTGGTGCTTGTGCTGTTGTCCTGCCACCATCCACGACTGGTGCTGGCGGCTCTGTGTGCTCTGCTGCGCGTGGGGCTGCAGCACTTGTGTCTCTGGAAGGAGCATGTCCTGCATCTATCCCATGAAGACCGACCTGATCGGCCAGGCTGCCCATACCTGTCAGCGGGGCAGCTATATCACTTTCGTCAACAACCAAACCTGGCGCCAGTTCATACGTCCTGTGGGCGCCTGATTGCCGAGATCTTGTTCTCCGTTGATAGGCATCAGAGCCCAGCTTTGGAGAAGCATCCGTTTGTGGTTGGGAACCAGTATTTGTGCGCTCGCCGGCGCGTCCGTCACCCATTTGCGACCTCCAACCCTGCAGGTTGAATCTGCCTTCTAATGTCTCTGCCAGGCATGAACGGTAGGCTAGTGTTCTGCTGGTCTCTGCAATATTAGATGGAAGTAAAGCACTGGTAAATCCGTATAATCCCCCGTGCCATGGGAGAATTCCCATGCTCAGATTATGCCCCACCAAAGCAAGATTAAGTTGCTCCAATCGGATCATTAATTCACTTCTGGCTTTGTTGCCGCAGCACTGTGATGACCATAGTCAAAGCGTAGTGGCGCCACGTGGCATAGGCCCAATACTTTTAACTTAGGCCGTTTGGACGACCGAAGCGCGGTTGCAGGGGCGGATTGCATCCGCCCAGCGGGCGCGTGCAACGCGCCCCTACGCATGGACAGTAGCGGCGCGTCGGGACGCGCCCGGTGGGTGGCTCGCGAGCCCCCCTACGCATGAGACAGTAGCGGCGCGTCGGGACGCGCCCGGTGGGTGGCTCGCGAGCCCCCCTACGCGTGATTCAGATAGTAGCGACTATGTGCTGCTGCCGGTTGTCCGTTGTATTTAGCGCCTGGTTTTTCGTTGTAGGCAACAGCGCACTCGGCTGTGCGCGTGAAGACCATCTGTGCAATCGCCATGCCGGCATGCAGGCGAACAGGGCGGCAGCCTACATTAACAATTTCAAGTGTGATTTGCGCTGGTGGATGGCTAAAACCTGCATCGATAAAGCCGGCTGTAACATGCACCATAACTCCAAGGCGAGCCAGGCTGGACTTGCCTGTAAGCTGCCCAACTATATCGCGAGGCAAACAGATGCGCTCGAGAGTGGCGCCAAGGATAAACTGACCTGGCTGGAGAACGACATGTTCATCAACAACGTGGACCAGTCCTGCCAGAACACTCTCTGAAATATATGGATCAATCACATCTTGTCCGGCTTCATGCCAGGAAAAGCGGTCGGAGAGCCGCACATCATATGAATTAGGCTGAATCAAAGACTCATCATAAGGATCTAGTATTAATTGCCCCTCAGAGACAGCCTGCCTTATCTCGTGATCCACAAGAATGGACATGATTTTCTCCTTGCCGTCCAGGCTGATTACAATCGGTTGAATGGTTGCCGGTTTATTTGTCGGCAGGTCGGCGCAAGCACCTGCACTACATTTAGCTGACATGCTGAAGTCGTGACATCCTGCAGTCATCTCCAAACGAGTCCATATCGAGTCATTAAAAGCGACCCAACTGGCTCAGCATTTAGTATAACCGCAGCTGTGGCAGATGCGGCAGGCTTCAAAGTGGACAAAAGAAGCTGACCCCACGCCGCACTCAGGACATGAAAAAGAATTACGCCCCGAAAATCGAGTCGCAGAACGCTCTCCACGTGATCTGGCACCCTGGCTAAATTTGTCCTCACCCGCCGCTGCCACCTGATGAGGGCGCTTGCCTGCTGAGGCGACTCGCCGCTCTGGCGCAGCAACATTTGTTATGCCTGTATTCAATACCTGTGACTGGCGGGAGGTGTCGCGGTAAACAGTAATGCCTTTGAGCCCCAGCTCATATGCTTGAAGATAGGCTTCGCGAACATCAGCACAGGTGGCGTCTTGCGGCAGATTTATCGTCTTGGAGACTGCACAGTCTGTAGCCTCCTGGAAGGCTGCTTGAGTGCGCACATGCCATATAAAAGGAATGTCATGCGAGCATGCAAAGAGCTGCCGCACGTCAGCAGGCACATTGATAGAATCTGCCAGAGTACCTTGTTGCGCCAGAGTCTGCATCAGTTCGTCGTTGTAAAAGCCCCGGCTGCGGGCAACCTTTTCAAAAAGTGGATTGACTTCAATAAGCTCGTCGCCATCCAGGACACGCCTGACAAACGACAGTGCATAAAGTGGTTCAATGCCTGAGCTTGTGCCGGCAATGAT
Organism: uncultured bacterium; assembly: GCA_903835185.1. Taxonomy (GTDB): domain Bacteria; phylum Cyanobacteriota; class Vampirovibrionia; order Obscuribacterales; family Obscuribacteraceae; genus CAILLX01. Next base: position 25,112 of record CAILLX010000171.1, on the reverse strand, counting down.
TGAGATCGTGCCAGTCGGGGCAATTGTAGTTACTGTAGCGTTGCGCATCGGGATGCCGCGAGCCGCCCAGCTGCTCAAGTTCCAGTTTGGGAAGACGCCACGGCTGAGAGCAAGTTGTCCGGAGGCGGCGTGAGATTTCTCTGTAATAAAGCTCATCACCTGCCTGGCTCTGGCAATAGCCGCCTCTGAGGCATAAGCAATTCCCATCTTTATAAGAGCTTCTGCCCAGCCCATCACTCCCAAGCCGATACGCCTGTTGTTAAGGGCAGCCTGCGCAATAAAGGGCAGCGGGTAATTATTGGCTTCAATGATATTGTCTAGAAAGCGCACTGCAAGCTCAACTGTGGCACCGAGAGCGCTCCAGTTGATGTCGCCAGATTCTTCATCAGCAAACTCGCACAGATTGATTGAGCCTAAATTGCAGGCATCGCCGGGTCCGAGCGGCTGTTCGCCGCAAGGATTGGTCGCTTCGATATCTTCGCTGCCAGGCACTATCTGCCCGTCTTCTCCACAGGTCTCAATGAGCGGGTCGCTGGCGTTGATACGATCAATAAAAACTATGCCAGGCTCTCCTGTTGCATGAGCATTTTCGACAATGCAGTCAAAGAGATCGCGCGCCGGCACAGTGCGGGCAACGTCTCCGCTGCGAGGATTCACCAGATCAAACTGGCGATCTTCTTTTACGGCAGCCATAAACTCATCAGTCAAGGCTACAGAGATATTGAAGTTGTTCAGCTTGTTTGTGTCGCGCTTGCAAGAGATAAATTCATAAATATCAGGATGGCTGACATGCAGAATGCCCATATTGGCACCACGGCGGGTCCCTCCCTGACGAATAGCCTCTGTAGCTGCGTCGTAGACAGTCATAAAGCTAATCGGTCCTGATGCCACACCGACAGTGCTGGCAACCCGATCGCGAGCCGGACGCAAGCGACTGAATGAAAAGCCTGTACCGCCACCAGTCTGATGAATGAGAGCAGCGTTCTTGCAGGTCTCAAAAATCCCTTCCAGCGAGTCAGGAACAGGCAAGACGAAACAAGCAGAGAGCTGCCCTTTGCCTCTACCGGCATTCATTAAAGTAGGAGAGTTGGGCAGAAAGCGCCGCTCTATCATTGACTCATAAAAGTGCTCTTCAAGCTCAGCTATCTCATCCGGACTGGCGCCAAAAGAGCTTTCAGCAGATGCGACAGCCCGAGCCACCCGGCGAAATAGCTGCTCGGGAGTTTCTGTGCAATTACCTGCTTGATCGCGCATCAGGTAACGCCTTTCTAGAACTTTGAGCGCATTTGGAGAGAACATTGCTCCAGCTCCATGAGAAGAGTCAGGTCAGGCAGGGATCCAGTTTCTTTTAAAGTATACCATCTTTTGTATGGTAGCACCGGTAGCGTACACCGCAAGAACGGTACCACGGGTAGCGCTTTGCGTCCTTTTCTTTCTCTTTTTGCAACGCCAATTTCTCTCCAATCTGACCAAACACATTCGCCACTTTGCCAGGCAGGATCTAGCAGTACTCCATAAAGTCACAGACGGCACTGTCCTGTGCTCCGTACCGATTACACCCCAAGCCGAAAACGGCGCAACGTCTTCACTCCGCTGAGGTCCGTACTACAGAGAACCTTCGGCACACACGCATATCCAACCTTGGTGAATACTGTGAACGCGTCTGCACAGGCAGTTGCTTTGCATTAAAGGGAAGAATGATCCTTAAATACTCAAGTTCAGATTAGAGCTGTGCCCGGGGAATGCTCTGGACTGAGGGTTGATGTAAGTGGCAGCAAAGTTGGCTGCTGTGGCTGCTTCGGCTGCGCCTGTTGCTATCAGTTTCAGCTTTGCCGGATGAGTAGCTATGTCACCGGCAGCATAGACGCCTGACATGTTGGTCTCCATCCTCTCGTTAACCACCAGCGAATTGCCTTCCATAGAAAGGCCCCAGGTCTTAAGAAAGTCGAGATTGATTACAAAACCCAGGCAGATGAGGATAGTGTCTATATTCAGCTGTTCTTCTTTGCCTGTACGGTTATCGAAAACTACAACTCCTTCAATTGAATCGCTGCCAATAATCTGCTTCAACTCACAGAAGGTCCTCACGTCTACACCATTGGACTTCATCTCGTCTACAGAACTCTGCACAGCTCTGAATTGATCGCGCCGATGGATTAAGGTTGTGCTTTGCGCCAGATGTGAAAATTCATTTGCCCAGTCGACTGCTGAATCACCACCACCGATGATGAGGACTTTCTTGCCGCGAAACTTCTCTTTGTTTTTGACTGCATAAAAGAGATCGCGTCCCTCAAACTCCTTGTTATGCTCAATATCCAGCTGTTTGGGCACGCATGCACCTGCGCCCAGCGCCAGTAGCACCGTCCGGGTGAAATGTTCAGAGCCCCTGTCAGTACACACTCTCAATGTGTCTTCATCGACACGCTCAATCATGACTACCTTTTCGCCAAGGCAGAAAGCCGGTTTAAACAGAGCTGCCTGTATGGCTAGATTTTTCGCCAGCTGTTTAGCCAGAATTTTAGGATGCCCTGCCACGTCATAAACATACTTTTCAGGATAGAGCGCAGTCAGCTGCCCGCCCAATTCCGGCAGGACATCAATTATTTTGGTCTTCAAACCACGCAACCCGGCATAAAGGGCGCCGAATAGTCCGGTCGGTCCACCGCCTACGATTGTAAGGTCGTAAACATCCATGCTATCTGATCACTGTCTCGAGCAGCTGAATGAGAGTCAAGCGGTTATTGTAATACACTCGCCCAACTTGTTTCTGCAAGCTTACCAGCTCAAAGCTGCCAAGCGAGAGATGCAACACATGTAAAGCAGATAGCAATCGGAAAGAAACAGTTTCCTGCTAATATTTGAGACCCAAAAAAGCTGGCAGGCGGCCACCTGCCCACAAACCTTAATAGAGCTGGCGCAGTTATGAAATATAGAGAGTTTGGCAACAGCGGTATAAGCGTCTCCGAAGTAGGATTCGGCAGCTGGGCTATTGGCGGCAACGAGCACGGCAACAGCTATGGGTACACTGACGACAAAGTTTCGGCAGAAGCAATCGAAAGAGCTCTCGAGCTGGGCTGCAACTTCTTTGACACAGCAGATGTTTACGGGCTTGGGCATAGCGAAGAACTGCTTGGCAAGGCTCTTAAGGCTCACCGCCACAATGTAGTAATTGCTACCAAAGTGGGAGCCGATTTTTATGGCGGTGCCGGTCACCAGGATTTCACAGACAAATACATACGCTACGCCATAGACAAAAGTTTGACGCGGCTGAAAACAGATTATATAGACGTCTATCAGCTACACAATCCGCCACTCAAGCTCATTGAACAGCCAGAGACTTATCAGATCTTTGATGAGTTAAAGAGAGAAGGTAAGATCAGAACCTGGGGATTGTCCATATTTGATCCTATAGAAGGACTGGTGGCTCTTAAGTCCGGGCGTCCTGATTGCCTGCAGCTGGTGTACAACATCTTTTCGCAAAAAGCTGCAGAAGAGCTGCTGCAGAGAGCTCGTGAAGCCAATTGTGCTGTTATCGCCAGAGAGCCTTTAGCCAACGGCTTTCTCACCGGTAAGTACCAGGGCGACAGTAGTTTCGAGTCAGGTGACATCAGACACGCCTGGCCTCGAAACTTTATTCAAGCCCGGACACTGGCTGCCGAACGGTTGCGCAGTACAATGCCTGGCTCGCGTCTGTCACTGGCTCAACTGGCACTCAGGTTTGTCCTCGCCTGTGAGGCTGTTTCAGTAGTTATCCCAGGCATAAAAACAGCTGACCAGGCTGAAGAAAACCTGACTGCTTCAGATTTGCCAGCACTTAACCAGGCAGAACTGGCTCAAATTAACGAGCTCTTAAAGAGCAACTTTGGTTTGCACTGAAACTTGGATTGACCGGTATCTTCAGACGTGAAGATCACCAGAGCTATGGAATGATAGCCAGACCTGGCGGTCGCCTTTACCTGCTGGTACAGATCTTAATTCTGAGCCCTTCCGGTGTCTGGACCGGTAGCAAGTATGTTCCTGTCCGCAATCGCACTGTCGCTGCCGTGTTACCTCTTCCTGGCAAGGCTAGAGGAACTGCCGAGACTGCTTGGGCAGACGAGGTTGGCAGGGCTGATTGGGAAGGCGCCGGGTGCTGCTGTACAGTAACCGATGGAGAACCGAAGCTGGGGTTAGGCACAGATGATGCTGCTGGTGGAGCTGGTGCTGCTGCTAACACCTTTGCTGAGGCATCTGTTGCTGGCTGTCCAGGCAAGCAGGCTGCATATGCGCTGCTGGATACGCTGGAGTCAGAAGCTTGAGGCAGCGGCTGCGAGTCCAGCCCTGAATTAGGTACATAGACAGCGCCAATAGCTGAGCCTGTACGAATGGGAATGGCCTGTCTCATACCGGCGACAATCCGGCGATCAGCAGCAGCAGTTGTGGAATAACCGCCACCCGTGCCAAAAATCTGATTGGCTAGCGGCTCGTGATGGCGAAGCCAGTAAACAACTCCAAGCCAGCCTGTAAAGAGAACAAACCCAATTAAGAACATCTGGTTACAGCCTATTTGCAGACCCTGAAAAGCATCTGAAGGCTTCATCGCCCTTAAAGCGCTCGTCCAGCTGATTGACCCTTGCGGATTGTGATCAATAGGCACGCCATGATGTAGTCCTTGCCCTTGATGTCCGTGTACGCCTTGATCTGAGCCGAAAAGGTGCGAAAGGAAGCCTTGCCCGTTGTGCGCTTGCGGCATATCGAACGAGTGCGAAACGCCAAAGCCGTCTCCGCCGCTCCCGATATGGAGATGCCCGCCGTGTCCGCCAAGATGGCCCATGTCACTCATCAAAACTCCTTCTCAGGAAGGGCTAATGACAACCTTCTTGCAATACATTCTATAGGTTTACACTATAGTGTAAAGAGCTTAAGCGGCTTTCAGGGGGATTTACCACATTTCTTTAATTTTAGCTTGCAGTAAAAACCTCTCACCGGAGAGCCGGCAAGAAAGAATCGCAGCCCTGCGAAAGTTTAATTTTTACTACTCTGTGCTAGTGCGACAGACTGGCAAGTTATTTGAGCCTGGGAAAGCTACCTGCAGGCAGAACACTACTTAAGTAGTTTCAATGCCTTCAAGCTGTGCAATACGAATTCTAAGGGCTTCTACAGTTCTTGGAATCTCATAAACAGCAGGCAGCTTCTCTTCAATAGCAGTAATATGCCTGGTCAATTCAATTGATTTTTCCATCAAACGGATAAGTATCTGCTGAGTTGCTATGAGCTGTCGTTGATTCTCAATCATCTGGTTGGCAATATTTGCTGTCTCAACACGCTGGTCGACTGTGAGCGTAATGAGTTGCGAAAAGCGTTCAATAAGCCGTTCAACTTGCTCTGTAGTAACTCGCTCACCGGCGACGGTGGCACTTGTCGTTGACTCTGCGTCCGATCCTTTTTCAAACAGATTTTCGAATCCTTCAAGCCCGAGATTGGAGACAACCTTCTCAGTAGTGTTACGCTTTGGTTCAGGCATCTAATACTCCTTGCTTCAAGCATACGGATACTACACAGGTGGTCCCGTAGGTGGTGGCGCTCTTAAGAATTATAACTAATGAGATCAAATAGGCAAGAGCAAATGCTTATTTTTTATTCTCCGCTGCAACCACTCCGCCCTTGAAAGTTGTTAAAACCGGGTTCCAGCCTACATTGTAAGCAATCTCTTCAAGTGACCCAACATCAAAAATAACTATATCGGCTTGATAGCCAGTGCGAATCTGACCGATGGTGCTGCCATATCCTAGCGCAAAGGCAGCATTGGCAGTCAACGCAGTTAGCGCCTCCTCGGGGCTCATTTTTAGATGCATACACGCCAGTGCCCAGATAAGCGGCAGCGAAAAGATATGGCATGAGCCCGGATTAAAATCGGACCCGAGCGCCACTGCTGCCCCTGCCTCAATAAGTTTGCGTGCTGGGGCATGCTCACTCAAAGTCAAATAGAAGGAGGTGCCGGGCAATAATACTGCAATGGTGTCAGATTGCGCCAGCAGTTGTATATCTTCATCGCTGACTGACAGCAGGTGATCTGCACTAGCAGCTTTCAGCTCAACAGCAACTCTCGTAGCACCAAGGCTGGCAAACTCGTCTGAGTGAACCTTAGGGCGCATCCCTGACCGGGCTCCTGCCTCAAGAATTGCTCTTGTCTGGGCGAGGGTAAAGTAGCCTTCATCACAGAACACGTCCACAAACAGCTGCTGGGTTGCTCCTGCTGCCCGTTGCGCATACATAGCAGCAGCTCGAGGCAGCATCTCACTGATAATCTGCTGGACATACTCTGTTTGATCTAATCCAGGCGGCACCGCATGTGCAGGCATGAAGGTGGGCACCAGTGTGACAGGCTGCTGTGTAGACAGCTCGATAATCGCTTCGAGCATGCGCAGTTCGGAGGCGAGATCGAGCCCGTAACCGGTCTTGACTTCGCAGGTGGTGGTGCCTGCATGCAACATCCTGTCCAGACGCTGCCTACCTATCGCTACAAGCTGGTCGACAGTAGCCTCACGTGTAGGTCTTATGCTGGCAACAATGCCGCCACCAGCGCGCGCAATCTCCTGGTAGCTCTTGCCCTGGCAGCGCATTATAAACTCATCGGCTCGATTACCGGCAAATATAAGGTGTGTATGTGGATCTACCAGCCCTGGTGTCACCAACTTGCCTGCAGCCTCAACCACCTTTGTCCCTGCAGCAGGTGGAAACTTAGCCAAAACGCTTTCTGCACTACCGGCTGCCAGCACTACTCCGTTAGACACAGCAATGGCAGCATCTTTAATCCGCTGAACTTTGCTCATGTCACTGCCATGAGCCGGCAGCACATCAAGATGTGGCGTAGCAAGCTCTCCAATCGGATAAATAAGCAAATCCACCGATCGATCCGCGCCAATTTTGCCTGGAACCATTGGTTTACTTTTCTACGACAGTCAATGCATCAATTAGTAGCTAAAATCTATATGCAATTATAACCTCTTTGAAAGCTGGACTTGAGCGCCGCCACAGCTTGAAACTCTGACACTAAGAGTGGTGCCTCTCAAGAGCACAACTATGCGCTTCGAGATAACGACTGTGCTGTGCCACATCCGCCGACCGCAGGACATCTGGCTGCAAACTCGCAGCGATCGCAAAGCTGACTCGGGTGGGCAGAAAAACTGTCCGGATCTTTCATCTCCTCCACAATCTTAAGAAGCTCTGGCCAGTGGAGCCGGTAAAGTCCATCATCTAAAGTGAAAGACACCGGGGTGGCACCATTTGGTCCTAACCTAACAAATGTCATATCCAGCTGTTCAAAAGTCCAGCGTGATTGCAAGCGCTCAGCAAGAAACTGTTTGACCAGAATAGATGGTGACGGCCAGGCTGGATTAAGCGGTCGCAACGGTTGAACGTGGAAGTCGACAAACTCAAGCTTCTGCGCCTGCGGGTACCAGATGATAAGGTCTAAGGTATCCTCCAGATAAACACGTATGTGCGGAACACGTGCCCGCACCTTCAAACTGGCTCCTACTATTTCGCCACCACCAGGCTTATATGGATTGGCAACATAATTAGTAAGAGTTTTGTATACGAACAAAAAGGCCTTCACTCCTTCTTGCTGCCCTATCTTATCTACAGGCCAGTGTTGCCCCATGAACTTCTGCACCTGGTTGACTGTTGCTATGCGCCCACGATTAATCTCAGAAAGCGCCTTAAGCAAGAACCGCTTGCAGACACTGCTCACAGGCTCAACTCGCTCTTCGCTGCCGAGAAAGGCATACTGATACGCCTGCCTGCAGGTGCGAAAAGTCTCAATCATTGGAGGCGTTAACAAAGTCCTATCCATTTTGGACCCCCTTGTCTATATACCTTACGTTTGTATGTCATACTAATATATAGTATGACAACAAGCTTCGTCAAATAAAAAGTGTTCTGAACGCTACCAAAAATTTACTATCAAGTTAACCAGGAAGTTCTGTACGCAACGAGGCTCCTTGGTAGCGCCGCCATGGATAATGCCAATGTTCGGTTAGCCTGGAAACGCGGGCATCTTGCCAGCCCAGAAGCAGGCAGGACATCCCAGGGATAGCCAGCTATGCGGTTGCTTATCCGAAAAGTATTGGGGTGTTGCTGCCCGGGGTGAGTTTGAACTGATATGCCCTGTTTGAGTTTTTTGCCTAGATAATGGACACTAAGTCGAACTTTTGTCGCTCTTCCACGTATATCGAATAAGAAGAGATCTCCGAACCGGTAGGCATTATCGTGTACAGCTTACAAAATACGAGCACGCTGCAGTCTGTCTTGACAGTATCCGAGCTTACAGCTCAAATTCGCACCTTATTAGAGGATGTGTTTGAGCGCGTGGCTGTAGTAGGAGAAGTGAGCAACGCCAAAGTTTATCCATCCGGGCACTGGTACTTCTCTCTAAAAGATAGAGACGCCACCATACCGTGCGTCTGCTTTAAAAATGCCAACCAGCAGATTAAGTTTGAGCTTGAAGACGGACTCATGGTAGTTGCGCGCGGCAAACTGAGCGTCTGGCCTCCACGCGGCGCTTATCAGTTTGTAGTCACTTCTCTCGAGCCGGTAGGAGTAGGTGAGTGGCAGCTAGCTTTCGAGCAGCTGCGCAGCAAGCTTGAGTCTGAAGGTTTGCTTGATGCCTCGCGCAAACGTCCAATTCCGCTTCTTCCACGCCGTATCGGGGTCGTCACTTCGCTGGCCGGGGCAGCTCTGCAAGACATATTGAGCGCCCTGTCACGGCGCAACCGCAACGTAGAAGTGATAATAAGCCCGGCTAAGGTGCAAGGTGAAGGTTCGCCAGAAGAAATAGCCCAGGCGATTGCCAACCTCGAGCAGCTCGGCAATCTAGATGTCATTCTTGTAGCCAGAGGCGGTGGATCTATTGAAGATCTCTGGTCTTTTAATACTGAAATAGTTGCCCGTGCAGTTGCAAGCTCATCAATTCCTATCATCTCAGGTGTCGGACACGAAGTCGATCTAACCATATGCGATCTTGTCGCTGACCTGAGAGCTCCTACCCCAACAGCTGCTGCTGAGCTTGTAGCACGCGGGCTCAATGAGCTCGTCGAGCGCTGGTCCAATCTTTCGCACCGCTTAGCCACCAGAATGGAACAGATTGTAAGCGCTGCCCGCAGAGCCACTGAACGGCTCGACCCAACCGCCAGCCTACTGAGGTATGAGGAGCGGCTAAAACGTTTTTCAATGCGCCTGTCTAATTGCCATCAACACAGCCTGCGCTCTGTCGCTGCCCTGGTGGCAGCCTGTACACACAGATGGCGACAGAACCACGAAAGACTGCTGGCTCTCGGTCCGCTCAATGTGCTCGGGCGCGGTTTTGCAGTCATCCGCAAACAGGATGGCACCATTATCAACACCGCCGCAGGCATTCAAGTCGGCGAAGAGCTGGAGGTTCTCCTCAGCAACGGCAAGCTTAAAGTCCAGGTCAAAGCAATCGATGACCACTGGTATTAACTTGGAGGATACCTATTTTATGAACTCTGACACTCAGACACCCACCCAGGCGCCATCAGATTTTGAAAGCACCCTGTCCGAACTGGAGAAGGTTGTCGCCGAATTGGACAGCGATGTAAAGCTTGAGCATGCTCTCGACCTGTTCGAGCGAGGCATGAAATTGAGCTCCACCTGCCGGAGCTTTCTCGAGCTGGCCGAACAAAAGATCGAAGTCTTAAAACGCTGCGCTGATGGCACCTTGGCTCTCGAGCCACTAAAAGTTGAGAGCCAAGATCTTGATTAGGAGCGTATAAGATCAATCTATACCCAGAAGCTCACCAGGACAGAGGCACCGAAGAGGGCTTGTCGGCACACCGACCTTCACTACGCTCGTGCAATACCATGGTTCGGCAGCAAAAAATAGCGGACAGCAGCTGCCTGGCATCCTGGCAATATTTTCGCACCGGCGACCGAACAACTTTTACACAGGAATCCTGACAACTCTGCGTGCCAGAGTTTTGACTTCTTGTCCTGCAAACCCTTCTGACTCTTAGACAGGAACGACTTCCACTGTAAGGTCGGACTGGACATCAGCAGTCACTTTGACAATCACTTTATAACTGCCAAGAGCAGTGATATCGTCAAGCGACTTAATCAAGCGCTTATCCAAAGTCGTTTCCAGCGCTTTATTCAGCTCTTCGGCAATCTCTTTATTAGTGACTTTGCCATAAAGCTTGCCGCCGTCGCCAGCTTTAGCTTGAATCTTTATTGTGCTTAAAGCTGTAATCTTTTCACCAAGCTCGACAGCAAATTGATGCGCCAGCTCAGCCTTTTTCTTTAACGCTTCAAGATCTTCTTCTCTCTTCTTAAGCGTGCCCCCTGTCGCCAGTACAGCCAGGTTGCGTGGCTGAAGAAAATTGCGAAAGAAGCCGGGCGCGGCTTCCACAACGTCGCCGGCCTTGCCCAGTTTTTGGACATTATGCTGCAGTATGACCTTCATGACATCCCTCGGGTATAAATCGAACTGAGGTAAGAATGTACCACAGGGCATTCACAGGATGTGATTCCTGCAGGGTTTGTTAATTAAGCGCTAAGTTGACGGCATTGGGCGGACGCTGCGCTCCCGGGCGTTGCTTATCCGAGCTGGGCGTATAACCTACTCGACACGTTCGCGAAACATGCCACGAATTCCAGAAGGATCTGTTGAAAAGCCGAACCGCCTGTAGAAGCTATCCCTCCCCGGGTCGGCATAAAGAGTTATGAGCGGGATATTGTAAGAGTCCAGCTCCTTGAGCAGTTCTTTCATGAGCAGCCGTCCTATGCCTCGCCGCTGGTAAGTCGGTCGGACAGCAACATCCCAGACTGTGGCATTGAAAACTTTGTCTCCTGTTGCACGGGCAAAACCAACCATAATGCCTTCTTGCCAGGCGCTGACGACGGCTATGCTGTTGGCTAGAGCCCGAGCAATTAAGTCTGACTCACGTCTGCTCCAACCTACCGAAGCACATAAATCCTGCACAGCTGACGGTGCAAGACGCTTTTCGTGCGTAATCATAACGCCATCAGGAAAAGGCTCCTGGTCATCTTCCTGTACTTTCCAGATTCCAGACAAAACCATCACTTCTGACCCCTGGCAACCGCCCAGACTTTGTTCACCAACTCCTCAAAATACTGCCCGACCTGTCCGAGATTAGTCTTTCTGCTGCTCGAGCAAGGTCACAGTCTCTATATGATAGGTTTGAGGAAACATATCAACCGGTTGGATTTGCTTAGTTTTATACCCGTTTTTGTCAAAAATCCGCAGATCACGCGCCAGTGTAGCCGGATTACAACTCACATATACAATTCGCAACGGTCGGAGTGCAAGAGCGCTCTCCAGAGCTTCCAATGAAAGACCTTTGCGTGGCGGATCAAGAACAAGCACATGCACAACTACTTGCTCGTCTGCCAGTTGCGGCAACACTTCCTCCACCCGCCCTGACCGGAACTCAACATTGCCAATTTGATTTAGTTCCAGATTGAGCAACCCATCTGCAACTGCAGCAGGATATTCTTCAACCGCAATAACCCTGGCAGCCAGCGGCGAGAGCCAGAGGGCAATTGCTCCCACTCCAGCATAAGCATCGACAATTAGAGGCACTACATCTGAGGCGCAGCCAGACGGCGCCAGCACGCACGCAGCCACCTCTTCAAGAAGAGTGCAAGTCTGGGCAGTATTGACTTGGAAAAAGCTTGTTGGTGAAAGCTTAAACTGTATACCCTGCTGCAAACGCTCCGGCAGATCTTTGCGGCTAGTCTTAAGCTCCTCGACAATATATGGCTGACCTGCCAGCACTACAGTTTGATCTCCAATAATTTTGTTGCCGCCGTGGGGATTGAAGTTGAGACAAACTCCTGCAATCTCGGACACCTGCTGCATAAGCGAGCGTGCCAGTTTTTGCATCTCTGACAGGTCGAGCGGCCCGCTGCCTGAAACTCCTGTTCCATCTACAGGACCGCCACTTGCCCTGGCATTAACAACAAGCGTAACCAGAATTTCATTGCTGGCAACTGAGTGGCGGGCAATAATATGCCGCAACAACCCGGTGCGACTCTTTTCATCATAGGCGGTAAGCCTGTGTTTCTCGCAGACAGCTTTGACAGCTGCCAGCATACGATCGAGCGGTTCTGGCTGAACAGGGCAGTGCTTGATATTCACAAGCTCATGCGTGTCCTGCATGTAATAACCAGCAAGGATGCGATCAGAACCTCTGGGACTGCCGACCGGGAACTGGACCTTATTGCGATAGAAGAGCGGCTTGGCAGCACCAATAGTTGGCTTGACCAGGTCAGGATCAAGTCCGCCTATTCGTTGAACAGTCTGTCTGCCAATATCTTCCTTGTTCTTAATCTGCCAGGAGTAGTCCAGATGCTGCCACTGGCAACCACCACAGACTTTGAAAAGTTTGCACGGCGGCTCAACACGTTGTGGCGAACGCTCAAGAATCTCTACTATTGCTCCCCTGGCAAAATCTTTGCGCACATCAAACAGTTCCAGTTCGATGCGATCGCCAGGGGCTGCCCGACCGACAAAAACAGCCATGCCAGGCTCATGTGTGATACCTTCACCACCAGGAGCAAGCGCCTCGACAGTAGCTACCAGTCGCTCACCTCTTTCTAATCGGCTCTTCTTCTCTTCTATCGTAATCTTATTTTTCACTCTGGTTCCCCAAACGACGGCAAGCCGAGCGTATGCTCAGCCCATCTAAGTCTAGCAGCCAGAGCAGCTCTATTCTTTGTAGCAGCAAGATCCTCAAGCTCGCGCAAGAGGCGCTTATATGGTGCAATCGGCTGCCCGAGATCGTTCATGTCTGCCACTTTGCGTGCTACGCGATAGCGCCGCAAAAACAGCGGGCCTAAAGCAGGAGCAAACTCTCCCAACTCAGCTCTCGCTTGCGCTGCACGCGACGACGGATCAGGACCAGCTGCCCCCGACTGTCCCTGTGTGCGCTGCCTGCGCTTCTGCTCTTGTGCTTTATTGTACTGATCAGAAAGCAAGTTGACCTTTTCAGTTAAGCTCTGCATCAACTTAATAACCTCAGCATCATCGCCAGAGCGCACCTTCTCTTCAATCTGAAAGAACTGATTCATATACGGTGTGACACCAACTCCACGTTCCTGCAAAGCTGAGATCTGCCCGAGCAGCTGCATACGTTCGCCATGATAAATGCCAGGCAAGACCTCCAGCGACTGACTGGCATCTTTGTTAGGGCGCCCCGGGGGGTACCTTGTCTGCTTGACCTGCCCGCTGGGCATGTCGAGTCCGGCAAGCAGAGTATCCTGGTTAATCACGTGCAAAGCAAACGCTTTCACATCAGCTTCATGCACAACAACTTGCTTGTAGTTATTAGTATTGTTGTAATCATAAAAAACCACCCTGACCCTGGCTAAACCTTGCGGATCAGCATCAAAGATCTTCTTGGCAATAAGAACTGAATCTATCTTACAATCGCGATCAGTTGCCTTTGGGTTGCGAATTGTAGTTATAACTGCTTCGTGCTCGCTATCATTAATCTCAACTCTCACTCTGGTATCCGAACCAAGAACTTTCGACTCTTCAACAATTTGAGAGACCTGCTCGCTTGAAAGCTTGGACTCCGCAGGCAATGTGCCAGCAATACCCAGCACAACTGCTATGACAAACCCAAGAGATGCCGACAAACCGCCTTTACCCATGACCGCTTCACTCTCCATGCGACAGAGATAGACGACATTACTGTGGAACAACCTTAATTATATGCTCCCTCAAACTGCAGAGAGCACCTTTTGAGCTCCCAAGAGACCGCTGACCGCGGCACCTCCAGCACAATTAAGCAGTTAGAAAACCCCTTTTTCATTTTACTTCACTGCTTAATTCAACGTATATTGACCTCATTACTCCTGCAATAATCGTTTGACCAGCAATGTTGACCGCCAACTGCTAATCAGCACTCGCAACTCGATATTCACTGCTCAATCATCGGTACCCAATCTTAGATACTGCACAACTCGACCCTCATTAATTGTTAAGCGTTTAACACGCTAACTTCAACGGGACTACCATGGCAATTCAGGTCATTCACGTATCTGATATTCATTTCGGGCAAGGTGAAAGTCACGGACGGATTAATCCGGACACCGGGCTCAATACGCGATCTGAAGATTTCGCCTCAGCACTCTCGCGTACAGTTGATTACACTCTCGATCACGGCTGCGACGTTTTTCTTTTTTCGGGTGACGCCTACCGCAACGCTTCACCTGAGCCCACTTATCAGAAAGTGTTTGCCACACAGCTCAAGCGGCTCTCCTCAGCCGGAGTGAAATCAATATTGCTTGTAGGCAACCATGATCAGCTCTTGAGAGCTTCATCAAGCCATGCCATGTCAGTATTTCAGAGCCTGGAAGTCCCTGGCGTCTTAATTATCGATCGTCCCGTCTGCACAAAGATTGATACCACCCACGGTGCTTTTCAGCTCATAGGACTGCCGCATATCACTCGCCACCATCTGCTGGCGGCAGTCGACAAATACTTGACAATGCCTGCAGCTTCAATCGACAAGATTCTAATCGACCATGTCAGCACTATTCTCCGTGCATATTACGAGTCCCTCGATCCTTGCCTGCCATCGTTAGTGACTGCACACATGACTGTAGACAGAGCTGTTGCCGGAATTGAGCAAGAGCTTCTTCTCGGCTACGCTTTAACTTTTCCGACTGATATCTTTATTGACGATCGTATTGATTACGTGGGACTCGGTCATGTTCACAAGCACCAGGTTATTCGTCAGGATGCTCCAGCAATAGTCTATGCAGGCAGTCTCGAACGCATCGACTCTGGTGAAAGCGAGGAAGACAAAGGCTTCATTCATCTTCTCCTCTCGCGTCACAAAAGCTCCTGGGAGTTTCACTCGATTAACCCGCGCCCGTTTGCAACTGTCAATGCCGACTTGTGCCAGTGCACGCAGATAACAGAACAGCTATGCAAGCAGATAGCCGCCAAAGTTTCACCTGGCTGCATTTTACGCGTGCATTACAAGATGCGACAAGATCAAATACCAGAGCTGGACGAGCAGCGGGTCCGTGCCAGCGCCTCCGCTGCAATGTCTGTTCGCCTTCAGCCTGAAGTGGTAGCTCCAGATCGTCCCCGACGACTGCCTCAGATTAATGAAAGCGCCGGCACCGCACCGCTTGCTGCACTGGAGGCATATTTCACCGAAATTGCTCCAGATCGCAAGGAGAGACTGCTCAGGCATGTAAGTGATTTGATGAGCCAGTTGCGCTCTCCTGCAGATGAGTAGCTCTCAATCTTCAAGTTCTTTACTATTGATGCAGTTATAATCAGCAACTTACTCGCGTTATATCAGTTCCGGTGTTTCGCAGTGTGGTAGCTAAGGTCAAATCGGTCCGGTAATGAAAACAAACTTTCTCATTCCTATTAACATCTTGCTTGCTGTTAGCACTGCCGTGCTGTTTACATCTGCCTGCAAGAAATCAAGCACATCTCAGTCAGCTCTCACGCAGCCAAGGGGTTATCTGGCATTTGAGTATGTCCGGGTTGGCATTCCAGAAGAAAATGTGAAGAAAGCAATATTTAGTTTTGCCCCAGATTCTAAAGGCACTTTTGGCGGCAAAGATCAGTACCTCAGCCGCAAATCAGACAAGTTTGGTGGGCAATATATAGTGCAATGCCGCGACGGACAGGTCTACGAAATACAGGTTTACCACCTGGCATCACCTGTCTCCCACACGGCTGCTCTGGCAACTCTCAAACAGCTACTCCCTGCCGACCTTACCAACCTGCCACTGTCAGCAAGCAAGCCTGACGCAAAACAACAATCGGGCACCGAACACTATAATATCGGTCCAAGCTGCAGCGCTGACCTCGTTGCAGACAAGAAAGATCCAACCAGCATAACAATCATTAATGCTCATCTTGCCACCAGCCCAAGCACTGCGCAGCACAAACAATAATTTCAAGCTACTGTCTCAATCTCAGCACTTACAAGGAAATCACATTGATGAAACAGGCAATCATTCTCGCTGGCGGCAAAGGGGAAAGGCTAAGACCGTTTACTGAAGATCGCCCCAAGGCAATGATTGATCTTTTAGGCAGACCGCTGCTTTCATATCAGATTCAGTGGCTCAAATCCTACGGAATCACCAACATCATCATCTGCTGCGGCTACAGGCATGAAGTAATTCGCGATCACTTTGGCGACGGCAGCCGCTGGCAGGTGCAAATTGAATATCTGGTGGAGTCTGAGCCGCTCGGTCGCGGAGGCGCTATCAAGCAAGCGTTGCGGCACATCAAAGGTTACGATGGACCGGTGATCGCACTTAATGGAGACTTGATCACCAATCTGGCTTTAGCCGAACTGTTCGACTTTCACAGAAAACACGGACAACTTGCTACTCTGGCAACAGTGCCGTTGCGCAGTCCGTACGGAATAGTTGAGTGCGCACCTGATGCAACCATCACCGGCTTCAGAGAGAAGCCGGAGCTACCGTTCTTAATCAACGCTGGTATTTATGTGCTTGATCAATCTCTGCTCGATCTCTTGCCAGACAAAGGCGACCATGAAGAGGTAACCTTCCCGACTCTAGCCAAGCAAGGGCGCCTGAAAGCCTACCAGACACACTGCTTCTGGCGCACTATGGACACAATCAAAGATCACAGCGAAGTAACCGCCGAGCTGGAGCAGCTATTTATCACGACCTTCCTTAAAGCAGGGCGGTAGCACGCTTGTCAATTCGGTCGGCATCACAATCGGCTGCGCACCACTCCCAGTCACTTGAGTCGTTGCGATAGCTGGAGCGGCTCGAGAACCACCAACAGCCAGCGGGCGCGTCCCGACGCGCCACTACTACAATTAGCACCATTGACAGTTAATAGACACGATAGCCAAATGTTGTCGGCATCTCCGGCAGTTTGAGAAACTCTAGCTGCAGCCCTCTCAGCTCAACGGTTGCATCTTTCTTCTGCGACCATGCCTGAGTAGCAGAAGGTTGGCTGTAACAGCTAATTTCAAGATCTTTCAACTTACCAGGAATGTCCCCTGGTTTCAGTGGAAATGCCAGATCGAACGGAAGCCACGCCGGCGTGCATTTGAGTTTCAGTCCCCAGGGAGCATTGTAGCTGTACAGCTGTCCGGGATTGCCCCTGGAATTGATTGTCAATGCGAAAGTGGCTTCGCCAGGCGCACCCATCGATCGCACCTGACCGCGATACCGCAGCAGCCAGATATCTTGCCGTCCATAATCAGGGATATTAGTCACTGTTGTTTTGTATGGAACCCCTGCCACCACCAGATTCGACTCGGCACTTAGCGACAGTGATCTGATTGTGCTTATCATTCCAGGATTAGCCATATAGCGAGGAGCAGGCACGAGCAGCCTGATATTGTAATAGCCGAACTGCAAGCCTGGCGCCGAGGAGAGATCGTCAGTGCAAAAATCGCTACGGCTTCTTCCTGCTGTAGTCTCGTCATAACGAGAATCAGAGAGTCCTGAATCGTTCTCCACACCATAGAAGGCCTTCTCCCAGGAATATCTGTTGACACTAGGAATCAGCCTGGTGCCTTTCTTCACAGGGTAGCAGCCAAAAAGATGTGTCGGCGAACTGTCGGTCTTTTCCAGTTCAACTGTAATAGAACGATTATTAAGCAGATCTGGAGGAATGGGAACAAGAAACCACTGGCGCAAATCGGTATTAGCGAGTCCCGTTGCCGCAACCAGCGCTCCAAAAATGGACTCATACCGACGCGAAATCTTGCCTCCCTCGGCAGGCTCATACCAGAACAGGCAATCGACCAGAGACAGGCTGGGGATGACCGGCCCATGAAGTGTCCTGCCGCAAACTTTAATTGTCGTCCCAGCAAAAAGTTGCTGCCAGCCAGCGCCATCAATCATCAGATAACACTGGCGCATGCTGCCTGCTTTGGCAGCCACCTCATCAAGACAAATTGTCTCGCGCGCTGTCTGCCCAGGTTTATTGAGCATTGCCTCCCACTCATACCAGCGTCCATGCGCCCTGGTAGTGATACAGTCGGCTACAAGAAGCACGGCGCCCAGAGCGCAAGCCACAAGCAGAGCCGCGCGACGATTACCGCAGAGCAGTTTGCGGCAAGAGATCAAAGCTCCAACAAAGGCAATCATGCTCAGGCAGCGCAAAAAACAGTCGGCTGTGCAACATATTGTGGCATTCCTTATCTTGCTCAGAGCCAGGATGTGTGGAAGAAGCGTTTCCTTTGAAAGGACAAAAAATATAAGTCCGAAAAGCAGAACCATCCATGGTGTGCATCTGCGCAGACTAGCACTGTGTAGGGGCGCGTTGAGACGCGCCGTATGGGCGGCTCCCAAGCCGCCCATACGGTTATCCCCACCGCCTATATCACCGGTATCGGACATCTCGCCTGCACTGTGTAGGGGCGCGTTGCACGCGCCCTCTGGGCGGATGCAATCCGCCCCTACACCCGTCCCTCGGTCATCGCAACGGTTTAAGTTAACAGTATCGGGCAACCTGCCCAACAGCAAGAGCCCGACCACGGTGTCAAGCCCTGCTGCCGCCAGGAGAATCACATATGGCATGGCTGTTAAGACATAGCGAGGCAGGGTGACAAAAGCCATGTATGGCAGGTGAACTAAGACTACCCAACAAACTACAAGCCGACTTATTAGCTGCCTGCGCGCAGGCGGCGCCGCCGAATCCCCCAGAAAAACAGACAACACAACACCGCAAGCAGCAAGAAGAAGAATTAGTTGATGAATGACAGTCTGCCAGTAAGGATTGATCGGCCAAATGTCAGCACGAAAGTCGTTCCAGGGAAGTTTGAACATGCGGGGCAACTTGTCTACAACAAGCCGAACAAATCCGGCTGGGCTGTTGCTAAATGCTTGTGAAGCCAGAGTGGTAAAGCTTTTCTTCTCAGCCTGATAAACCTCAGGATAAGGCACTGCCAGCCAGCCGAGGTTGTAATAATCATTGCCGATCACAAAGTTATAGTGACTCAAACGGTCGACCACAAGAGATGTGTCCCCAGTAAGCACCGTCTTGAAAGCCATCCAGGGCGCGACAGTAAGGACAAAGCCGGCGGCGACAAGCACCACTGAGCGCAGCAAAGTCGTTCTCCTGTTTCTCAGCACCGCCAGCGGTACTAAAGTTAAGGACACCAGAATCATCAGTGAGCGACTGAGCTGCAGTGCCGCAGTGCTTGCACCGAGAGCAAGGAGTTCCCATGCTCGGAAGCGCCCTTGCTGGACTCCCCGCACAGTCAGCCACACAACAGCAGCAAGGAGAAAACAAGCAACGGTTTCAGTTACCAACCGGTTTGAATTGACTATAAAACCGGGATAGAAAGCTGCAATTAAGCCAGCCAATACACCGACTCGCCTGCTCCACGCCGCAGATCCGATTGCTGTTATAAGAACACATGTAAGAGCTGAGATGAAAGCCTGGTTTAATACTGGAGGAATCCAATTAGCTACATTGTACTGCTGCCCTGCAATCCAATAAGTAAAGGCAAGATAGAGCGGATAAACCGGACCAGAAGTCAAAAGTGCGTACACCGGCTGAAGCTGTGCTTTCACAGAAGTCCACGCCGTGGATTGCGCACCGCCGACGATGGCTGTCACCACTTCACGCCAGAACCCAGCCGACGGCAGGTGACTGAGATTTGCCAATGCCTGCCCGTTATGCAGATATTCCCAGGCATCAGCTGTGGCATAGCAATTTATATGCCCTGCATACAAATTAAACCACACCCTGGCTGCCAGAGCAGCAACAAACACAGCCACATAAGGGAGGATAACCGACCACCAATTAGCAGACCAAACTTTCACATCACCTGCCACAACATGGTGCCCCCGGAACTCCTGTGACACACGTCACCATGTATAGCTGAAATGGATAACATCCACAATTGACACATAGCGCAGACAGCATCCCTAGCTGGCCACTCGCAACTTTTCAAGCTGCTTGGTGGCTTCTGCCCCCATGGCTGTATCACCAAGAGCTTCAGCTAGTCGGCAGCATTCATTGAAATCTTCTACTGCAGGCAGCTCCAACCCCATTGCCGCTGTGGATATGCCACGTTTTAGATAGATTCCGGGATCTTCTGGATTGAGACGAATCGCGTGTCCATAACTTGATATTGCTTGCTCAAACTGACCAGACTGGTGGAACAGATCGCCCCGCAGCACATGCCAGGTTGTACTGTCATCTGGCTTCAGCTCTTCAAGTTTGTCCAGAGCTGCTCCAGCTAGAGCCTCGTATCCACCCGCAAGTCCCAGCCGGAAACACTCTTTGAGATCCTCAATAGCCGCAGCCTCGGCTCCTGTTTCAACCCTTGCCATCCCTCGTCGCAAATATACTCCAGCATCTTTACTGCTGTGAGCAATTGCCGCATCGTAGTCATTGATAGCCACTGCGAATTCACCAAACTCAAAAGCAGCATCGCCTCGCAGTGCATACCAGTAAGCCTCCTGAGGCTTGAACGCAATCGCTTGCGTATAGTCCTCAATTGCACTGGCATACTTGTCCACTTGCTTGTAGGCATCACCACGTGCCGCATAAAAATGTGGATTATCCGGCTCTATACGAATAGCCTCACTGTAGTCATCGACAACTTTGTCATACTCGCCCAGGTCGAAATGGGCCTCGGCACGTGCGCAGTACCCGTCTGCATCACTGGCAGGCAGGCAAAGAATGGCGCGATAATCATCTGCAGCTTTCTCAGGCTCGCGTAAGGCGGTATAAACATATGCCCGGTTTTGGTAAACATCCGGATTAGTAGGAGCAATGTTGATCGCCCTGGTCAGATCTTCGATGGCCGAATATCCATCACCCAGGTTGAAATAGGACATGCCCCTCTGCGAAAGGGCAGTTGCGCAAGACGGATCCAACTTAATGGCCTTTGTAAACTCTTCTACCGCCTTGTCAAACTCTTCAGCATCATAAAATTCCCTGCCGCTTTGGATGTAATCGGCTGCTCCTGACATACTGTTCACCTTTGCTACTGTGTGGACTGCTGATTAAAATACCACGCGCCTCAGGCAAGCGTTGGCAAACCGGTTTGCCAAACCACTGAAAATCTATTGAAAGCTTACCGGGTCAGAGACATAGCCCAGCATTTTGCCGCCGGCAGAAAGAGCTGCCGCGCGAACCTCGTAATACCCTGGTGCAGTCAGCACACTGCGATTCAATGTGAATGTACCGCGCGTTGCCGCCACAGTAAAGCGATGTGTTGCGTTAGCTGACAAGCTGTGATCGCGGAATGTACCTGTGTAATGCTCGAACCAGGAGTTGACCGGAGAAAGTTCAATACACACCTGGGTCGCACCCGGTATCCGCGAAGCATCAAATGCCAGCGGCAGCATGGCTCCACCTGTATTCCAAATGCCGTCATTGCCCTGTTGCCACATGGCTCCTTGGGGCTGCAAATCAGGTATTTCATTCTCAGCAGAGTTTAACGCCAACCTTCCAATCTTGACAATAGCCCCCTCCCCACCGGATCCGGCAAACGGGAATTCAAGAGCCACTTGCTTTAGATTGCCTGCGGCTACCCATGATTTGTGCTCAGACACTTCGAAGCGATAAAGATGCGCCTGCCCATCAGCTACGATTCGCAAAACCATCCGTTGCTGCCCGACAGGAGCCGATTGCCCTGGGGCAAGCCAACCTAAAATCATAACAGGCGGGTCTTTCCTTTCCTTTACAAGCTGCACAGTAAGCACCACATCTACATGATCTACAGCCAGAGCAGGCCATTTGAGCTCTGGTGAAACTGCAACAAGAGGAAGGTGAGACCTGGCACGCTCGGCAAGCTGCCTGTTTAATTCGCTGGCATCGAACATTTGGTGATACCCAGCCAGAGCTGGCTGAAGATCGAGCGCCCGGAGCTTTTTGCCTTGCATATCCCAGCGATAAAAAGCATATGAGTCTTTGTGCACCAGCAACTGGCGCAACCGGGATACCACCAGCCAATCCGGTTCGCCAAACATAGCCGGCTCAAAACTCACTACTCGTTCAACAAGCCTGCGACTCGAAAGTGGGGGTGTAAGCAGAACGCTAAGCATGGCGCCGTTATAAATCATATGCGCTCCCTTGAACGTGTGCGGCACGTTCAACACAACAAGTTTCTTTGTGTCCGGGAGGCTGGCAAGTTCCCTCTCCACAGCAGAACGAAAAGAGCGCAACTGAGCAGCTGACTCGACCCAGGGCCGGTTGTTCTTGCTGGTGATTATGATTCCTGAAAAAAGTAATATGGAAATTAGCACAACAGCAGTCCACTGAAAGAAGCGACTGCACCTGCCGCATACGCTGCTCAATGGCAACACTGTCGCCACCAGCAAGAGGCTCAACGGAGCAGTGCCAAGATAAGTAAAGCGGCTGCATTGCAATGTAGGAGAGAGATTCCACACACTGTAAGTAGGCAACATCACAAGAACAAACCAGGCAGCAGCAAACGGCACCAGACAAGTGAGTCCACTCGTACGCTTGAAAACGACCACCCGCGGGAGCACAAGCACAACCATCAGTGAATAAAGTGTGACGAGTATTCGTCGCCAGGTATCTCTTTCAGTAAATACGTCGTCATTGAAAGGGAAAAGCACTCTGAGCACCGAGCCATCACACAAAGAGCGCCATACTATTGATTGACTCAACGACTGCCCGATTGACCCTGAATAACCGCCGGCAAAAGTGCCCAGAGCGGCAGTACGAACCACGAGATAAACCGCCAGAGTGATCCAGAAAGGCAGTGTGATCATAAATGCCGCCAGCAAGCGTCGAGCCCACTTCCCGCTGGTTGCTCTCTCCGGGAGCGCCGGCGTCCCGCCGGCTATAGTCGTGCGTAGGGGCGCGTCGGGACGCGCCAGATGGGCGGCTCCCGAGCCGCCCCTACAGCAGCCACCACAGCAGCCACCACGGTTACCCTTACGGTTGCCTAGCCCCAGCACCCAGGCAAGCAGCATGGCCACTGCAGGCAAAGTAACCGCCATCTCTTTGGACATGAGACTGACGGCAAAAGCTACTACGCTGCCGACTCCTGCTTTCCAGGAACCATCCTGCGCAGCCTTGAGAAACAGCCAGAGAGCAGCCAGATAAAAGGCAGCACAAACGCTGTCAACGCGTCCGATCACCCAGCTCACCACCTCAGGGTGCAGCGGGCACACAGCAAAAACCGCCGCCGTGAGAAATGCAGCAAGTTGAGCCTGCTGTGCCGCGACCGGGCGCACCATCCGATTAACCAGAAGAAACAAGAAAACTGTCGAGGCAACCTCATACAAAATGTTTGTCAGGTGAAAAACAGACGGATTTGCCCCGCTGAGCAAGTAATCACTGGCAAGTGTGAGCGAGATAAACGGGCGATAAAACTGCGTACCGGCAGCTTGCATCCAGTTGCCGAAAAAATTCTGCAGCAAAAGATCCGGGCGGTTCTTGAATACAGCATAAAGATAACTTACATGTACAAAATCATCAGCTGCGAAGTAACCAGACAAACTCCGCCAGTAGCAAATGCTGCTAAGCAAGACCAGAACAGCAATCGGAACAGCCGGCACTGCAAGCAGCCGGACAAAAAACATCCGCTGCCACTTACCTTCCCCAGTCAATGCAGTGTTCTCGATTGCGTCTTTTCCAAGTAGCTGTGTCCGTGCAACTGCAAGATTTTAACACTCTAAGAGGTACATAAGAAATCTGCTGCCAACAAACAAGCCTTGACGCAAGCATCCCAATACGGGATAATAAAGCCGTGGAAATTGTCAGCCTGAACACCTTAAGCCAGTTTGCTAAAAAGCATCCATTTGCTCGCAAGCCATTGTCTCGTTGGACTGACATTACTGGAGCAGCCGTATGGAATAGCATGATTGATGTGCAAAGGGACTTCAAAACCGCCGAAGATGTTAAAGGGTATGTCGTCTTCAACATCCACGGGAATGCCTATCGGCTCATTTCCGTTATTCGATACGATAGAAAGCAGGTTTTGATTCACGAGATACAAACACACGCCGACTACGACAGGTGGAAGCCATGACCAGACCTAAGCCTAGCGATAAATATTTAATGCTCATCAGGCAATTACCACTTGCTCCGATCAAGAATAAAGAGCATCTAGCCGAGGCAACAGCTCTTATGAAGGAACTAAGTACGCCAGATCGGTTAACCTCGTTAACTGATGATGAATGCAACTACCTGGATGTGCTTACCGATCTGATTGTGAAATATGAGAGAGAGCACTGGAAGCGTTTAGCAAAGGCAATGACGCCGGCGGAAGCTTTGCAGTACTTGCTGGAGCAAAGCGATACAAGCCAGTCTGAGCTAGCTCGCCGGACCGATACCAGTCAGTCCCATATTTCAGAGTTCCTAGCGGGAACGCGCAATCTGAGCAAGGAGAACATAGTGAAGATTGCTCGCTTCTTCAGTGTCTCACCCGAGTTGTTTCTGGGTGATTGCTCTAACACCAGATCGGTTGTTTAACCCCCAGCCAGGGACAATACCGTGCACCGAATTCCATGAGAATATCGCATTGCCTTACCCGACAAAAAAGTCGAGCAAAGGATTAAACCTTCACAAGAGGACATGGAACTGATCCGACGGCGCCAGAAGGCTGCTGAGGAAAGCTAGTTCGCCTTTGCCAACAAGCGTAATTCGCTAACGATTACATCCCAAGGCACACTTAAAAGCCCTTCCTGCGTCTCTTCAATCAAGCCGACACAAAGCAGGTCTTTTACATCAGTATGCACGTTTTTGTAGTCGCGCCGCAGCTCCGCTGCCAGCTTCCTTATGCTCAGAGGTCCGGCTTCCCTGAGATGCTGAAGCAGTTCAAAGCGCTTGGGTGACAGATACTTGAACAACGTTGCTGTGTTCGTAAAATGCAGGCGGTTAATAGGTTCCTCTGGAGGCAAGCCCTTTTCGGCCCGCTTCCAAGCTCTCACAAAGTCATCTCCAGCTTGCTTGGCGCCGGCTACTCCAACCGCTAGTTTTCTTTGTTGTCTAGCCAAGGCTCTCACCTCTTATCGCTTCAATGTCCCTGAAGAAATCTGCTCTGAGCGTGTCCACGTCTTTGAAATGATACGGCTTTTCCTGGTCTTCAATGTGCCGATGGTCTCCGGGGTTGTCCCGTTTTTAGTTGAAATTG
>CAILLX010000170.1 GCA_903835185.1 uncultured bacterium | reverse complement strand
TCTCAAATTGACGACTTCCTTCCGGACCGCTGGTTGGCTCAAAGACAAAACCACTTTCAGCCAACCTAATGAACTGAGACTAGCCCATCTTCCCGCGCGTGAGCACTCAACTCAAGGGTGTACTTCGTGCAACGGTTTCGTGTGCAGCTCGATAGTGTCAACCTGGTTGCAGCTATGGACCAAGATGGACTCGTGAGAGGTTCGTTCATCTCGTTGGACTAGAACTGTATCCGGCTCAAAAAGAAGGCGTGATGCGCCCGGTTGGTCGCGGATCTGGAGAGGGATCGTTTGTCAGTTTTGCTTTCAAGTCCTCATATTTCTCTCGGACTGATTTCTCCGCCTCGGGTGATTTCCACTTGTCCTGCGCGCGCAGGACAAGCACGCGTTCGTATAGTTCCATCGCCTTATGCCGGTAATGATACTTGAGGAAGGCGTCTGCTGTGCGAACAAGAGCATCGAGAGCGTCGGCATAGTCGGTGGGTCCCGTGTGGGCGTTTTCGATCTCCAACAACTCCTCGAAAACTGGCAAGGCGCTCTCCGGACTGGCCGCCCCGAATGCTCTCAGTGTGGCCTCACCCAGCTGGGCCAGGTTTGGGATGAGCTCCGGACTCTTTGCTGGCTGCGCTTTTCGGCGCAAACGCAGTGATTCTCCGTACATAGCAACCGCGCTAACATAATCCTCATTCGACGCATAAGTGCTTGCTGCCTCGCGCAAGGTATCAGCGCGGTCCAGATCGGAAACATCATGGTCATCCCGCTGCACGCAATAAGCTTCCTCAAAATAAGCCACTGCCTTTTCGGGATCGTTCTGGTGAAACCTGCAACGCCCGAGCGATTTAAGAGTTGAAACGATCTCTTCGGTGCCTAGATCGCTATCATTGCCGAGTCTCTGGTGGATTGTATGCAAGCGCAAGAGCAGAGGCTCTGCTTTTTGATAGTCCTCCTCCTGCATATAACAGCTTGCGTTTAGTCTCAAGAGATCCCTGAGCACAGTGGTTGGATTACGGTCCACAGCGTCTTTTGCCGTCAGAATGGAAATCCCTCTGTTGAATAAATCTTGAGCCTTGCCGTTATCGCCTTCATGCATGTACGTATGCCCAAGGCAGCGAAGATAGTAGGGGAGTTGAGGGTCACCATCTGCGGTGGCGATAGTTATCGCTCGTTGAAAATACCGTTTGGCGTCGTCAAGTTTTCCCTGCTGTTCGCAAGCTGAGCCGAGCGCGCCAAGGTAAATGGCTGATTCTTTTGCATCGTGTCCATACTTAGCCTCCTGTGCAGCCAGCAGCTTGAGCAAAATCGGCTCGGCCTTGTCCCCTTTCAGCTGCTGTAACAATGTGCTGGCTCTGTCGCTGTCGTGTTCGAAGCTCTGGTCAGGCGAATCTCCAGCCGCCCAGCAAGCCGAACTTGAGAGCATCGCAGCCACAATAAAGTGTAACGATGATCTTGATCTTCGTATTATCCCGGTTGATTTAGTGCCTGTCGGTCCGTTCGTGATCATCTTTCCGCCATTGTGCGCCGTGGGTGCTGCCGAGGTTGACTGTAATCTCGACATGATTCACGTCACGTCTGGACCCGAGCGGAAACCGGGGAACCTTCCCATGCAAATGCAAATTTTCAAATGCCTGCTCGGCAATTGTTCGGAAGACCTCGGACGCATTTGATCCGCCCCCGTAAGAGGAGAAATCTTTAATTCCATGCAGCTGTATGTCGCTGTTGTGTCTTACGTCAAGCTGCAATTTGATGCTGCCCGAAGCTCCATAGGCGCCAGAGTGAGACTCAAGCTCAGGGCTGTGCGCCAGTAATTGCTCAAACTCTTTCTTAGCTGAAAGGACAAATTGTTTATGCCAGGGAGTCCAGTCCACGCTTCCCCCGCCGGGCAGCTTTTCGCTGAGGGACGACTGGAGGAATTCCTTGTGTGCTCCGAGGTCGAACTGTGATACACCGCCTTTTAAGGGTCCCTTGTCGTGCGCCTGGTGCTGGTCACCCCATGCTGTGATGAAGGTCGATTCATCGCTGGTGCTTCTCTGAGTGTCAAGGGACACGTTAGGCAGGGCACCGCTTTCTACACAGGCAGCATTGTGAGCCTGCCTTTGCTCAGGCGACTGGTTGACTAACTGGTTGTCCTGTCTGGTGAGCGATTTCTGGGAGAACCCGTCGTGGTGTTGCCCACCCGTATGCTCTGCCAGTTTCTTAAGGTGATGTCCTGTCTTGTCGTTCATGAACTCCTCACCGACATTTGTATGTTTAGGCTGAAATTGCTGACCTCATGGAAGCGATCGTAAAGCACGTATTCGAACTCGTCAAGAGGTGCTGGCTGCTTAGTCTTGCTGGACTTGCTTGGGCTCCCAGCGGGTTCTCAACTGGGCCAGAATTTTTCCTGATGATTTGTCTTTGATCCTGTGCAAATAGAGATGGTACTGCTCAGCAGGCTTAAAGCATTCAGCCAGAACAGAGCTGCCATACTTTCCTTCTCCCAGAAATGACATGTCAAGCTCGGTAAGTTTATTCTTCAGCCTGAATATGGCTGGAATGGCTTCCAGCGACCATTCTAAATAGCAAACATTATTGACGTGCATGTTCCAATCAATATCACTGGCGCGTATAACGAATTCCTGAACTGTCTCAGGTGAGTCTTCAAAGTTGCTATCTTTTGGTGGATTGAGAAAGTCGTAACTATGACCCAGGCTGCACAAATCTAAGAGCTCTTCCGGGAGCTTTAGCGGCTTTCTATTGTCCTGTTTCAAGAGCAACCACATTGTTGAAGCACGTCCAAGAATCTCGCCTGTGCTATTGAGCAGAGTGAAGTCGCGATAACCACGAATGTTGCTCTGTTTGCTTACCGGCCACGTTTCAATTTGTACAGTTTCCCGTCCTCTCGGATACCTTGCCATCCGCAGGCTCATTTGTGAGAGCACCCACATCTGTTCAAGCCGGTCCAACTCTTCAAATGAATAACCGAGTTTTTCGGCGTGGTTATTGGCTGCTTCTTGCAGAAACTGGCATATTGTCTGAGGGCTCGCAAATCCGGACGGACCCATTTCGTAAGAATGGACCTTGAATTCTTCGCTCCAGACACGCGTTAAGTCGCAAGTTTTCATTTTCCACCCACTAAAAGAGTGGTCCATTGTCGCACTGAATTTTAACTCTTGCTGCTTACGCTAAGCAAAAAGCAAGGGGCGCATTGAGTCATCATATATCTAACCGGCAACAGCCGTGGACGAATGGCTCCAAGTCCGTGCAGCCAAATACGTTGGCAAGAAAACTGCCCCTGCGCTCTTCCTGAACCCACAGGGACAACGGATGTCCACCCAGAGCGTAGACCTGATCATCCGTAAGATCGGCCGCGACTGTGGACTTGAGCTGTCTGCCCATATCCTGCGACACACCTTCTTGACCAATCTCGTGCGCGCCGGCAACGACCTGGTGCTTGTTTCCGAGCTGGGCGGGCACAGGCGGCTGGAGACAACAAAGCGGTACACGCTGCCAACCGAAAAGGATCGCGAGAAAGCAATCGAGGACACTCTCAGCATAAATTGAGAGTTGCAGGGGCAAGAGCATGCGGTTCAGGTCCATCGTTGACGCAGTGTAGGTTATACCCTACACTGATATTAAATGGACACACGCGAAAAACGGTTGCTGATTTACCAGCTGCAAGATGGTCGAGTCCCTTTGCTTGAGTGGCTGAGGGGACTGCGGGACCAGCGAGCCAGACAAAAGATTCAAGCGCGAATCGGACGAGTAAGGCTGGGAAATTTCGGAGATACTCGTTCCGTCGGACAAGGAGTCAGAGAACTCAAGATTGACTACGGTCCCGGATACCGTGTGTACTTTGGAGAAGAGGGTGATGAACTTGTGATCCTTCTGTGTGGCGGTGATAAGAGCAGACAAGATGAAGACATCAAAGCGGCGAAACATTACTGGGCAAGCTTCAAGAAGGAAAAAGGTTATGCCGACAGTTGAATACACGGATCATCTATTGGAAGAGTTGAAAGACCTGGACTACGCCGCAGGATATCTGAATGCAGCTCTGGAAGAAGGCGAAGATGTGTTTCTTCTTGCGGTCCGGGATGTCGTACAAGCTCACGGCGGGATGGCTGCATTGTCTCAAGCGACGAAGCTGAATCGCGAGAATCTTTATGACATGCTTTCAGAAAACGGCAATCCGCGGCTTTCTAGTCTCGCAACAATACTGGATAATCTTGGGCTTCAAATCAGCTTCACTCCGAAGATGACTAACAGCAATGCCGCTTGAGTCCGTAAGGCTGAATCGTTGCCAACCCTCTCTTTGACTCTTTCAACCTTGGGATAGGTTATGGCCTATGATATCATAGGCTATTATGGTGAATGCTACAGCAGTATCTGAAGTCAAACGCGAATTCTAGTCTGTCTTGCAGTGATCACACACCTCGTTACCAATTACCTTACACAAAAAGAAAGTCGCGTCAGACAAGAACTAGCGAGATTACAGGCACAGTATGGAAAGGAAACAAAAGCAGAATCGGCTGCTCAACTTCAAAAACGTGGGCAGTGAGCTGACACCATTGGCAGTGCTCGAATGTTACCGCACATGCCCCGCCAAAACATTGCACACTCGAGAGCCTTACCGATTCAGCCTTTCCGGCTCCAATCGTGCAGAATGAAACACCGCAAGGCGGCACTTGGAATATCATCAGGCATGGCAAAATGGGGTTCTATCCAGCAAAATGCATATGAATATTAGCAGCCTAGAAGTTCTCTTTACTCCAGCCGACTTTTCTTCACTGCGTGAATGTGACCTCAGCATGACAGTGTGTGTGGTATTTGATGTACTGCGCGCTACAAGCAGCATGGTGACTGCCTTGGGCAATGGTGCTGCTGCTATCCTCCCAGTTGAGGATATTCCGCAGGCACTGGCTCTCCGTGAGCAAAGAGCCGAAGTGCTGCTGGCTGGTGAACGGAATGGCTTGATAATTGGGGCGGACTTAACCGGAAGTGTGTCCTTCGATCTGGGCAATTCTCCGCGCGAGTTTCGACAAGAGACTGTCGCCGGGAAAACTATTGTCATGACAACAACCAATGGAACACGAGCCTTGCGTGCCTGCGCGCATGCCAAAAGGGTGCTTATCTCATCTTTTCTCAACCTGACTGTTACTGTCGGGAGTCTTGAGGGAGCCGATCCAGTCCGACTGATGCTTGTCTGTGGTGGTACGCATGAACAAGCTGCTTACGAGGATGTACTTTGTGCTGGCGCGCTTTGTGACCTGGTTTGGGCAAATTGTAATCAGGACTCTGTGTCGGATTCTGCTCTGGTGGCTCGCATGTTGTTTCGTCAGGAGCGGCAAGATCTATTGGCTGCAATTTCCAGGTCGTGCAACGGCAGACGTTTGCTCGCCAGTCCACAGCTCAGGGATGATGTGCGCTTTTGTGTGCAGCTCGATAGTGTCAACCTGGTTGCAGCCATGGACCAAGATGGACTCTTGAGAGGTTCATTCATCCAGTTGGCTTAGGACTTTAATCATTCTCTCCAACTTATTAACCGCCGACACGCTTGACACGATACCCCATGCCTTCGAGCTCCTTGCGAAGCTTGTCTCTGTGATCTCCTTGAATTTCAATTCGGCCGTCTTTGACTGTCCCTCCGCTGCCACACCGTTGTTTCAGCTGCATGGCCAGTTCGCTGAGCTCAGAGTCATCCAGCGGGAGTCCGGAGATTGTACTTACCGTCTTGCCGTGCCGCCCTTTGGTCTCTTTGGCAATCAGTACAACGGCAGATTTCCGGGTCTTCACTTGAGCGCGGCAGGTGCACATGGGATGGTGGCATTCAGGGCAAGCAGTTGGAGGAGAAGTCAGTTGTCGCCTGCCCCCCTCCAGAATGAGGCGTGTCAGCAAGCTCTTCACCTCACGCTCTAAAGCAGGCAGTACTTCCTGTGTATCTTCAATCTGCCAGTACCTGATCTTGTCCGTCCAGGGCAGGAATTGTTCACTAATCAGGCGAAAAGCCTCAATATCAGTTAAGGCAACAATGAGATCCGCTCGTTCCATGTCATGCGCCGTTGCTGCCACTGGTGGACAACCGAACCTATCATTATTGCCATCCCCGAGCGTTTGCAGGTATTTGAGCGCGGATTCTGCCGCTGGCTCTAAGCCAGTGTTGTGCCCCTCAGTCAGGTTTCTTGATGCAGCTTCCCAGAGTAACCCCAATTTCTTCGCCTCGAAATTGAAAAGAATTTCGGCGAAGCGGCTATCAAGGTGATTTCCGCCAAGGAAGAGAATATTTTTGTGTTGACTCAGTCCCATGACGCTTTATTCCTCCATCCAACATATTATCGACGATCGATCACAGATTGAACTTTCCGATGCAAACTTCGTTGCATCTGGCGTTAACGGTTTGTCTATTGCCAACCCGAACGGAATGCCAGGTGCGTATTCCAGCGAACGTGCCACCCGATTCCGGGCAAAAAAGCATGCCTGTCATGAGGAGCTTTATGGGGTAGTCGGAACGAAGTGACGCTGGCATGTTTTCTATTTACCCATTTTGATCTGAATTTTTGTTTTTGCGC
>CAILLX010000169.1 GCA_903835185.1 uncultured bacterium | reverse complement strand
TAGACATGTCTGGACTGGGTGGAGCAGGTGGCTGTTATAGCTGTGCGGGCGCAGCCGGAGAGAGTGGTGGATGGATTAGCATAACCGCAAGCACAGGCATCTCGACAGGCTATTTGCGCAGCTATGGTGGAGGTGGAGGTGGAGGTGGAGGTGGAGGTGGCTATGGGTCCTCGTGTACCCTCGCTGGAGGAGCAGGAGGCAACGGCGGCATAATTACCTTGGCTTCAACAGCAGGTACAGTTGCGATAAGTGGAGATATAAATTCCTCTGGAGGAGGTGGTGGCGGCGGGCAGTTTCAGGGCGGACCTGGCGGCAATGCTGGTGACGTGATTATTTCAACTAATGCCGGAAGCGCGGTCACTATTACTGGACCTATCCTGGCTGCTGGCGGTGGAAGCGGCTCTGGGTCAAACTCCAACCCTTATGGCGGCACTTGGTCTCCAGCTGATGGTGGAGGCAGCTTCGGTGGTGGTGGTGGTGGACCAGGCGGCTATAGCTATGGTTCAGGCGGAGGCGGCTTTTATGGTGGTGGTGGCGGAACCCAGATCCAAGACTGGTATGGTCCGCACACGCCAGGAGGGTCGGGGGGCGGCTTTGGCAGTGGCGGCGCGGGAATCACTCCTGCTCAATCAGGATCTTCTGGACATGGTGGTTATGGCTGGGATAGCTGGTATGGCAGCGGGATGTATGGCAACGGAAACGACTTTGGCATGGCAGGGAATCAAGCAGGAAACGTAGGGCAGGCAGGCAACCAGAATGGCGCGCCGGCTGTTAATCCAGGAACATCAGGGATTGTCAGTGTCTCAGGTGGGTCACTCTCCATTACCGGCACTGTAAGTAGTGCTTTCTCGAGTCTGTCACCTCTTACTCCCAATCCATTTGCGAATTCGCGCTTTGCGCACATCTCCGTAGCTGGTGGGCAGGTGGCACTGGTGGCTCTTTCTGGAAGCCTTAGTCTGGGTGGTGATGTATCCACTGCTTTTGGTGCAACTGGTGGCAATATTCTTCTTGTTGCTACCGGTGGCAGCAGTTCCAATATCACAACCACAGCAACAAACCTGAATATTACAACCAGCGGCTCAACCTCAAGTGGTTCTTTAGCTATAGTAGCTTCTGGCTACATAGACCTTGGACTGGGTAGCATACTCTCTACAGCTTTAACTGGAGGAGGGGCTGGTGGCTCAGCTTTCCTCAGCGCGGCTTACGGTGCCTATCCAATTACTGCCGGCACGTTAGACACTGGAACGACAGGATCTACTCACGGACAGATACTCATTACGACAGCAAGTGACAGTAGTTATGGCTATAGGCCATTTGCGACAGGTAGTTTGGTTGGCAGAGTTTCAGCCAATACCATGGAGATGCTAACGAGTACTGCTCCAACCTATGCAGTTTATAGCGCTTACACAAACAGCGACAATAGCGGCACAGCGACATTGCTACCGGCGGAAATCCCGGGTGGAGGGTTTGCCAGTTTCACAAATACAGGCACACTGAGACTCTCTGGTGACGACAACTTCAGCTTCAGCAACCTGGCACCGATTGTGGTATCCGGCACCAGTGTGACATTAGGTAATATTGGTAATGCTGACAATGTAAGCAACGTGAGCTTTACCTATGTAGCTCCAGCAATGATTAGTACTAACCCTGCTATTCCCGTATTAGTGACTGTTGACAAAGGCATTAGCATCTATACAACTACATTTAGCAATAATGATAGCTCGGGTGCAGGTGCCAGTATTGCTCTGCAAGTCGGCACTGGTGGCAGCATTACCTTGCCCGGTGTAAATATCCTGGCAAATGACGGTGTGACACTTACCACTGGAACAGGCGGCAATATTACTTTGTCTGGTGGGACTATTCAGGCGAATGGCGGTGTGACCTTTACAACAAGTGGCGCTGGTACCATCTTCAACAACGGAACGATAACAAGCAGTGGATTGCTAACAGTAAATGCAGGAAACAGCGGCACAGTTCTACTCAATACTCAAGTTGGGCAACTAGCAAGCACAACGACTGGCGCTTCTCTCAATATCACTCAGCTTGGCTCCATTCAGTTGAACACAAACAACGAAAGCTCCGGCTTGCTCATCGTCGGTGTCGATTCTGGAAGCAATATCAATGTATGTGGTACGGTGACGGCAAACGGTGGGATAAGCTTCACAACAGGTGGGTCCGGGATCATTTTAGGTGGTGGAGCGTTAATAAGCAGCGGTACGTTAACAGCAAACGCAGGAAGCAGTGGCACATCTACACTTAATACTCAAGTCGGACAATTGACGAGCACAACCGGCGGCGGCTCCCTTGCTGTCTATCAGAGTGGCTCTCCCATTATATTGAACGGAAATAACGAAGGTGCCGGCTCTCTGTTTGTTATTACGGTGAACTCCGGGAACAATATAACGCTTACGAACAGTGTGGTGGCAGGAGCTGGAGTGACTCTGCTATCGGCAGGAGACATCACCACCAACACGTTGGGAACAATTAATTCAGCTGGTGGACCGATTACGCTTGCAGCTTACGGTGGGACTCTAATACTAAATGGCAATATTTCATCAACTGGTCCTACCGCTGGTGGAGATATTCTTTTGGCGGCAGCTAACGCCAGCTGTTCAAACATTACAACATCTGCCAGCAACCTGCGCATAACCACAAGCGGTGCAACTGCAAGCAGTAGCGGCAGTCTGGCTGTGGTGGCTGCCAGCATCAACAGTACCATCATGCTCACGAATAGCACTTTTATCACCACGCCTAACAGTAGTAGCCCTGGTGGTTCTGTCTACATGAATGCTGGCATGATAATTGCCGGAACGCTTACAACTGGGGGAGCTCCAGTGCTCATCACCACAGCCACCCCAGGCGTTCTAAATAAACAAAGCACTGCAGTGACATTCACCAACGGCAGCATTAATGTTGGACATGTTCTTAACAACACAATTTTGTCATTAACGAATGCTACATATGATATAGCCCCCACCTCTGTATCCTTTACCGGCGCCATGGCGTTAAAGCCAGAAGAGATACCTGGTGGTGGTTTTACGGATTTCTCCAATACAGGGACACTAACGCTTTCCAGTGACACCAACTTTGGCTTCACCTATTTGGTGCCTATTGTGGTGTCCAGCGCGAATGTGGCGTTAGGAAACATTACTGGTACGGGAGCTTCAAGTTTTACATTGATTGCTCCGCAGATAAGCAATGTTGCAAATAGTGTGAATCCTGGCAGTTCGATATCGGTAATTGTCGATCACAACATCAGCATTTATACAGCATCTATAGATAATCGCAACTCTGGCTCTGGTCCAGCTGGAAGTATTACCATGCGAGCTGGTACTGTGATGATCGATGGGAATCCAGTAGCTTCAGTTGGTGGTGGCAATATTAATATGCCATGGGTCAATTTGCTGGCCAACACCGGCTCAGCTGGCAGAATAGCATTGTATGCAAATGGTGGCACTAGTGCGGATGGAACCATCAATGCTGGCAATATCGACACTTCTGGAGTGGGCGGCACATGGGCATCTAGCGGCACTGGTCAGTCTGGTCAGTCCGCCGGCAGTGTCATTGTTAATGCCGACAGCAATATTCAAACTGGCTATATCCACGCATATGGAGGCGGTGGTGGCAGCACCGATATCGGTGCTGGTGGGGCTGGCGGAAACGGAGGAAATGTCATCCTGAATTCCAGCAATGGGACAATTGCAGTAGGTGCTGACATCAATACTTCCGGTGGTGGTGGCAGTGGTGCTGGCGGTGCCTCACATGCCAATGGTGGGGCTGGTGGCAATGCTGGCTCTATCTCGATGATATGTTTCTCCCCAATTTCGATTACTGGAGCCATTCTTGCTGCCGGAGGCGGCGGTGGCGGAGCTAGCAATGGTACCTCTGGTGGAGGCGGCGGTAGCTTCGGTGGCGGAGGCGCAGGTGGTGGCGGCGGCAGCTACACTGGTGGCGGAGGCGGTGGTCTCTATGGAGGAGCAAGTGATGGCAGCGGTGGTGGTTTACTTAGTGCTGGGGTCAATGTCAGCAATACGCCCACAATGAATGGCTTATATGGTTCCGGTGGTCAAGGTTCAGAGGGTGAGACCGGCGGTATATTTGGAACTGGCGGTTATGCCTACGACGTAAATGGTGGCGCGGGAGGCTCTGTTGGTCAAGCTGGCAGTAATGCCGGTAGCTATACTGGAGGACAGGCAG
Organism: uncultured bacterium; assembly: GCA_903835185.1. Taxonomy (GTDB): domain Bacteria; phylum Cyanobacteriota; class Vampirovibrionia; order Obscuribacterales; family Obscuribacteraceae; genus CAILLX01. The sequence continues at coordinate 6,713 of CAILLX010000169.1, read as the reverse complement.
GTTATGGCAACACGGTTGTGATAACCGGTGCTACCGTAACTATAACCAGTAGCATCGGCACAGCTTTTGCTCAGCCTTCAACTGCCAGCTCTAACCCATTCAGCACATCTCCATATTCCGTCTACTCTTTGTATCAAACTTCAGCTACTACAGGCTCTGGCGGTGGTGCTGCTACTGTAACTATTACTACAAGTAAGCCCCAAACCGGGGCCAGGTATCTCCAAGATGCCAACTATGAGAACGCCACTAATCGATACCCCGCAGCCATTGATACATCAACCTTTACCGCTGGTACGTTGCCTATTCCAAACAACAATGGATCTGCAGGTCCGCTCTATGCGGCTGGACCAATGATAATTAACGGCTTAGCTCTCAGCGGACATATTGCAAACGGAGCTTATACCGGGAGTGGACCTGGGAGTGGCGTTGGACCCATATTCATCGTAGAGAATCGTTCCAGGATACCTGTCTACACCCAGCAAGAAGTGACACCAGCAGAATGGGTCGCAGTCATTCAGTCTTATCTTGGCTGTCAAACCATAGTGCTGGATGCTAATGGCAATGCTACCGGAACATCGCTAAATGGCAATACTATGACAATTGCTCCCTCGAACATCCCATTTGGAGGATTTAGCAATCTTGTTATCCCTTCCGCGCTGACTGTTATCACCAGTTCTCGAACGATGACCGAGAACAGTATCAATGTCAGCAATGGAAGCGCCGTTATAAATGGCACGCTCGACTTTATCGGCTCTGGTGCAATTATTGCCAACACTGTAAGCGTAGCTGGTTCCATCACTGCGCTGGGATCAAGGTCCACTCTGTCCGTCCAAAGCCAGAGCAACAGTGGACTGAATATTTCTGGTCCTGGCTGGCTTAGCGCAGCCGGTGGAGTGACACTTACGGCCTCTTCCTCAACCCTTACTGTCAGTGACAAACTATCCTTCACTGGACCAACCAAGTTGAATGCTACTGGTGAAGGTGGTGCGATAGTCATTAATGGCTCATTGAATAGTAATTCAACAATTGTTCTGTCTTCCGGCTCAGGTGGTATCACACAAACTGTTTCTGGTGGCATCACAGCTCGTGGTGGGCTTACTGTCAACCTGTCGTCAGGTGGGTCGGCAATATTGACAGCAGCAGCCACCACAAACAATGTATTTTCTTTAGCGGGCAGTGGCAATGGTTCAATTAACCTGAACAACGGTAGTAATGATCTGATTCTGGGCACGTTTGGCTCTGGAGGGCTATCTGTAACTGTCAACCACGGGTCGACCAATGCTGGTGTCATTAGAACATCAACCAATGCAATAAGTGTGGTTGCTGCGGATCTCACGGGCAGCAGCATTATTCTGGACGGGAGTCTATCAGCAAGTGGCGGAATCACCTTAAACGCAAACGGCAACGGTGTGATATACAGCCAGAATAGCTCTAACGTCGTAAATACGGCTGGATTGCTAACAATAAATCTTGGCAGTGGTGTCGAGACATTGACTATGGGAAGCGGGGGCAGTGGAGGCTACATAACGGTTGGCGACGTTCAAGCGCAATCTCCCACCTTATATATAAGCACCCTTGGTTCATTGTCGGTTAGTGCAGGAAGCGACCTGGTAACGTCAACCACAGCAATCAACCTTGGCAGCGGTTCGTTGGCTCTGCACACGACTGGCACCACAATCAACCTGCAAGGAAATGTGACAGCCAATGGTGGAGTCACTCTTGACTCCTCCGGCACCATCTCACAGGTGGATGGCGTCAGGATATCGGGTGGAGCGCTTGCACTTATCTTCGCTTCTGGTCCCGTCACGCTAGCAACCGCAGTCACTTCACTCACCACCACGGCTTCCGGTCAGACCCTGACTATAAACAACGATGGCGGCATCTCGCTTGGTGCTCAATCCCTCTCCTCGCTAACGGTCAATGCCACTGGCGGCTCAATAACTAATGCTGCCGCAGTGTCAGTTCCAACCATTTGGCTAGAAACAATCACCAGTGGTGACGTTACTCTTAGCCATGACCTCGTCGGCGACACCTCCGTCACCCTTCACTCCGTCGCCAATATCACTCAATCAGCCGGTACCATCTTCAGCCCCGCTATCACATTAAACGCCACAACAGGCTACATAGGTAACACGAGTGGCAGATTGGCGACAGCCATAGCTGTTGACTCTGATGGTACCAGCACCGTCGCGCTCACCATCTCTGCTGCTACCGGGGTAGCCATCAGGGATTCAAACAATGTGGATACTCTCAGTATTGCCAACCTCTCTTCCTCCACCTCCGGCACTTTCTACCTCAACTCTGCCGGTGGCATCTCTTCTTTTGCTTCACTAGCTTCCCCGGTCGTTCAATTCATTACGGGACACAGGCAAGACATCGCTCTAGGAGCCAGTATCACGGCAAGCACGTCAGTCAACCTCCAGGCTGCCGGCAACATCACACAATCAGCTGGGACCATAGCCAGCCCATCTATTCAATTACACGCTACAAATGGGTACATAGGGAGCACAAATGGCAGTTCAGCCATAAGCGTCGATTCCAATGGCACCGGGACCGTCTCGCTTAGCGTCTCTGCTGCTACTGGTGTCGCCATCCAAGATTCAGGTGTTGCCGATATTCTCGGTATTGTCGGCGCCTCTTCCACTACCTCCGGCACCTTTGCCCTCACTGGCACCACAATAGCATTAGGTGCCCCGGTTACTGCAGGTTCACATGGTTCACGAATAGATATCACCACGACATTGCCCGCTAATGCTGTCACGTCCAGCGGTTCAGTCATTCTTACATCTCACGATGGAGACATTGTTTTCGGCAACGGTGCATCCATAACCAGCAATGGTGGGGATGTACTACTAAATGCTGCTGGTGGTGATTTGAGCATAGGCAGTAGTGGTTCGAATCAGGTGACTGCCTACGGCGGCAATGTCATTATGCACAGCACAGGAGCAATTGATATCACTGGAAATACCACAGTTGTGTCGATAGCGCGTTACAACACCGGGAATGCTGGCGACTTTTCAGGCGGTGCCGTGCTACTTCTGGCAACGCCATCGTTTGAAGACTGCACCGTCGAGCGAGCTGAGTTGATGCAACTGCGTGTTGGAGACGATGTACCTGTAATCGTTGGTAAGAATGTACCGTCTATATACTCTCTACAGTACAGGCAGCAACACGGTGGTTTCATAGCTCAAGACCTCAATAGCATTTCGGTAGATAGCAACTCAAGTTTCTTGGCAGATGGCGGCGTTATTTTGATGGATCCACCAGGTGGTTCATCTGGCATCAGGTTGACCAATTCACATATCAACGCGATAGCGCCTGCAGTTGGATCCTCATCACCAGCACCGCCAATATCTCCTCCTGTGATAGATTGTCCAGGCTGCTATGTACCTCCAGAACCTCCACCGACGCCGACATGTACTGACTGTATAACCGTACAACATGATCCCATACCAGTGTCGAGCCTTACTGCCTTGGCAACGGATAAGACGCCTGTTATGCAGCCAATGATACCGACAGCGCCAGCACCAGCAATTCAGAAAATCCTGGCTGTTGGTGTTGGACAATTCCTCGTTGCTTCCACGCCATGCACGATATACGAATTTGCTCCATTGCCTGGCTGTCAGGTGCAAGGGCAGGCTGGGACAGTATTTTCTGTGGAACCGAACAAGACATTGGTTCTGGCAGAAGGGAGATTACTGGCAGGAGCTGGCGATCAAGGCTTGGATGTGCAAATAGGTTCAACCAATCGCCACGTTAAACTCAAGGGCAAGACAATTGCCATTCTTGATACTCGTTCTAAAGGCAATGCCAGAATTACGGTTTTGTCCGGAGAAGGTGATAATGCGGCAGTGGTATCTGCTGAAGGTCAGCAGCTGACAGCGCTTGCCACCGGGCAGGAGGCTGTGATGATTGATAATGTGAATAGCGAAGAGTTCATACCAGCTGATGGTGTTGAGCGCCAGCAAATCGGTGCCTCGATAACCAAGTTCGGATTTACAACGAGAAAATCTGCCGTCTCGATTAACCAGCTAGTCAGAAAAGAGGCTTTGCTCACCTGCTGCTTCGGGGTCCCAGGATCAACACCACATATCGTCTGTCACGCGAGCTGGGTAGCTAAGCGACTCAAGAAGATGTATGGAGAGCAGGAAGGTCCGAGTGTAACTTACAACTCCACTCCAGTGCCTGTCACTACCAGCAACCAAGCTCTGAGTTCAGCTGGCAAGGACGGAGGAGGAGGAGCAAGCCTGAGAAGCCTGCAACCATCAACAGGTTCATCAGCAATGTCTGATACATCATCTAAGTCAGTGGGTGCTGATCAACAAAGCAGTTCGCCTGAGAGAGACGAATCAAATGTCTCCGCAAGTAAAGCCAACTTGCAGCCCAGAGCATATATTCAAGCTGTAGCACCGGCAGGTTTGCGCCTTGGGCAGGATGCGGACATAGTCAGTGTGGCGACCGATCACTATCGACTGAACAAGGGTTGTGTCCTTGCAGCGCCTCGCAAGAAACTGACAATAGACACCGGGCACGCTACGATTGTCTCTAAACCAGGTTCAGCAGTTCTGATTTTTGCCGATGGAACAGTGACGCGAGTGCTCGATTTGCATGACTGGGCCAAGGGTGATGTGAACCTCATCATAGATAAGCACTCTTATTCACTGTTGCCTGGTAATGAGGTCGGCGTTGTAAAAGGTACGGCAAAGGCAGAAGCGGCAAGGTTGGCGCATAAAGACCAATTGGGTCGCAGAAGAATGCGCATCTTACAGGTAAATGCCAATACTCAGCTAGTCACAAGTGATTTTTCTGTGGTCGATGCTTTAAGCAAGTTCCCGCTGTTAGCTCATCTGAGCAAGTCAACTGCAACGTCAGATCGGCGCCTGTTGTCCAACATTGTGAAGATGGCAGCCGTACTCTCAATGACGACTGACACAACGCGTGGCTCTTATTCAGTAAGCGGGGGGCAATAAGGAGAGCATAAGCATCCGGGAGGTAACTGGAGCTAGAAGAAGAGACCAGCAATAACTCCATTGCTCAACCTTGCTTAACTTTGCCGACAAAGGGGCCAACTGAGGGCCAATAACTTCGCGATTCTCCCCCAATGAAAAACCCCTCACATTCCTGGGGGCGGCTCGCTGTCTTTGTTTGAATTATCCCGTCCGGGAGGACTCGAACCTCCGACCTCATGGTTCGCAGCTACTCGCTAACGAATAGGCAGTTGTAATGTGTCCATATATGCAGCAATCTTTCCGATTGTTTCTCTCTGCGGTTGAACATAGGTTGAACACGCCTTATGTCCGATCCCGGAAACCCTTGGGCGGTAGAGGATTCGAACCTCTAGCCCCTTCGGTGTAAACGAAGTGCTCCACCATTGAGCTAACCGCCCTGAAACGTTATCAGGTAAGTTTAACATGCCAGTTGCCAAGTTGGGTTGTGACAACTCGATCACTCACACACCGTACATCAGTAAACTTTCAAGGTCTTAGTTGCATAAGAGATAGACGTTAAACATGGCATTGACCCGCATGAAACAAGTTGCAATGCGTGAACAGTCTTATAAGCTTTCCGGTTGCCAAGTACCGGGACGCTGAATACCCTCTTCCTGTCAGGGGCACCGCAGGAGAGCAGTTACGTTTATGATTAGTCACAGTAACAACTCTGCGCCGCAACCGGCAGCGGCTATGCCTGCTCGCCAGCATGCCCGCAGTCGGCATCGTCATTCAGCTCCTCCGTCACGGCAAAATGTGCTAGATTGTCGAACACCGCTGCCCCGAAGACACCAGCGCCTTCCTAACAGAAGTTCGCTTGCAAAACCCAAGCAGAGTCAGGCTGTAATAAAGCAAAACACCACAATGAGTGACCAAGAAGAAGTTCGACAACATAGTCTCTTTCTCGACCACGAGATTGCTGTGCGCACCTACGAAATTGACTACGCTCAGCATGTCAGCAATATCGCCTACCTTTACTGGCTGGAGGATATGCGCAACATGTTGTTTGAAAAATATTTTTCTCTGGAAATGTTTATGGAAGACGGGTTGGGTCCAGTGCTCGTTTCCACGCACATTGAGTACAAACTGCCGATTAAGCTTTTTGACAGACCACAGGCGCTCATGTGGGTTAGCCAGATTAGCAATGCAGCTCTTACAATTGATTGTGAGATAAGAGTGAACAACCAGTTAGCTACCAAGGCACAGCACGTAGGCGTCTTTGTTGAACTCGCTTCTGGCAAACCGGTGCGCCTGCCGGCTATCTGCAAACAAAAATTCCACGAGGCTGCAACACTTAGAACCAGCGCGATTGAATCATGATTCTCACTGCATTACTTGGTGGTCCACCATCAATCCGCACTACGACTGGAACACCATACTGTGGATTGGCAAGCTCGTTAGGAACTCGCACTTCGAGCTGACTGGTTGTCCCACTCAAAACAGTTGCTGGCAAGCCACCAATCGTAACTTTGTTCTGTTTGAAATCGCTGGCAAAGTTTTTACCGTAAATAGTGATCGGATAACCATTGGCAATTGAGTGCCAATTGGTACCTGTCAGCCTGGGAACAGGTCTGACAGTCAGACGTGCGTATTCCAGCGAACGTGCCACCCGATTCCGGGCAAAAAAGCATGCCTGTCATGAGGAGCTTTATGGGGTAGTCGGAACGAAGTGACGCTGGCATGTTTTCTATTTACCCATTTTGATCTGAATTTTTGTTTTTGCGC
>CAILLX010000168.1 GCA_903835185.1 uncultured bacterium | reverse complement strand
TGGCTTTACGCCAGAACTGCTCTTTCGCAACATCGCGTCTTGACGGACGAGCCATTCATCAACTCCCGTGGTTCACCAATCACCATGATTAAACACTCGGTTGTGTTGGCATTCAAGGATGTGGTTCGTGCAACGCTCTCACTGACACGCAAAAAGTCATCTCCATGATTACGGTTGGTCAGGCAGTGATCGCCTGTACGCACCAGGATGTTTTCGCTGTCGAGCAAAAATGCCAGGTCGCTGGTCGTAATTTGCTCGAAGCGAAATGAAAGTATTCCATATCCGATGACGTTGTGACAGCCACAATGGCCGAACCCTGGAGAGAACTCAAGCCCTGGAAGGTTCTTCAGTCCCTCATAGAGATAGAACGACAACTGTGAAACGTGCTTTTCGATGCGATCAATGCCAACTTTCTCGATAAAGTCGATTGCCGGACTGAGCGAAAGGATGGCCGGGATGTTCTGCGTGCCTGCCTCCAGCAAAGTCGGCAGCGAACTGCTTGACCTAGTGAAAGAATTGGCATTGAATTGACCTGACGTGTTGCCACCAGGCTTGATCTGAATCAGCTGTTGGTGTAACTTAGGCGCGATCCAGAGAACTCCTACTCCATTGGCAGCAAACATCTTGTGCCCCGAAAAGGACACGAAGTCGGCACCAAGCTCTTTCACGTCCACCTTACGGTGCCCGACGCTCTGGCTGGCATCCAGTGAGATAAGCACACTCTCTCCCATAATCTGCCGGATCACTTTAACTTCCATGTCCATCCCATAGAGATGATGAACATGAGTAATTGCCAGCAGACGTGTTCGAGCGCTCACTTTCTCACGGATGCTTTTCAGATCGTAATCGCCCTCCGGGTGAATGCTTATTGGCACGATCATTATGCTCAGATCGAAGTGCTCTAGCAGCGCCTTCAGGTTGAGCCAGGGCAAGACAGTTGACTTGTGGTCCTCGAAACAGACCATGACCTCATCGCCGCTTTTCAGGTTCGCCAAGCCCCAGGAGAGCGCCACAGTATTCAGACTCTCGGTCGAGCCTGATGTGAAGACAATCTCAGATCTGTCAGCATTGAGAAATGCGGCGACGCGCAGACGCGTCTCCTCGATCTCCTTCGTCGCCTTTGTGGACAGGCTATAGGATGCCCGTCCTGCATTGGCGCAGGATTGCGTGTAGAAGTCAGTTATAGCTTGAATCACGCTCGCCGGTTTCTGGGAGGTCGAGGCGTTGTCGAAGAAAACAAACTCTGGACGATTGGCGAAGATGGGAAATTCTTTGCGCACGTCCGAAAAGAACTGCCCGCCCGGACTTGGTTGCCCGAGCGAGCAGGTGTCGCCATTACAGTTTTGTTCAGACATTGCATCCTCCTAACTCTTGTCGGCCGGTTTTACCGTTGCGCTGGCTGCGCGCTCGGTCGGTTTGCCGGCATCGCGCCAGGCGATGAAACCGCCTGACAGGCTGGCACAGGTGATGCCTCGCGCTTTGAAAAAGGACGCACACTTCTTGGACTGTTCGCCAGTTGGGCAGACAAAAAGAACGCGCTGCCCATTGGAGAATGGCACGCCCCATTCGGACATATCCTCCAGCGCTTCCTGTGGCATGTTAATAGAGCCCGGGATGTGGCTTGCCTTGAAGGCAAGGCTTCCACGCATGTCGACCACCACCAGTCCGTTCGGATTATCCATCCACTTCACGGCGTCGTCGACTGTAACTTGCGGCGCGGCGTCCGCCTGCGGCTGCGTCACTGTTCGCACCGACTCCTTGCGGGCAGCCAGCCCGAACAGTTGCGGACGATGCTTCTGCAGGAACGAAATGTACCACTCGCAGCGGTCACAGACTATGAAGACGGCGTTGTGCTTTGCGGCCAGCGTCGCATCCAGCGCTTGCAGATACTTGAGCGCACCGGCAAGTCCGGCACCAGCAGTGGGTCCGCCCAGAACGCCAAGCTTGCGGATAAGCGTCAGCATGCTGTCGATTGACTCTTCGACGCTAACTTCGACGATCGCGGTGTAAAGCTCCTTCTTGAAGAGACCCACTTCGTACATTTCGTCGGCGCTGCGAATACCAGGAATAACCTGTCCTTTTGGAGCGACCACTCCTACGATCTTCAACTGCGGGTTCTTCTCCTTGAGGAACTTGCCGACTCCACCGGATGAGCCCGCTGTACCGAGACCGGTGATCAGAAAGTCTATCTTGCCGGCATCCTGAAGGATTTCCGGTCCGGTGGTCTTGTAGTGAGCGTCGGGATTCTTCTCGTTGGTGTACTGAGATCCGTGGAAGAACTTCCCTGGTTCAGCCGCCATCGCCCGCTCGATGTATGCAAGAGGGTTATTCGGATCGCTGGGATCCGGACAGGACGACATGCCAGGGAACTCGTCAATCTGAGCGCCCACAAGCTGCAAGATCTGCTTCACCTCGCGCACGTGGATGCGATTGGTAACGATTCGGCATGGAATACCGTTGGTAGAGCAGATGAGTGTCATGGATTTTGCCATGTTTCCGCTGGAGGACTCAATGGCGGTTTTCTTTCCGCTGGTGAGAGCCGCTAGCTCGTCCTTAAGCAATCCGAGAGCCGGCCGGTCCTTCAATGAACCGAATGGATTCAGGTGCTCGAGCTTGGCGTACAGGTTGATGTTTTTGAGACCGTGCACTTTCGGGTCGATCTCAAGCAAAGGAGTATGTCCGATGAGTTCAACAATTGACTTTATGAGCATGTGCTCCTCCGGTCGTAGAACTGCCAGACTGGCGTGTACTGCTCATCCAGCATCCACGTGAAACTGTTGTTGTCTTGAACTGCTGCAACTCTGCGAGCAGGTGGCTGCATGATTGAGTTGGTGGCGCTGAAGTCCATCATGTAGGCCGCCGTATTTACGAATGCCATAATGTCGCCATGCTGTGGAACGCTGGGCAAGTAGACTTTGTGGCGGAAGATCAGGTCACTTTCCAGGCAAAGATCGCCTGTAAAGTAAACCGGTTTAGGCTTCCACTCCGTGGACTTGCATGCGACCAAGATTGGATCAACAAAGACCTCCTGGTCCAAAAATGCGATGTCCTGGCGCTTCATGTTAAGAGCCACCAGCATATCGCCGGCGCTGGAGATTTTTACACTGTTAACACGAGCAAGTGTGACTCCGGACTGATCGAGCAGCGAGCGTCCTGGTTCAAGCCAAAGCTCAATCATGTTGTCGCGCAACACAGACGCAAGCTTCTGGTTGCCATAGGAAGGCAGCTCGCTATTGAGCAAGTCGCTGAGAAAACCTGCACCCGGGTTGGGCTCATAGTAGCCGTAGCTGTTGAGCTTGCCATGTAGCGTACCGGTATGAGCTGAGAGTCCAAAGAAGTTGTTCTGCCATGTAATCTGAGGACCTGTTCCAAGAACGGCTTGCTTCATGGCAGTCATATACTGGTTCCAGTCCTCTTCCTCAGCCAGGTAGTTTATGCGGAAGCCACCGCCGATGTTGAGGACACACGGCTCAAGTCCCAAGTTAACAGCATCATCGAAGATCGCCACGCAATTTTCGACCGCTACCAGCCGTTCGTCGAGGCTTGTACTGTCCAGGTGGAAAGCAAATCCGAGCAGCTCCACATCAGCACTCTGCTCGACAACCTTTGCAAGAGCGCGTGGGGCGTCGCTGCGGCGGATACCAAAACGACTTTCCTTAGCCAACACCTGCGCACAAGAAGCGCCGAAGCCACAGAGTCTCAGGAGTATGCGCACCTTCCCTGTAAGTGCCAGCGACTTCTTGAGCGCAATGATGTCATCGAGTTCCTGGAGGCTGTCAACGTTGACAACAACGCTATGGAGCAAACACAAGTACAAAAACTCAGCGTTCTTTGGACCTGTTGCTTCGAGGCGAGAACCGGTGAAGCCACAGGAAAGGGCGTGTCGCAGTTCCTCGATCGAAGCAACATCAGCGCGCAGAGCGGTAACCGCCATTTGCCTGAGCAGACTATGCGATTGATTTGACTTATGCGCAAAGTAGAGCGAACCTTTGAGATTGTGCGCAGCGAGCACGTCTTCAAAGGATTTCACATTAGCAGCAACAGATTGCGGAAACAAGACGTTGACCGGACTTCCGCAAGCTAAGAGAATCCGGCGTACCAGCACGTCGTCAGCCAGAAAGCCGTCGACCATGGAGCTAGTGCGCGGACACAGAACAAGAGGCTTGTCTACATTTTTGTCTGTCTTTTGTTCATTTGACATGACATCACTCCTTTTATTTGACTCAAAGATAGCTGCCACAAGCAGGATTCCCTACCTTTGAACCGTTTGTCCTACAGCTATACTGTCAATGCAATGCACTATGAATATCGCTATCGCTTGGAGATGTCCATCTGTGAATGATGCTTGGGTTTCGCTTGTTTCCGTAAGTGCCTTTGTCGATATAAAATTGAAGAATATCCTGACCTTATACACACTCATGTTGGCTTCTCAACAACTGAGCTTGTCCCGTTCATAGTTGAAAATTTAGTTGATCCCCTCCAGGACTAGCCTGGTAAGGTTTTGGTTACAACAACAAAGCCACTTTTAAAGAGGATCAACTATGAAAAAATCATCCAACATTAGAGCCCTTCGCGTC
>CAILLX010000167.1 GCA_903835185.1 uncultured bacterium | reverse complement strand
TGGCTTTACGCCAGAACTGCTCTTTCGCAACATCGCGTCTTGACGGACGAGCCATTCATCAACTCCCGTGGTTCACCAATCACCATGATTAAACACTCGGTTGTGTTGGCATTCAAGGATGTGGTTCGTGCAACGCTCTCAGAATCGCCGTATTCGGACCAGCCCGTACGTTTGTGTGGCAAGGAGGGACCGCGAGGTCCCACCTATACCGATTCTGATCTCATCTGAGACAAATGACAATTTCCAGAAATTCGAGTATTGACTTTTCCCGACGCTTCATGGAAGTGCAGTAATATAGTTGTCTCGGCAGGTGCTGGGATCAAAGCAAGAAAGGACATACCGGCTACACCATGGCAAAAATACTTGTAGTGGATGATGATCCAGCAATGTTGGCTGCATTAAAAGAGTGGTTAATGACCGAGCAACATGAGGTGGCAGCAGCAGCAACCGGCTTGGCAGGCTGGGAGTTGATGCGGTCTCAGGACTTCGGACTCATTGTCCTTGATTGGGATCTACCTGATATTGATGGTATCGATCTTCTCAAACAATATCGCACATCCGGTAATACAACACCGGTTCTAATGCTTACAGGACAAACCTCTATAGACAATAAGGCGCAAGGTCTGGACTCCGGTGCTGATGATTACCTGACAAAGCCGTTCCATATGAAAGAGTTATTTGCCAGGGTCCGTTCTTTATTGCGCAGGGGCGAACCACCGATGGCATCCCCCAAAGCGCTAGGTGCGGGCAACGAAGGTGTCCTGGAGAAAGGAGAACTTGCTGGCACTGCACTTGCTGCACGATACGAGTTTCTGGAGGTGGTGGGAGAAGGAGGTCTAGGTATTGTCTTCAAAGCACGGCACCCGCAACTAGACAAGCTGGTTGCTATAAAAATGATCCAGAAGCGGGAGCTTCAGGAAGGTGTGATCGCCCGTTTTGAGCAGGAAGCAAAAGCTGTAAGCCGTCTCGATCATCCCAATATCGCTGTAGTGCATGACTTCGGTACTACAGAGCGCAATCGTCCATATATGGTAATGGATTTCATTGACGGACAGGGGCTGGATCAAATTATCGACAAACAGAATAATCTCTCATTTGAAGATTCCATCGATATTGCCATTCAGGTATGTGCGGGCATGTTGCACGCGCACAGCGTAGGCATCATTCACAGAGACCTGAAGCCAAGCAACCTCATCCTCAAGAACTTTGCCGATAGCTCTTCTGTCGTAAAAATCGTGGACTTCGGCTGCGCCAAGCTGAGATCACTAGATGCCGAGAAATCACCCAATGCAACCAGGGTTGGTGAGATTATCGGTAGCCCAGCATACATGAGCCCTGAGCAAGTGCACGGGAACAAGCCGGATGAGCGATCTGATATATACTCGCTAGGTTGTGTGCTCTACGAGATGTTGACTGGTTTTGTCCCACATCCTGGCGATGATCCTATGGATATTATGGTCAAACACATTAGCGAGGACGCTATTCCTTTGCATCTGGCCAGACCTGACCTGAAGTTCCCGAGAGGAACAGAATGGCTGATTGGCAAAGCGCTGGCCAGAGATCCTGAAAAGCGCTACCCTGCAATGAATGATCTCAAGGAAGATCTCTGCCACCTCCAATTAAGCGCACGCAGGGCAGGCAACAACAAGCTGCAGCAATTATTAGGCACAATGGAGAAGAGCATAAACAGCTGGTTTTCGCCCAAGACAGAACCAAAGGACTAACCTGCACAGCCTGTTTTGTCGGTAATGACGGCCTTCTTCATTGACTCCATCGTAGCTGGAATACGGAACCAGAAGGTACTTCCTTTGGCATCCTCGCTTTCCACGCCAATCTGACCATGATGCTGACCGATGATGTCTTTGCAGATTGCCAGACCGAGTCCTGTTCCGCCCTTCACGCGATAGGCACTGGAGCTGGACTGTTCAAAACGCTCAAAAATCTTCTCCAATTCACCTGCCGGAATACCTGGACCCTCGTCAGAAATACGGATTTCCAGCCAATCTCCATCCTCTTTGGCGGAGATCTTAATTTCCCTTTCTTCTGGTGAGAATTTCACTGAATTGGAGAGAAGATTGATTACAACTTGTTGCAGTCTGTCACCATCTGCAAAGATAATTATTTCTGCTGACGGAACAACAATAACAAGTCTCTTCTTGTCAGCAAGGGGACGAATTGCCTGGACGGCGGTACCGACTACAGAAGAGAGGACAGTTGCCGCAAAGCGCATCTCCATCTTACCTGCCGCAAGCTTTTCAGCATCCAGCAAATCATTGATGAGCTTGAGAACGCGCTCCAGGTTCTGCTGGCACAACTCGACTGTCTCTCGCATACGACCTGGAAGTTGCTCGCCATGAAAACCGGCAATAAGTGTGGACTGCAACGAATGCACCCCAGCGAGCGGACTTCGCAAGTCATGCGCCACCATGGCCATGAACTCTTGCTTCCGCCGAGCCGCTGCAGTCAGGGCGTCCACCATCTGGTGAAATACTCCATCTAGCTGGGCTATCTCATCACCTCCTGCCATTGCCTCCGGCAACGGCTCAGCTTTGCCAAAACGTTTAGTATTTAGCATCAATACAGCCAGGCGACGAGCAGTATCGCGGTTAAAATATAAATACAGCGCAGCTGCCAGAAGGAAGCTCAGCGAGATAGCTACGACAACAAGATTTTTGAGGAGCTGTCTCCTCTGCTGCTCGTGCTGCGGTGCCGACCGTGCAATATCTCGGTAGTGAACCGACATCTGGGCAATCTGCTCAGCAACTGAAGGCAGCATCTCCGTGAGAGCCCTCATGTTATAGATCTGCCGCTGTTGGTCACCGGTCTCAAAAGCCCGGCGGGCTTGCTCTAGGTGCATGACTGCACGATCAACTGCTGCTTCGAGCAGTTTGATCGTTTGCAATTCCACCGGATTGTCCTTCTGCAACTCTCTGAAAGCGTCAAACTGATCAATTATGGCGCTGATGGCTCTCTGGTATCGCTCTTGTAGGTTCTCACTCTTGGATAAACGGTAGAAGATCAAGCATGTGGTTGCCTGTACAACATTCTGGTAAAGCCCGCTCACGTGCTCCAAGACACTCTTAGCGTGACTTTCTCGCTCAATCTCGTTTTCGGCACTACTGAGAGCGCTATAGAGCCACACAAATGAGACCAGCTCAAAGACAAGCGGGACCAGTATAAGAATAAAGCCCTTCTGCGTTAGAGTGAATTGATGTCTCATTTTACAGTTGGATATCCTGTATGTTCTGAAGTATTCTACAAGGGTAAATCAAGTTCGTCTGACAATTCCTTCCAGCTGGAGAGCAAAACTTATGACTGACAACCCTCAAGACAGCCGGCTGAATGCTGACTTCAGTTCCATTGTGGTTCCATTAAACAACCAGGAGAGCTCGCCTATAACGTGGAAACTGACGAGCACAAGGACGGGTCGCAAAGCAGCAATGACCATTCTGAATAGCAAAGCCTGAAGGAAACTGTTTTCGGTTGTTACTGCAATAATAACTGTAAGTAGCGATTGCCTGGCTGGTCTAAAAATGAGACGATTCTGGATACTGTACATTGCTATATGTTTATTCCAGATTGGTTGCATTGTGGCACTGCTGATCATGGTGCCCCGTCTGTCCCTATCACATCCCTTAGCAGTGATGGATCGTATGGAACAGGGAAGAAAGAGTAATGTGATCCGCATTCAGGGCGGCATAATTTACCTGCCGGCTGAAAAGGAGTCGATTAACACTGTCAGAACTGAGTGGCAGGCAATGAAATCACAAGCAGATCAAGCAATGCGAGTCGGTGACTTCGTATTGGGCGAGCTTCGCTACAAGAAAGCTCTCGTGACTGCCCTGCCGGTTGAGGGTAAGGAGTCCAGCGCTGTGGCACAGCTACTGCAGGATCTGGGCGACTGCTCCATGCGGCAGAACAATAAGGGTGAAGCAGCACGATATTACAAACGCTGTCTGGATATCCAGCAGAAGAGATTGGGACCGGAGCACCAGTTTCTCGACCCTGTCATAAACAACCTCGCAAGTATCGCCCAGGAAGCAGGTGACCTGGCAGAAGCTCGAAATCTCTACTCCAGACTGCTGCAGATCAGAACCCGAGTGTTGCCGTCTACTAACAGCGACTACAAGGAAGCAGTGATGAACCTGAAATCACTCAAGAAAGGAGCCCGGGCGGAAAAGCGGCTGACAAGAATAGGCAAGCCTTAATGGCTGTAATCCCATCGCATGGCGCCATGGTCTCTCATCGTTTTCGGTAAGACCTCTGTTACCTAAACAGTGAACTTCGGCACATGATTTCCTGGGCAGTTTGCACTGGCCGCCGGACCGCTGGAAGGTGAAGTGCACAGAGCCAGATTGCCGCCCGCAGCATTCTCAAAACTCTTGTGAACCCGCAAGTAATGTCCTTCTGCCTATTTTTGTGTAAAAATAGAAACTTGTCTGCTACAAAGTACCAGGACGTCTGGGGCACTCGTTATTGTGATTTGAGGGTAGATATATGGTCCCTGGTGCTCAGCAGATAACGTTGTGTTTCGTCAGTTTTGCAACAGTCCCAGACAGATAGCTATCGCTATGCATATCCTTGTGGAGAGCAAAACTTATGGTTGACAACTCCAAAGAGAAACCAATCGCCAGTGAGCAAGGTCACACTCCGCTGCCCTTCAGTAACAAGGAGAGTCCACCTGTCTTGCAAGGATTGACAGGCAGAATGAAAAAGATTGGTCATAAAGTGACAACAACCATTCTCGATAGAGAGGTCTACAGTAAGCTCTTTGCCATTGTTACAGAAAAATACTTTGTAGAGTTCAAGCAGAGCGCTCCTAGTCCAATGGAACCTGTTAAATCGGTGGAGAAATACCGCAAGACTTCACCATGCAGTTACAAGTGGGACCAGATGGCCGGAACTGGTGCAGTACGCTTCTGCGAAAAATGCAAGCAGCAGGTATATGACTTCGAGTCAATGGATCAAGCCGAAGCTGAGGACAGGGTTCTACAAAGGGAAGGCAAAAGCAAGGTCATTTTGTACAAGCGTACAGACGGCAAGTTTTTAACAAACGATTGCCCTGTGGGCCTAAAGAAGAGACAATACCGCATAATGTTCATTGCTGCAAGTGTATTGCTCATTGGTTGCATTCTGGCAATGGTAAGAATGATGCCACCGCCTCCAGCAGCACCGCCCACGCCAGCAGCAAAATTGAATCAACCGGCAGTAGTACATGGAGAAAAGAGCTACACGATCAAAGTTCCGGGCGGCATGATTTACCTTCCGCATAATCAAGCGCCCATGGCAGGTAAACAATCTGATGCGCACAAGTCAAAGCCTGCCAGCCCAGAGAACATCGCACCTCCACATTTTGAGCCAACCTCCAATCCCAGCACTAACTTCCAGATGATTCCGCAGCGGACTAAGAAGGCAAGCCCCTCTGTGTCTATGATGATTGAGACAAGTTCGGGCAAGAATTTAGTGTATGTCCCGAGCTGACAGTATAAGGGTTTAGCATCCACTGGACATGCATCGCATAGGCTCTAATAGAGTCTTGCGTTGGTATTGCATTTGG
>CAILLX010000166.1 GCA_903835185.1 uncultured bacterium | reverse complement strand
TGGCTTTACGCCAGAACTGCTCTTTCGCAACATCGCGTCTTGACGGACGAGCCATTCATCAACTCCCGTGGTTCACCAATCACCATGATTAAACACTCGGTTGTGTTGGCATTCAAGGATGTGGTTCGTGCAACGCTCTCCAACAGAGAGATTAAGCGGCGAACTCGGGTGGTTTCCATCTTCCCAAATGAGGCTTCCTGCCTCAGATTGGCAACTGCCGTATTGATGGAAATTTCCGAAGATTGGCTATCTGACCAACGTTATATGTCGTGTCCAAACGAGGTTTGCACGAAATGACAAATCATCAATCCATTCACTCACCACTCCATCATCGCTCCTATGCACCCAGGTCCCCTGCTGGCGAGTCTGTCATAGCCGCCAGGTGCCCGATAGCCTTACACTCCAGACGCCCTTTCTGTCTCCTTTGAGTTAATGCAACTTCCTGGTTTGTTGATCCACAATAAAGTCGCCAATCTCCTTCGTAAGCTGCTCCAGCTGTTCGGCTGTATGCCCTGCCTGGATAGTCCAGCGCAACATCGAGTCAGCATTAGAAAAATAGCTGCCCACAGACGGAATACAAATGCCCGACGCTGACAGTGCTGCGCCAAGCTCAGCAGTCCCCGGCAATCCTGACAGCAAATAGATGGGGGTACGATGAACTGAGAACTGGTCTAATCCAATCTTTGACAAAGCCATATTCATCGCACCAATGTTCGCACTGAGACGGTCTATTGTACTTTCCGGCTCCTCGCCAATAAGGCGCAACGACTCCCTTGTGGCCGCGCATATCACAGGCGACAGCGGCGTGCTTGCCACATAAGCAGCCGACTCATTCTTGATTTGATCAATAATCTCCCTTCTGCACAGGACAAATCCTCCTGACGTGCCGATAGCCTTGCTGAATGTCCCGGTGCGGATCAGGCGCTCATCGTCTGTTGGCTTCAACTCATCGATTATCCCAAGGTCGCCTCTGCCTAATACGCCAAAGGAATGCGCTTCGTCGATTATAAAATAGTCGCGGTCAGTCAGTTTAGAAATTAACGCCTGAACGTTGGTGAGCTCCCCGCTTAAGGCGTCGACCGCCTCCAAGAACACGCCAAGCGTACAATCCTCGGGGAGGTTAAACTCTTCTCTGAAAGAGGTCCTTTCACTTATTGAATGTGCATCGTAATAAACAGCAGGTCTACTGCTTTGTTGGACGGCTGCTTTGATGCTACCATGTGCCCTCTTTGCCGCAACCCAGAAATTGACCTGGGAATCGATGCCCTGCACTACAGCGGTGTTTGACATAAAACCGGCAGTAAGCGTAAGAGCAGCATCAGATTTTGCAAATGCAGCAAGTTCTTCTTCCAGGGATTGCAACAATACATTGGTTCCTGAGGTCACTCTGGATGCCGAGCAGCTAAACCCAAAATCAGCAAAAGCTTTGACCGCAGCCTCCAACAATTCCGGTCTGTGAGATAGTCCAAGGTAATTAGTGCCACCAAAATACAGGTACTCTAGTCCCTGGACACGTATAACTGTTGATTTGTTTGTCTCGACCAACATAAGTGGGCAACCACAAGCAGGCAAATTGACCATATCCGCTAGCAAGTGCCAACACTCGCACTTTGCACTATAGAATTATACGTCCAGAAAAGCCTGAATTATCTGTGCGCAGATATTATGTTGCGTTGCGTATCTTTTGCTCGACCTTGTCGAGATAATCAAGCTGTTCTTCAATCAACTGATTGGGCAGCTTATGCTGTTTCGCCAGCTTGCGCTCGTAAATCAGCGTGGCGATCAGGGCAGCAGCCGTCAGCCCGACTGCGGAAGCACCGCCGATGGTGCTGGCAAGAGCACCGGCATAATTGCACCTGGTGGCGGACTGCGCCTTGGTCAAAGTCACTGGGTTGCGGCTGAAATTGTAATAGGCAATGGCACCAAGAATGCCCTGAGCGAGAACGGTACCACCGATGGGTGGTCCGAACAGATTAGTTTGCACGGCTACCCTTCGCATCTTGTATAGAGTCTTGCCTTCCTCCTCAAGGGTATAGCGAAATTTTTCGGCACCAACTGCATAAAGTCCAATCCTCTGCGGAAGCCCCTGAACAGCAGCGGTCGCACCGCCATCGGCGTCGAGCATCTCAATCTTTTTCAGGATTTCCCTCATGTGCGCATAATCGAGCGGATCAGCCTTGCCGACCTTGTTGCCAAACATGTGGCTCGCATGTTTACGGGCAACAACCGCGAGCGCAGAACTAAGTAGTGGCGCTCCCATTAAAAGTCCGCCAGTTACTATTTCAAGGACGCTACCGGTTCCGGAGTACTTACGCTCGGACAAGCCTTTAAGGCTACAGAGCGACGATGCCGTTGCGACCGCGTTTGCAGCCGTGTTCAACAAATAAAAAACATTCTGGTATGTTCTGAATTCGGAGGTGTCGGCTTGAAATATAAGTGATTCGTTGAGATAGTATCTTCGAAGATCCTTGAAGATCTCTCCTTCAAGCATAAGCTTGGAACGCATATTGCCTTCGGGAAGCGCATTGACGAGACGCTCGCGCTCCATCATCAATTGGTCAGCCTCTTTCAATGATTGGGAAAGATATGCAATCGCCTGACGCGGGCTGAAACCGTCTCTGCTGTTGCGCCAGTCCCTCAGTAAGTTGCACCCCAGCTCAAAAGCGGAGCTGGATCCACCGACGATGTAACCAACCATTCCAGTCTTCAGGGCCCCGCGAACAATGCTTTTGTGAATGAATTGAGGCGTATTGACATGTGCTCCCAGATGCCCGGTCATAATAATGCCGGAAGTCATATAGCAGGAAGATTGGGCTTCTTGAGCCACTGAGTAGCGAAGAAATCGCCATTTCGGCTGCCGATTTGCTTCAATCCTATAGCGCAAAATGTATCGATTGAATTCGATCGCCTTTAGTGAAAGCTTGCGCGTCAAATCCGCAATAGTCCGTTCGCTGCCGGATTCAGGTAGGAGAACGGTGGCATCTTCCATCGCGCCGACGCACGGCAACGCAGGAGATATCAACACAAGAACGCAGAGAATACAGGCGTAGAATTTTCGCGCGTTTTTCAAACAACTCATCCTTAATTCTTAGAAGTCAACACCAGTGAAGGGCTTGGTAAGGCGTTATATTGACTCATATGCGTAACTCTTTCATGAGAACAGCGCATTATTTTTGTCTGAAGTTCAGGCTTGCAATCGCGGGCAAGACCAGTGGAGCATATTTTTCGTTTTCTCTCGTCAGGCAAGGAGCCCATGATGTTTTCCCAAAGAGCCAATTACCTCATTGCATCATCTCTACACTTCAGGATAGTGCAGAATGCCGCAAGGAAAGCTGCACCATTGCTAGCAACTCTGCTGGTCGCCATTACTCTCAATACCGGACTTTCAATTCCGGCCAGCGCAGCTCCTGATGACATTTCGGTCGACTCTGAATACGGCAACCTTAAGGAGGTAGTCGTAGGAGTGCCGTATTTCATCTATCCTGACCGTGTACCCAAATGGGGCAAGGAACTGATGAAGATACTGCCCAAAGACGAAGTCGCAAAGGCTATAGCGCGCGCTGGACGTGATTCGAAGCAAATCGGCAAGTATGACGCGATGGAAAAAGAGAACAAAGAGCTCATCGCGATCTTGGAAAAAGCCGGCGTAAAAGTCTGGAGACCCGAGGTCCTGACACGAGGCAGGGTAGCTGAAAATCTCGGCAAGGATTATGTTCATTATTCAGGTCTGTCGCAACAATATACGCGCGATCCTTTCATTGTAATTGGCAACAACGTCATAGAAAACGCAATGGGATCGCTCTACCGTCGTTGCGACATCTTCGGATTGCAGCGCGTTTTCATGGACCGGGTCATGGGCTCGAACGCTCGCTGGGTGTCTATGCCAATACCCGATTATTCGACGATGATCGCCAACGGCAATTTTGACAAGACTGGTTTTCCCGTTCTGGAAGGCGGCGACGTCATAGTGCTTGGCAAAAAAATCTTTGTAGGCATATCGCAAAATCGCACCACCGGCTCGAGCGACCTGGGGTACCAATGGCTCAAGTCGTATCTCGAGCCGCAAGGCTACGATGTGGAGCGAGTACGCCTCGCCGATGACATTTTACATCTTGACGTAGCACTTTCCATACCCAGACCGGGGCTTATGATCGTTTGCCAGGAAGTGATGCTGGACGGCGTGCCTTCGTATTTCAACGGTTGGAAACGCATCGAAGTAAGCAGGGATGAAACTCGCTATCTGGCGGCAAACGGATTGCCGATTGATAAGGATCACTACATCATGGGTTACAACAGCCGATATGACAATAAGAGAATCAAAGATGCGCTGGAAGCCTACGGTATCACTGTCTATCCAATATTTTTCGGTAATCACACCGAAGACGGCGGTTCGATCCGGTGCAGCACCAATCCGCTTATACGGAAAGAGAGCGACGTCAGCAGCCCCTCGAAATAGTGTTCATGCCAACAGCGATCTATCTGCTGTGAGTTTGCGTAATAAGGCGCAATAATCAATTTTTGAATTGTGGCGACTGTCTAAAGGTATACGGTTAACAAAAATAACTCGCTCGATGTCAGCTTTATTTGCAATCGTCTCTATCATAGCGCGGCTGGTATTGGGACCAGACTCAACTACAAGTGTGCGCTGTCCTGAGAATAGAATCACAGCAGCATGGCAAGCCTCCGCCATTTCCAGGGCCTCAACTTCCAGGGCAAATGGATAAAGATCTCCTCTCTCGTCGTGAATGATCTGTGCGCATCGACCGAGCAGCCAGAGCCGGCCTTCACCATCGAGATAACCAGCATCGCCTGTTCTGTGCCAGATAGTTCCGGCAACATTTATTTTGTTTTTTAAGTCCTGCTCAGCGTTGAGATAACCACGCACGACATGCTTTCCACTGACCACAATCTCACCAATCTGTCCTGATGGCAAGGAACCTTGCTCGAATGCTTCACTGGAACAAACCGGGCTGTGCCATTGGCGGCTAATGATTCTCAGGTTCACACCCGAATCTATCCTGCCGGCAAGCAACCCAGATCCGCTTCTCATAGACAACATGTCCCCTTCGCTAATCGCATCAAAGTTGCACTGAGCGATTGGCTCAGCTTCTGTAGATCCATACACCGCCTTCAGACAGGCATTGCGCATGGCACATCCGACTAGCCTGTGCAGTCTCGGCAAGACAGGACCGCCGCCAGTGAGCACCCGTTTAATGCCGGTTAAAGGCTTGCCGACACTAACTGCACAACTGGCCAACCGTTCTACCAACGCTGGAGAGGCGACAATCTCCTGGACGTTGTGCTGCTCGATCTGTTTTCTGAGCACCTTGGTATTCGCTCGTCCAGGGCTCCTTACATCACAATTTGGTATTACAGAAGTCACCTGACTGCCAAGGTTTGCTAAAACGAACATGGGCAAGCTTACCAGTTGGATAGTACCCGCCTTTAGCTCAAGCGCTTGCTTGAGCGTCGCGCCTTGCTCGGTAAGAAAACCATGTGTACGGCAAATTCCTTTGGCCTCTCCCGTAGTGCCACTCGTAAAAGTCAGAAGAGCTGGCGTCGATGGGTCAGCAGCAAAAGTGGACTCAGTCTCTGCCGTCAAATCAGGATCAGACATAAATTTAGCTCTGCTCAATCGGCACACACCGGCAATACTAATCCTCATGCCAATAGCACGTAAAGCTGGATGCAGGAGGCAATAAGACAAAGCTTTCACTCCGCCTGTAATAACTGCGCGCGGCCGTCCCAGGCTACAGGCCGATGTGACCGCCTGCCAGCCGGCAGCTGGATCGACAAACATAGCCACCATACCCAGCTTGAAAAGTGCAAGCAGCACCACGTACAACCGAACAGACATTGGTTCGAAAAGAAGCACCACATCGCCAGCTCGCAGTCCTTTCTTTTCGAGCCGCTCCGCACAGCACTCTGTTAGTCGTAAAAGTTCGATATATGTAATCTTCTCTTTCTCGGGCTTGCTGTCTATTAGTGCCACTGCTTGCGGTGACAACCGAGTCTGTTCCAATAAAGTCTCATAAACGTTCATGAGTCCAGCCCCCTGGCAAACAGTTGATACTCACGAAAGATTCGCGAGCCATACTTCTTACTCAAAACAATTGAATTGTTGCTTTCATGCATAAGCGCATGAATTATCTTGCTGTAACCCATCTGCCTGGCTGCTGCCTGCCCGCGGACAAGAAGCAGCTCGCCAAGACCGCGCAACGCACGTCCCGGCAAACGAGCCAGGGTCTTCAGAACCACCGTGTCAGGAAGCCTGCGACTGTCAACATTCTCTATATCAGGCAACACAAGAACGAATCCCACTGGCTGATTGTTGCGTTCTGCAACCAGTGCGAGCTCCGGCACAATCACCGAGCGTAATTTTTCGTATTGCCTCATGAATTCCTCTTCAGCGATAGGAGCATAAAGCAGGTTGCCGGCAAAGCTTTCCATGCAGACCCTGAATAAACGCTGCAATTCCGCCCGGAAAGCGGACATCTCAAAAGGACGAATGCTAACACCCTCGCAGCGTAACCGCTGTTCAAGAGCACCAACATCGGCCGCTTTCGCAATTTGCAGATCTGACAGCGAGGAGAAGTAGCGCGCAAAAGTGGTAAAACCGCTTTTGCGCCACTGCTCTGCGCAATCTGGAGGATTGGTAGGTTCCAGGAAATAGGGCGGTGTTTCGTCAGATGAAGTGATAAAACGGTATCTCCTCCATGTAGAACCATCCACCGGTCCAATGGCTTGCTCTGCGCCAGCCGTCTGGAGCAGCTGACAAGCATTATCAAGCAGGCGAGCGGACACCTTATCATCGGAAGCTGCATAATGGCCAATATAACCTGTCTTTCTTCCAAGACAGACGGGTGTCCCAGACCACCAGAGTGAGCAACGTGCAGCCAACCTGCCGGAGTCAGAAAGACGCAACACCGCATCCGGAGAATCACCGTCAATGAGCGCCTCAGGCAACTCTTCTACAGGTTTCACACCTGGAGGTATCTGCCAGGCAACTTCAAACTGGACCGGCTCTTTCCTGAAAGCAATCTCTTCAATGAGAGCATCGTCACCGAGCTGCTTTTCGTCCCTGCTAACACAGTCGGTATGCCAGGGTTTGCTCAAGTTATTCTGCTGAACATCTGCTTGCATGATCCCTCCACCCTAGTAAATGAGTATGGATACGAGTCCCACGGCAGACGAGAGCGCCACTACGCAGGTTTGCATAGCCCAGCGAGATGTCGCCGAAAACGTCTCGCCTGTACGGCGGTACCAGAGGCAGAAAGCTAACGTGCCGGTATACACAAATGGTGCTGCCAGCAAAGTGCCGGTGAGCGTCGCTTGTCCCAGCCCATTCAAGACAAGCACAGGCAGGAAGAAACAGGTACAGGTCACCATAGGAACGTAGACCATGACCTTATTGTTATACCTTCCAGACCTTTGTGTCCGGCAAACATGAGCACATCCTATCAAACTTGTATGAATTGCATAACTTAAGGTGTATGGGATTAGAAGCAGCGGAGCATCAAGCATCTTCGCCATAAAGAGCCAGAGAAAACCGACCGAAGCAACCCAGACTACCTGGTGAATCGAATGGGTATGGAGCATGTTACGCCGGAATTTGCGCGGCATAAGCAACGAATGCAATACGAAAGCTGTAAGCGGTGGAAGCAGCCAGGGAAATCCACCTACAGCCCAACTCACGTAACAAAATAAGCCTGCACCAAGGGCAGCTCCGTCGTCAAGTGTAGTGCGTACTCGCCAGAACATACTCGCCGTGAGCAGCAAGACTGCAATAGCAAGCTGCTGCGCCAATATATCCAAAGGCTCATTTGCCAACGTCTTCAACAGGGCAAAAGCGGACAACGGTATAAAGAGATTGTCTAACCCCTGCCAGGCGATGGCCTCAAAAGCAGTCACCAGGCAACCGAGAAGACAGGCGATAGCCAGAGCTGGCGCAAAGTTGGTACCGCTGAGCACCAAGCCGCCATAAGTGGCAAAGGCGCTCACCACAAAAAAGCAGAATGAGCCTTCAATCGTCTTTAATCCATCCGAAGTGGTGTACTTGTGCTTGCCATAAAAAATACCAATTAGCGCTGCCAATGCATCGCCAAGAGCAAGAATAGAAAGTGAAATGCAGTAAAAAATAGGCTGTGCATGTGCCACTGTAAATAGCATTGCTACTGCCAGAGGAAAACAGAACTCCCCATATGTTTTCCTTTTTATTGAACAAACTATTGAGGCAAATCTGCTGCGCAGAGGCAGCCAACGCTTTACTAGCGCCAGGAACGTCGCACTTGAGACAGCAAGCACCCATATTGGCCAGACCTCATGAAACAGCCAGGGAAAACTGATACTAACACTGCCCATAATGACATGCAGCAGCTTGCGCAGCACTTCTGGATGTGGATGGCTCTTGCCTTCATACCAGCGCAGAGCCGGCATCAATCCCAGCAGGATCGCTAGCACGAATATTATTCCCATCCAAGCCGAGACCATCAGGCAACCTCCTCAACAACAAACTGGCTGTAAAAAAAAGCTTTATCTCTTCTCTGGCATTGAGAGGCAATGTCAATCATCACAATTAGATCTTGGTGCAGTACAGGAGGACTGCGCCGGGGAACAAGCATGTTCCAATAGACCAATCTGCCCCCCGAGACAGTCTTCTGGCATAATTTTCTCAGCAGCGCCACATACTCCTCAGCGCTCATATATTCGAATATATCGCTCAAGTTACAACCGTTAAGGCTGCAATCGTTCAGAGTGTCCAGGCAAGCGTCAATTGTGGAACATTTCAACGTAAGAGCATCCAGGTTTCGCCTGATGGCCTGGAAATTCTCTGGACGCAAGGCAAAAGGCAACGCCGACAGATGTCGGCCAAACAGTATCCACTGTAGATAAGGATTATCACGTGTATCAATTTCAGTGAGACCAAGGTGTACGCGCTCCAGTATGCGCTCCGCAGTCGGACCTTCCACATATTTGAACAGCTCAGGGGCGCGTCCTGCCAGTCCCATCACCTGTCGCGAGAAGAAGATGCGAAACATCAGGCGCCATGCTGGTGTGTTCCACACCTCATCATAGAACCTGCGCCGCTGCTCAAGCGTCTGCCCAGCAAACAACCGTCCAACTGTGCTTACGTTGTGAATAAGCGGCAAGACGAACTTACGGAAAAGAGCGAAGTAACTCTCGAATTTTCCTTGCGAACTTATACCTTGCCCTATCATGTCCGGATGCTCGTCGAAATAGCGAGCGCAGGCAGGATCAAGATCCGCCCGCAGTCCACGGTAAAGGCTCTGACGCTCCCCTGCTAAAGCATGACGTGAGCCCATGAATACAAGTAGCTCATCATAACTCAAATTGCGAAAAGCACTTGCCTTTAATTGCAAACAGCACAGCTGCGCCGGATTCTGATCAACGGCAATAACCTTTCCTGGTGAACATGCCAATAAAGCAAGAGTATTTTCTCCACCTGAAGCAATCGACAACAAAACATCGCCGCTACGTACATTCATTGATTCGAGAAGAACATCGGCATCCTCCCAACACTGCGCATACCTGAGCAACGGCCACTGACCGCCTGTTCCAGTTCGAGAAAAAATACTGCCCGGTGCTGCTGCGCGGCGCTGCCCAGACGAAGAAGCTTGCACGCTATACTGACTGATCATATTGCCTCACAGTGCGCCTCGACAGGCAGCTGGTTCAGGCGCCGCACAATGCCTGTTGCGCCGTTTAGTTCTACGAAATCGCCGTTGCGTAACACCTCGGTCAGGTGAGGAATGGAGAGAATCGCAGGGAGTCCCAGTTCGCGCGCTACTATCGCTACGTGCGAAAGCACACTCCCGTGCTCGACCAGCAGCCCTGCGGCTGCCGGGAAAAGAGTAATCCAGCCCGGATCGGTCCGTTTAGCTACCAGAATATCGCCTGGCTCAAGACATGCATCCTTGGGATCCACAACCACACGGACACGTCCCTTTACCACGCCCGGGGAGCAGGCAAGCCCTCTAAATTCGCACTGTTGCGCATCTGCATCTGGATGTTCTGCAGGCAGCAGATTCGAGGGCAAGGTCAGATTGATCGATCCACGCACCTCCATGCGATCAGGCGGATCCTTGTCGAGTGCATACAAATCGAACTCATGCTTGCGCACCAAGACCAATTCTTTCCAGCCACCCGAAGCTCTGGTGCCCTCGATATGGTCCATGATCTCGTCCAGTTGCAAATAGAAGACATCTCGGCTGTCGGCTAAAAGCCCTTGTTCTCCCAGCCGCCGTCCGATTTGCAAGAAAATCTTCCGCACTACGCCAAAGACACGTGTCCGCTCGAAACGTAAATTCTCTCTGTTACGCACTGCCTGGCGCGCATTATGGAGCACCAGAGCAAATACGGCACGCTTGAACGGATTCCTGCCTATCGCCTGGTATGCGCGTCGCTCTGCCCGGCGGCGGCTAAGCATACCGGACCTGCTCACTGTCCTTTCTCCGTTCCGCAGCCGCCGCGACATTTGCCCGACAGATCTTAGAAGAGGCAACGCGTCATCCACAAGAGTATAGCTTTCCAGCTTGAGCTCACCCAGACAGCGGTCGCCGAACCTGAGCAGGTACTCGTCATACAGCTGCTTGAACTCTGTCCAGCGCGAAATAACTCTTTCCACTTCAGACTGGCTCGCCTTCGATAGCAAGCTGCTAAGTTCTTCGTCTTGAGCGACCAGACCAGCCATCTGCCTGATGCGCCTGGCCGGCTCAGCGCTGATAATCTTGCCAGTCCCGCTTAACAGGTCGTTTTGCAGACTGCTGTTTGTATCTCTGCACCAGACAACAGTCAGTTTGCGCAAAACACCAAAATAAATCATCGCGAAGAAATCGTTGATAATGGGCGCATCCCACTTGCGCAAGAGCTGTGACTCCAGCCGGCGATAGTATGCCATAAGCTCATCCAGGCTCATTTCAGAGAGCTCCACCGGAGCAAGCGCACGATTCAAGCGCTGATAAAACGCTGTCATCTTCCTGCTCAGACAGGCATAGTTGATGAAGAGTCCACAAAGACTGAACAGGGATGAAAATACATCCACCACCAGATCAAGTGGAGTTGAGCTGCCTGCTTGCCCGATAGTGACTTCCTCAGGCAGTCTCTTCTTTACACCCATCATCTGCTCCATAAAGGAACGGTTGCTTTTGTATCCCGGGAGCATGGCAAGCACTCGATACCAGTTGACTAAGTTGTAATATATGCGCCCCCGCACCAGGGCGATCATATGGGGAAAAACCTGCTCATTGGCAGCCAGCCTGCGGTCGGGGACAAGCATCAGTTTAAGAAACTGACGGTACACAGCCTCATAGGCGCTGCGAGCAAAAGTAAACGTCAAAGGAGTGGTTACACCGCTATAACTTTCTCCGATGTTGCTGTTGTCGAATATGCGCAACTCCTCTTGCCTTATTTTGCCATCATCGCCAATGGTGGTTATGGGCCGCGACTGTAATACATAGAGCCTGTCGCCAGCTACGGCCCACTCTACGTCTTGCGGACAGCCGAAGAATCGCTCCGCCCTGTAGGCAAGATTTGCGACGTCTTCAATCTGTCTCTTCGAAAGAGCGGCTTTGCGGGCGCTTAACTCATCGATTGGAACAGCGGCAATGCCCCGCGCTGCCTCAACATCAAATTGCAAGGCTGTGAGCTTCTTGACCACATGTATCTCTGTGGCGTCACTGCGCACAATATATGTATCAGCGTCTATCTCTCCTGATACGAGTCCCTGCCCTAACCCGTGCGTCGCGGCAATGATGCAAGCTACCTCTCCTGTGTTCGGGTCGCGGGTGAAGGCAACACCGGCTGCAGACGCATTGACCATCTCTTGCACAATGACGGCTGGCAGCGAAGGTAACGATGTCAGCCCTCGCTCCTTCCTGTAAGCGACAATACGGGCACTAAAGGCAGAGCGCCAGACATCTTTCATCCTGGCTTTAATCTCTTCTCCAGGCACAAAGAGAAAGCTCTCCAATTGTCCGGCACAAGAATGCTTGCTGCCATCTTCATCCATCCCGGAGGAGCGTACAGCAAAGAACCTGCCCTCCAGAAGATCGACTGCCTCGTCTAGCTCATGCAGTAAATCATCAGGAACAACAAATCCATCGATTAGTTCTTGCACTGAGCAAAGCTCATCCTTGCCGAGCATGGCCAAAGCTTGCATACTGCAGTATGCCTCCTTGTCTGCAGCGCTCAAGCCAGCAAGAAAAGCATCTGGCGTTATGACAAACCACTCCGGCACAGCGAATCCGCCGCTTTTAAGCCCAGCCAGCGAGGTAGCTTTGCCACCAGTGCTAAGGCGATCATGACTATCGGTTGATCTGATTATGTACTTCACGACAAGCTCCAGTGCTTGAAAATAAGCGGCAAAATCCCCAGATTGGTATAGAGACAGATGGTCCAGAGTCCAGCCAGGGTTTCAAACTTTCCTGCCGTGCCTGCATTCTTTGCTCTCACCAGATGCACAGAACGCAAACCGGCGATTGTGAGTACTATGCATAGTATTGCCAACAAGAGTTTTTCCAGACCAAATTGATAGGCTGTCACCACTGCCAATCCTGCAGTAACAAGCATCATGCACATCCAAATTATGGTGGCCTGCGGCAGCCCCCAGAGAAAGCTATAAGTATCCACTCCCATCTCCTCCTCCTCAGGTGCACGCAGTTTGCGGCCTATCTCAATTACCATGCCATTAAAGAAACTGACAGCAAGAAACCAGACTAGACCAACAGGCGGCCCATGCCGGCGCGGAAGCCATTCGCAGGCCGTTATGTAATAGTCAATAACTGGCAGGATAGCCATATGGCTCGACATATAAACCACTGGATGCCTCCTCAGCCAGGGTCCGAGAAAAAACTCTTTTGACAACAACGCCAGGAAAATCCAGACTGCCAACAAACTGGGAATAAGTCCAGGACACAACATCACAGCAAGGAATGCCTGCACCAGGCAAGACGCAAAAAATACATCGCGAAGCTCACCCAAACTGACCAACCCGCGCGGCACCGGTCGGTACGGACGATAACGACTGTCTTCATCAAAATCTTTAAACTCATCGATTATGCGCAACTCGAGAAAGAAAAGTAAAGCGCTTACAAAGGCAACGAGATATACACATAAGCCAAAAGCTGTATCGCTGTGACGCAGGATTGTCGACAGGCTGACACCAGCACTGCTGAATATGGCAATCAAGAGTCCATGCCGCGCCAGAGGAAAGCGTTCGTACTGATACTGCCAGAGCCTTTTGAACAAATTCTTCGCTGCTGCAGTCCAAATTGTCTCAGTGTTAGCATCTTGCATGTGGCTGTTTTGCATCCTGTTTGAGCCCGCTGTCATCATACAATTGGACCAAAACCCGAAGGACAGCAGAGAAACAGTTCATCAACAGTCACAATGTGTGGCGAATGCAACTCGCACTGTAGATGGGTGATCAAAGGATGTCTGCCGCACGCTCATTTCTGTGCAGACAGTGGCTCGGAGCTGCAGGTATCTACGGCAAGCCTAGACACGTCTATCGCCTCACATTGCAATATGCGCCTACTTATCAACGCCATGCTTATGTAGCCATGGAATCCAATGGCAAAAAAGAGCTGCTCTATGTATGCTCAACTGTTCATGCCCAGGCGCCGTTTACAACAGACAGTGCACTATCGGCAGATAGTAATGTTACGCAAAATGTCAACCGTGGTATATGATAACTATATATACATGTGGGGAAAAGACAAATAGAATAAATATGTGCGTTGGCCAGTTGCAAGCGACTTACTTGACTTCAAAAGTCTCGGATTGTTAAGCAGTGTGTTCCTTAGTACTCAATAGATTTTTGAACCAGGTCTCCCGTTTGCCACTATCTGGTAGAACGATCCATTCTGGATCATAGGGGGCTAAATGAAATTCGCGAGCCGGCGGCTCTCCACAAGGTGGGGGGCAAGTCTAATTGCTTGCTTCTTTCTTCTATCTACTGTTTATATGCCGCTTGCAGCGTGCGCCCAGCAAGCTGCGAGCGTTAGCGGAGCCCAAAGTGCGACTGCGCCAGTCCAATCAGCCCATAACCACTCGGCAGTCTGGTCGAGCCACAGCACTGCACCCCACACCGTTAATCTCGACCTGTCTTCAACCACTGCTGCTGTTGTGAACCACCACAATGCTCCAATGACCGTCTTGGAAGCTGGGACATCTAAAACAATTACTGCCGGTACTTTGCTTACACCAGCTGAACGCATTGCAGTGTCTCAAATTGCAAGAACAGGACAGCAGATGATTCAGCTTGGAGCGAACGGTAGTGCAATAGGAGGCAGCTTTGTTATCAGTCCAAGGATGAGCCAGTTTGTGAACAACCTGGTCATCCCCACCGGCGTGACAGCAATCGGCAATGTGAGCAAAACTTCCACATTTAATCTTTCCGGTAATCTGACAAACGCCGGAACATTTTACGTAGTATCCACCAACCCTACAATTACAACTGCAACGATTAGCGCAGCTAACATCAGCAACCAGACTGGCGCTCTGTTGTCTTCTGTACTTCCTGCCGGTGTACTGGCTGGCTTTGCCGGCGCTGTTTCAAACCTGAGTTTAAACCTGAACGCAATCAACAATATTATCAATGCCGGCATTATCAAGAGCGCCGGCTCTCTAACGATTGCAGCCGGCGGCTCAATCGTTAACAGCCTGCCTGCCGGTATTGCTGGTCCGGCTCCAATCATGCAAGCAATGGGCAATCTCAACCTGCTATCCGGCACAGGCAACCTTGTCAACACTGGAGCAATCAGCTCGCTGGCAGGCAACATCAACATTGCTTCCCAGGCGGCACAGAACATCATTATAAATAATGCCGGAGGAACCCTGGCAGCCCTGCGCGGTGCAATTAATATACGAGATCAGCTCACGACAGAACTGGCTAACATCACCGTAAGCGGGGGAAACCTTTCGGCAAGAGAGCTAAATTTTTATGGGCGCAACATGAACGTCAGCGTGTCTGAGCTCAGCGGCAGCCTCAATATGACCGGCTCAACGGCCCATGTGATGACTCATACCCCAAATTTGCTACTGGGGAATATGTCTTTGACTGGCGACCCGACTTTTTACAACGATTCCGGAGACGTAGTTATTGCTAGTGACCTCACCTATTCTGGTCAAAATCTTGCAATAGTGGCCAAAGGAAACATCACGACTGCATCAGGCGCAGGAATCATTAATACAAGCTCGAGCAGTGGCAACGGTGGGAATATTACACTTATTGCTGGAGCCTCGTTCACAACAGACGGCAGCGGTGGCTCTCAGGTCAATGAAGACACAATATCCACTCTCACTATAAGTGGCGCGTCGTCATCAGGCGGTTACATCGACCTGGCGGGCACTGTATCAGGCTCTGGCATAGCAGTCAGCTCATTAAGCTCCAGCAGCACAGCAACCAGTAGCAACGGTGGCAACATAACTCTGGTGGCTTTCACTGGTACTGGTACAAGTGGTGCAAACGCCGGGACTATTACTTTGCCGGCTTCAGTGACCGTAACAACAGGTGGTAACGGTTCAGGCAGCAATGGCAATGTATTCATCCTGTCCGGCGGTATTGGCACCAACGGTAATGCTGTCACAACTGGCGCGATTAATACCTCTGGTGGTGCCAATGGCACAGGCACAGTGAATATACAAAATGCCTCCCCTGCTATCGAGCCGTCGGGAATGACAGTCACAGATGGTGTAGTGAATGGAGCCTTCATCACAACAGCCGGACAGCTTGGCTCTATCACCACAGGCTCAATTACCACTGCAGGCTCAGACGTCAATTTACAAGGTGGTAGCTATGCAACTACCGGTTCCATCTCAACAGCAAGCACCACGTCGAACGGTGGTTCCTTGCAGATTATTGCTCCGAATGGCATCTCGACAGGGAATATTAATACCTCTTCCACTGTGGGCAGCGGCGGAGCAGTTTTAGCGTTAGCCGGCAACAGTATGAGTGGAAACGCTGCATCTATTTCCGTCGGACAGATTAACTCGTCTAGTTCAAGTGCGGGAAGCACCGATAGCGGAGGGGCGGTAACTCTGACGGCCGGCTCCGACATCACAACTGGTGATATCGACTCGAGCTTTGCAGGTGTTTTTGACTTTTACACTTTCAATAGCGGTACTGGTCATGGTGCAGCAGTGACTTTAACAGCTGGCTCCAGCATCCATACTGGCAATATCTCCTCCACTGGTTCTGGACAGGGTATGTTCTCTGGTACTGCTGACAGTACCGGCGGAGCAGTGACACTAAATGCTAGCTCCGGAATCATCACTGGCTATATTCACTCCGGTGCCACAGGTACCGGAGGGTCAGTTACACTCACTGCTGGCTCGAATATCACGACCAGTACCATTGATTCAAGGAGTGGGTCAGGAACAGCTGGCTCAGTAACACTCACGGCTGGTTCTGATATCACGACCAGTACCATTGAATTTACTGGTACTTGCGCTGCGGGCGCGACCGGTGCCACAGTAACACTTACAGCAGGCAACAGTATTACTACCGGTTATATTGACGCGGCTTATGGTGGCTGGGTATGTTACGGCGAATATCCAGATCGCACCGGTAGTGGAGGTGCAGTGACATTAACGGCAGGTTCCAGCATCACTACTGGTCCTATTGATTTGCGCTTTTATGAGGGACATAGTGGTGGAGCAGTAACGCTTACTGCAGGTTCTAGCATCAGTTGTGGTTACATTTGGACTGGATCTGATTATTGGGATTGGAATGGAATATACGCTGGGTACAATGAGGATTTTGGAACTGGCGGGGCAGTAACGTTAAAGGCTGGTTCAAGCATCACTACTGGTCCTATTGACTCAGCTAGCTCTGTGGGTACTTGGGGCGGACCCCGCGCCATGGGCGGTAATGGAGGAACAGTGACGCTTGTGTCCGGCTCCAATATCTCTGTCAATGGCAGCATAGTTTCATATAGCCGTAATATTGCTGGAAAAGTTGAACTAATTAGTCTTGGAGGAAATATTTCAATAGGTCACGGCAATTTAAATGGCTGGAATTCTAACGGCTCGAGTATACAAGCCTACTCTACTGGATCTGGCGCCGTGTCGGGCTCTGTTGCCTTTGAGGCTTTCGGAACAATAACTACCACTTCAGACATCATCACATATGCCAGTGGATCATCTTCTCTGGCTGGTAATGTCTTTATCTCGTCAGGAGCAACCTCAGGACTTGCTATTTCTACCGGCAACATCGATACCAGTGCCGCAGCAAGCGGTACCAGTGGTCAAATATTCCTGGGAGCCAATATCGCTGGAATAAATGGATCTTCCAGCTCTTCAAATGCCAATATTGCATTTTCTACGTCAAGCTCACAATCTGGCGCCTTCACTCCCGATCCATTCTTGTTCTACCACCAAGACATCTCATTTATTGCAACCAATACAACTTTAACAGTCAACTCATCTTCAGTAACCATTAGCCCTGGTATTTACACCGGTATTGGTACCTCTGCGACTCCTGTCGCATTGACTCTAGACCTTGGTGCAGACAGTCGGACGTTAGTACCTGTAGCTAGTACAGGAGATATTTATCTGTCAGGTTTTACGGCAGACAATAGCGGCAGCGGAGCCGAGAATAATGGTTACAACGTATCTTTGATAAGCGGTGGCACAAACGGAATTACCTTAAGTGGCAATATAAGCTCAAACCCTGCCCCAGCCAGCGGCGGTACTGCTGGCACTATCAGTCTCACATCGTTAGGAACCGGCTCCATTGTTATGCAATCAGCCGATTCAATAATGTTAGGTACGACGCCGGTAAGCCTGACATCCACAGGTGGAACTATCGGATTTGTGGCTGGTGGCTTCACGATTATCGTCACTACAGTAGGAACCATTGGTGGGTCCGGAACACGGAGCAGTACAGCACAACTAGTTGCTGCTGGCACTGAAGACCCCACATTGACCACTGCAGGTGGCTCGGTCACGATACACACACAGACCGGCATCATACAATTCAATCCACTGGATTTAGGTTTCGGATCGTTGTCAGTGGCAGCAGATTCCGACATCAGCATCAATATGACTGGTTCGGTCACAGCCAATGGTGGCATTGCGCTTGCAACATCAGGCACTGGCACAATAGGCGGCGTAGGCTCAGTAGCAACTGCTGGACTGTTATCTGTTACACTGGGGAACATGAATGAAACCTTGCCATCGGTGGGAGGGGGAAGCGTCATTATAGGCTCCGGTGCTGGTGCCGATCCTGCTCATGCCGCCACCTTGAATATAAGCAATGCAGGTTCGTTGGCAGTTACTGCAGGAAACGATATATCAACTTCGCCAACAGCCATTGCTCTTGGAGGCGGATCGTTTAGCCTGAACGCATCCTGCTCCCATAGTATAACTATTACCAGTTCAGTCATAGCCAATGGTGGCATTATGCTTGCAACATCAGACACTGGCACAATAGGCGGCGTAGGCTCAGTAGCAACTGCAGGACTGTTATCTGTTACGCTGGGAAGTGCAAACGAGACATTAACCCCTGTGGGCGGGGGAATCATCAGCACAGGCACTGGTGCAGGAGCTGATCCTGGGCATGTTGCTACATTGACCATAAGCCGGCTCTCCTCCCTGGCTGTAACGGCAGACAATGACATATTCACTTCGTCAACAGCAATAGTTTTGGGAGCGGGGTCGTTGAGCCTGACAGCTTCGGATTCGCATGGCATTACGATTGGCGGCAATGTCACAGCCAGCGAAATTGACCTTTCTGCTTCAGCTACTGGTACCGCTATCCATCAATCGCCAGGCGCTTCTCTCACTACCGCGTTTCTATATGTCGGATTCACCAATACCACGCCTGCCGATGTACAAACAGCCGACCTTACCGGTAGCAATGCCATCGGCGCACTGACTGGATCAGCTGCCGGAGCCATAGCCAACATTCTACTCAGCAATACTAGTAATTCAACTGCACACGACATAGCCTTAAATCGATTCACCGGCATAAACGACCTGACAATCACCGGTGCCCGCAATGTCACCATCCACGATTCATCCTCATTCTCAGGTACTCTTTCACTGACCGGCACCAACATCATTATTACCGGTTCCGTCACGACCAACGGTGGCATTTTACTTGTAACATCCCCAACTGGCACAATCGGCGGTACAGGCGCGGTCAACACTGCCGGTGTACTATCCGTTACGCTCGGAAATACAGCTGAGACTCTGTCCTGGGGTGGAGGAGCTAACATTATTACAGGTACAGGAAGCTCAGGAAACCCGACCATGCTGAACATAAGCAGCCCGGGCTCGCTGGCACTGACTGCCGACAACGATATCTCAACATCGTCAACAGCAATCGCCCTGGGAGCAGGATCGCTCAGCCTGACAGCTTCCAACGCACATAAGATTACGATTGGTGGCTATGTAACAGCCAGCGAAATTGACCTTTCTACTTCAGCTGCTGGTGACGCCATTAACGAAGCGACCGGTGGTTCCTTGATAACAGGCTTACTAAACATTGCCCTCACCGACGTTTCACCTGCCGATATACAAAGAGTCAATCTTACTACAGGCAATGCCGCCGGGGCACTCACTGCTTCCGCTACCGGCGCCACGGCAAACATTCTACTCAACAATACAGGTGGCTTAACTGCCAATGACATAGCCCTGGAAGCAGTCACAGGAGTAAACAACTTAACTGTCATCAGTTCAGGCAGTATCACCACACACAATTCATCATCGTTTGGCAACAGACTTTCTTTAACCGGTACCATTACACTTGCCGCGGGCTTTAACGCATCCTTTAATGGGAGCACACTGGCTATAAATGGGTTTAGCGTTCCTGGTGGCAATGTCGCGCTTGGCAGTATAAGCATTTATACCGTCAATAAAAATGTTTCACTTCTTGCTCATAGCGGATCCATAAATAGTGGCTCTCTCTCAATAGGAGATATTGAAACATCTGGAGGAGATGTTCTATTAAATGCGGTCAGCGGAGTAACTGCCGGAAGCATCAACTCATCAGCCACCGTGGGCACTGGGGGCTCGCTTGTAGTATTGACTGGCAACAGTGGCAACTCGACGACACTGACTATCGGCCAAATTAACACCTCCGGTGCAAGTGGTGGACTTGTACAACTGGTCAATTCGTCTATTGCATCCCAGGGTGTGAATGTGTCTGATTCAATAATCACCGATGCTCTTGGTGACAATGGTTCGGCCGGACCTGTGGCAATTGTGTCCCCAGGTCAAATAACCATACTGGGTACCATTAGTGCTCAAGCTAACGAAAATTCTGGCTTTGGCGGCGGTGTCTTTATTTCTAGTGGGATAACAACCACTGGTGCTGGCGAGGCAATTAATTGTTCTCCTTGCAGCATCAATACAAGTGCGACAGGTAACAATGGAACCGCAGGAAACATTATTCTTCTTGCTGGAGCGTCGAATAATTCGGTCACTTCAATAACTTATCAAACCAACGACTTGATGCAATCTGGGCACAATCCTGGTCAATCTCTCATATACGCATATACTCCTTCCGCAACTCTTCCGGCAACTGTTACTGTTACTACAGACCCCAGCGCTATCAATATATCTCCGGGTGGTTACCAGGCTTGGCAGTCAGCAACCAGTTTAACAATCGATATGGGAGGCAACACACAGATGCTGGCACCAATAAACATAGGTGCTACCGATAGCAGTGGGACCTCCTTATATGTTTCATCAGGCATTCATGCCACTTCTGCCAACCTGGCTCTCGTGCTTACTGGAGGACTCACCACAAGCGGCGCCATTACGGTTGCTGCACGCAATGTTGGCATATTCACAAACGGCACCATTAGTATTGGTGGAGACATGACTCTGTCCTCATCATCCAACACAACAGTTGCTGACATGTCAGGGACCGGTATCTCCGGACCCTACAACATAACAGTCAGCTCCGCTGGCAGCTTGCAGATTCTTGGAAGTATAAACACAAGCAACAATAGTGGAAATGGAGGAACAGTGACACTTACGGCAGGCTCCAACATATCTACGGGCAATATTGACTCTAGTGTCATTGCAAGTGGTAATGGAAATATTAATGCAGGGGCAGTGATACTTACAGCAGGCGCCAATATCTCTACTGGCTATATCAAGTCAACCGTCACGGCAATTGGTGCTCCACCGGATTTCCTTAATGCAGGGGCAGTGACACTTACGGCAGGCTCCAACATATCTACCTCTTATATCGATTCAAGTGCCTTTGCTAGTGGTCAATGGGGCAACGACTTGGGTGATACTGATCATTACGTTTTTTCCGGAGCAGTTACTCTTACAGCAGGCACCACCATTTCTACCGGTTATATTGTCTCAAATGCTTCCAATGCCAATTCTCATTATAATGGTTGGAATTACTGTTGCGCTGGTGTTTATGCCATTGCAGGTGACGTGACACTCAAAGCAGGCTCCAGCATCATCACCAACTATGTCAACTCAAATGTTTATGTTTACGATTACAACAACAGTTGTTGTGTTTATGCCAATCCAGGCACAGTTTCACTAACAGCCGGTTCGACTATCCAAACCAGCTACATCAATTCAAATAATCGGGGTAATGGTTGGAATACTCATAATGGCACTACCTGGAGCGGGGGAGCGGTGTTGCTAACGGCAGGTTCAACCATCGTCACTGGCGATATCGACACCAGTACTGACGACGGTATGTTTGCTAATAAAGGCTTGGTAACACTTACATCAGGCTCCAGCATCACCACCGGTAATATTGATACGGGATGCGGAAATACTGGTGGTGGCTCTAGTGGTGCTTATGGAGCTGCAGTAACACTGGCAGCAGGTTCAGGCATCTCTACAGGCTATATCAATACGTCCGATATGATTGGTGGAGCGGTGATATTAAAGGCAACGGCCGACATTTCTACTGGACCTATTAATACCTCAGGTGTTTTTTGTGATGGAGGAGCAATAACCATACTGGGAGGCGCTAACATCGTTACTGGTGATATTAATTCCTCAACCAATGTTATGGGTCCATTTTTTGGTAGCCCCAATGCAGGCGGAGCAATAACCATAACAGCTGGCTCCAGTATTTCCACAGGAAATATAAATTCTAGTGCTGGGATGATGTGTGCAGCTGCAGGTGCAGTGACACTTACAGCAGGATCAACGATCTCTACTGGTGGTATTGATAGTTACGCTACGATATATCCTTATGGTTGGCAACAATATTATGACGCTCGCACTGGAGGAGCAGTGACATTGGTGGCAGGTTCAGATATCTCTTGCAGCTATATTAATGCGTACGGAGACGTGTCCGGTGGGAATATCATATTGGTTAGCTTACAAGGCAACATATCGCTTGGCGATGTGCAAACGTATACTTACGGAGCAATCCAATCGAACAGCCTTTCAGGCTCTGTAGCGTTAGTTGCATCCGGCACAATTGCCGTCAATAACATTAACGCATCTGGCGGAGGCGCCTCCTCGCTGGCTGGCAATGTCTTTATTTCTTCCGGCTCAACTTCAGAGGATGCAGTTTCTACTGGTTCCATCAATGTATCAGGCAGTACCGCTGGTAACATATTCTTAGGCGCCAACAACTCTTCAGGTATAACCTCGGGTTCTTTGGTTAATGCAAACCTGTTTTATGGCTCTGGACCCACTGCGATTACGTCAGACACAACCCTAACAGTCACACCCAGTTCTGTGACCATATTGCCTGGTGTTTATACTGCCATAGGTGCTTCTGAGACAGGAAACTCAGTTGCAATCTCACTTGACCTTGGTGGCGATAGCCGGACATTAGTTCCTATAGTCAGCGCGGGAGGCATCTATTTGTCAGGCTTAACCGCAGACAATAGCGGTGGTGGCCCGCAGAATAATGGTTACAATTTAGTTGTTGCAAATCTAACAAACGGAATTACCTTTAATGGAAATACTAGCACCAACGCAGCTAGCGGAGGCACTACTGGTAATGTAAGTCTTTATGCATTAGGTACCAGCACAATTAGTCAATCGTTCGGCACAATCTCTGGAAACAATCTTAGTCTCTTCTCAACTGGTGGCAATCTTGGCAGCAGCTCTAATGCCATTTTGGCTAATGTTCCTACTCTTGTTGTCCAGGCTATCGGGAATGTATATGTTTCTGATTCGGCACCAGTAATACTTACTGGCTTTTCCAATGCGGGAGCTTTGTCTGTTACGGATACGGCAACAAGCGGCGGCATAACTGTAAACAGTCCTCTACGAGCAGGTGACATCACATTTACCACCACTCAGCTCATTAACACAACCCGAATTACCGGCTCATCAATTACTGTAAACGGTTTGTCCGGACAGGATTTAACAGTCAATAATTCGAACAAATTTGTTGCCAACAACGGCAACATAAATATTGCAAGTACTGCTGGCACCAACCTGTTTATTACTGGTGGTGGCACAATGGCAGCTGGGTCGGGTACCATCAACCTCACAGCTACAAGATCCGGTTTAACCTCCAATAGAATAGAATTTACTGGCAATCAGGCTTTCTTGAGCACTACCTATATTAATGCTTTCGGCAGAAATCAAACTGTTGTTGTTGATAACGGAATAACCGTGACCGGAAATTATGCTGTTGTCGTGACCTCTCCCGTAATGCACGCTAACCAGACCGGCTATGGAACGCTTTCCGGCAATCCGCTCGAGTGGATACCATCAATATATTCAGGCACCATTGCTTACTGGCATGGTTCCGTCAATTTAGCCAACTTCGGCGATTTGATTCTTACGACCAACGGTTGCCCGTTGGCTATCATAGCTTCTGGCGACGTCACAGCAACTGGAAGCAATGCCATAACATCGATTGACCTTTCCGG
Source organism: uncultured bacterium (assembly GCA_903835185.1). Lineage (GTDB taxonomy): Bacteria > Cyanobacteriota > Vampirovibrionia > Obscuribacterales > Obscuribacteraceae > CAILLX01. The sequence continues at coordinate 1,804 of CAILLX010000166.1, read as the reverse complement.
CCCATTAGGAAATAGCGGAAGCCTTACCATTATTGCCGGCTATGACTTCTCACCCCCGACATCTGGGCAAGTGAATTTCGATAAACTAACTACCTATACGCTCGGTAACCCATCAACCTCTGGGGGTTCTATAAATCTTGCCGGGGTGTCCATCAATACAAGTTCAAGCTCAACCAACGCCGGTAGTATCCTGGCAGTAGCAAGCAGCGGCTCCGTGAGTTTGGGTCCCATTACTGCTAATGCCCCCTCCGGCGCCGGCGGCAGTGTCACAATCATTGGACAGGGCGGTGTGACAATAAGCAGTATTTCGACTACCGGTCTGACCAATGGAGCAGTCTCGATAAGTGGTTCAGCTCCGCTGACAAGTGGCACCGTCACTGTACTAAATGGAACTGTCACTGCAGGATCCTTTAGCGCTCAGCCTGGAAGCTACACAGGAGCCATAACTACAGCAGCAACAGGAAGCATAGATGTGGGCGCCCTTACCTTAATAGGGTCCACGATAACGTTAAGACAGGCTATAACGGCAAGTGGAGCAATACAGATAACAGGGTCTGCCACAGCTGGCAGCGATGCCATCAGTATAGGTAATACATTAAGCGCAAACTCAATGTCACTGACCGCAGCCTCCGGCAACATTACTCTCGGTTCCAATATCACCGCCATGTCGTCGATCGATATCCTGGCTGCTGGCAATATCACTGCCAGCAACCCAGCCAATACTATCGATGCCAGCAACATTACCCCCGGCGCCACTGGCGGCAACATTACTATCACAGCCGGCTATAACTCAAGTGGGACAGGGGGCGACATATCTCTTGCCACAATAAGCCTGACAAGCAATTCGGGAGTCGTCCGGCTTCAAGCCGGAGCTGGCAGCAACTCGGCTGGAACCATCGATGTGGCAGGCATAAATACCTCTGGTCTCGGTGGCACTGGTGGTAGCGGTGGAGATGGTGGCAACGGAGGAGATGGTGGCAGCATTGTAATTTCTGCTCCTGGCGCTATTACGACAGGATATCTGAGAGCCTTTGGCGGTGGAGGTGGTGGTGGCATAGGCAGCGGCTGGTCCAGCGGTGGCGCTGGTGGTGCAGGCGGAATTGGCGGCATGATTTCGGTCACATCCACTTCAGCTGGGCTCATCACCATCAATGGAGACATTAATTCATCTGGTGGTGGTGGTGGCGGTGGTGGCGGCTCCGGATGGATGGGCGGCGGCGGAAGCGGCGGCGCTGGCGGCAGTGCCAACATTATCACCATTTCTACTAGCTCTGATGTAATTGTGGCTGGTCCAATTCTTGCCGCTAGTGGCGGAAATGGCGGCACTGCAGGTTACAACACATCCAATTGGACTTTCCACGGCGGCGGTGGCGGCGGAAGCCTGGGAGGCGGTGGTGGTGGCAGCGGCGGCAGGGGAGATGGAATGGATAGTCCTGGCGCTGGAGATGGCGGTGGCGGTGGTTTCTATGGTGGCGGCGGCGGTGGTGGTGCTGGCCAATATGGCGCTGGTGGCGGGGGTGCGGGTGGAGGCTTCAAGGAAGTTGGTGCTGGTGGTTACGGCGGAGCTGGTGGCTGGGGATATAGCTCTGGAGAAAGCGGCGCCAGCGGCAGCAACGGTGTCGGCGGCGACGGCGGTGCCAGCGGCAACTCCTGGTCTGGAGGATCACAGTCTGGCAGTGCAGGTGCCCTCTGTGTCTATGATGATTGAGACAAGTTCGGGCAAGAATTTAGTGTATGTCCCGAGCTGACAGTATAAGGGTTTAGCATCCACTGGACATGCATCGCATAGGCTCTAATAGAGTCT
>CAILLX010000165.1 GCA_903835185.1 uncultured bacterium | reverse complement strand
TGTTGATTTCATTTTGCATTGAGATGCCAGTACCGGCCGTCACTGTCACATTACCACCCTTGATAGAGCCTGTGGCAGCAATCATGCCCTGTGTAGGCACCCAGCAACAGACTGTGACAAAACCAGATGGTGCCTGCAGTAATACTGTTCCCCCGATGGTTCCCCCCAGGGCTTGAATGTAGTTAGTATCAATTGAGCCAGTAGCAGACATCATCGTTATAGTGCCACCATGCCCAGAAGACGACGCATTGGCATAGGAGGCACGTTCGTTAACAAAGCCTCCGGTCGAGTAGAGCGATATATTGCCACCATTGGCTCCAGATACGTTGAACTGCCACCCCCCATGGACCCAGTAGCCACAACACGAGTGCTCTGGTATACCAAGATTAACGTTGCCACCAACAAAGACCGAAATGTTGCCACCATTCCCAGATCCAGAAGTGGCGACCAACTGAAGGAGGTCAGCGGCGCCGACATTGCCAAACTGCCCTTCTGGTCCGCTAAGAATGCTTATCGAGATGTTGCCTGCATTGCCAAGGTTAGAGCTTGTATTGAAAGAATGCTCATCACCTGAAGAAAAATCGTTGCCAGGAGTGTAAAGCCCTGTATAGCCGTTCCCTGAGGAGGACAGAGTTGTTTGACCGATAATGATTGAAATATTGCCACCATTGCTGGAACCGCTAATAGTGTCAATAAAACGACCGGAGTCATAACCACTACCATTGTACAAATAAATATTTCCAGTGGTTGTAGCTAAGGTAACATTGCCACCAGTGGCAGCCGATGAAGCGTTGACTGCATAGTTCATTGAAATTCCTGAGCCGGCAACGACTACGACGTTGCCTCCATGAAGCCCAGCTGTTGAATATATGGAATGGCCATAATAATTGCCGCAGCACATAGAGATACTACCTGCAGGAGCCAGAAGCGAAACGTTGCCGGCAGAAGCAGTGCTTGGAGCACCATAATAAGAAGTAGCAATCCAGCCGTCATTGCTAACACTGATACTGCCGGAAACTGACAGCAATGAGAGATTACCACCAGCAGTTGAGCCTGCTGTATAAATATACTTGTTGAAGCTTATATTGCCGACAGCAGCAATAGAGAAGGAGTCGGCTACAGAGCCGTTATCGCTGCGGCCATAAGTCATATTAGCAGAGCCGAGGACAAGAATTGGAGCCAGGAGTCTAGGATCACCGCCCGTGTAGAACCTTATGCCACCATCGCAACAATTGTCGCCAGTAATGGATGTAAAGCCGCTGGGATTATAGCCGGAGATAGAAGTTGGAGTAACAGTGATACTGGACCAGGAGTTAGTGGTATTAAGGGCGTAGGCAGGAGTGCCGGCAGCAGGGAAGAAACCCGAAAGATCGGTGGCGGTGGTGACGACCGAAGCAAAAATGTCTCCGCATGGACCAGCGTCACAATTGATCGAGCCGGAGGTAATGGAGCCGGATGATATAACAATGGCTTCACCCGAGGCAGAAGCATTACCTGGATAGCCCGGGTTGCTGTAGGCAGAAATGGTGGAGAACGTCACAGAGCTGCCAGAAGAGAGGAAAACATCACCTGAGCGAGCTGAAGCTAAACCTGTTGAGCTGATATTGCGTGTGTCAATAGCTCCCACTGAAAGCGGACCAAGAACCGCTATGCCTACAGACCCACCGCTGCCGTTTGGAGAGGATGCGACAGCTGTAATGCTTCCGATAGAGACAGGCATATCTGCACTGTCTATTGAAACTATCTCAAGCGAACCTGCAGATGTGCCTGAAGTGTTTATGTAACCCAGAGCATTAACAGGTCCAAGCGAGATGGAATCAGAACCGTTATTGCCTGCCACACCGATAGTAACATTACCACCGACCCCGGCGACTGATGATGTATCAATGTTGAAAGTTGCACCAGCGGCATTGACCACAGCCTGTCCAGCTGTCAAAGTCAGAGAGCCACCGCCTGCCGTACCGGATGTGGATATGCCGTAAATTCCCTGGCTGTCCGGGCTATTGCTACCCACCGTAACAGTCGTTCCGGCTGTTATGAAAACAGATCCTCCCACGGCCCCGCTTAATCCGGATGCATTTACCGAGGCTACTTGCACGAAACCACTGCCGGACACTAAGAATACAGTGCCACCAGTCTTTCCGTTGCCACTACCCAGGGACTCTATGCTTGCAGTGCTAAGGCTGCCGGAAGCACCGGCATTAAGATAAATGCTGCCGGCATCGTTGGCTGCAGCACTGGTAATTATTTGTCCGGTAGTCAACCCGGTAGCAGCAACAAGCACAACAGAACCGGCTCTACCGCTGCCGAGGTTCTGTGTGGAGACATCACCAATGGCAGTGACATTAGGCAGATTTAGCATGACAAAGTTGGTGGCATCACTACGTGTACCATCAAGAAGGATAGCGCTACCACTGGCTAAGGTAACAGTGGGCATAGGCAGAATCGTTCCCACTCCACCAAATAAAGGAATAACGACCCGATTACTGCTATTGACACATTCCAACATGTTAGTGCCAAACAACACATTACCCGAGGCAGCTGCGCCGGTGTCATTGGACCACGATGTCACGCCAATACCGGTTGTTGAGCGAGTCACCAGCGAACCAAGATTAAAGATCTGGCTGCCGCTATCAAGAAGAATGTTGCCACCGGCAGCGTTATTTAGTCCAGAAGCAATGAGATTTCCACTGGTAATGGCTCCCGGTCCAGACGTAATAAGAAATTCAGTATTATCTGCTTCCAGAATTATATTGCCTGCATGCTGACTACCTGCGCTCTGTCCAACACTGGAAGCACTGGTGTTGATGGAACCCACCACCAGGTCGCTGCCGGCATACACTCCCACGGCTCCGCCATTTGCAGTAGCGCCGTTGAGAACACCGTTGTCAGCCATGACATTACCAATCTGGACCACTGTGTTTTCAGCACTGGGAACATACGGTGCTAATACCATTACCGAACCGGCATTTCCACTTCCAGTGCCGCTGGCAACAATATCCCCGTTCACAGTTAAGTTACCGTGCGCGGTAACCACAAGCACTCTCCCTCCAGGCACGCTGACAGTGGCGCTGTTGTTGCCGGCAACTATGGTCGGACTGCCAGTCAACTGGGAAACGCTACCAATGACAACTCCCGTATTGCCGGTACCGGCGCCGGCAACTAGAAGCAGGTCACCAGAAACCTCACCTTGTTGTGCAGAAGCCCCAGTAGTGGCAGCAGAGCTAACTGTGTTTCCTGGAGCTCCGGTAGCTAGGGACAGCGTCTGGTGTGACACGATAGCGATGCCACTGGCTGAGCCTGTGCTACCAGGTATGGCAGTGACAGATCCGCCCACTGTCACCTGCGGCATCACCAGGGTGGCAAGAAACCACGGGTTGCCACCAGTATCAAAAGTGACATTCCCTGATGTATTAATGGACGAATTGACACTTGTCCCTGACGACTGATAACTGGTGAGGGTAGCAAAACCGCCAGGCACCAGCTGGTAAGTGCCTCTCCCATCTGTAAATGTTGGAGCAGCCTGCGGGGTAATAGTGAACTGATAGTCCGCTAAGTCGCTACCGCTCGGGAAGCCAGTAAAAGTACTTGTTACTCGAGGAAACACACCCAGTCCGCCTGTTGTGCCAGAGGCAGTCACAGCAGTTGTGTAACGCTGAGTGCCCACCTGGATATCGCCAGCAGCTTGCAGAATGACTGCTGCGTCACTGCCAGTGCTAATCGGTGCCACATTGGCGCTAGCACCAATGGCTATTGCTACCGGACTGGACGCAACTGCTCCTTGATTAGGATTGCCACTGGATATAAAAATGCCGCCACTGCGTAAACTGCCGACTCCTTGTGTATTAATAACCGCACCGGTTGCCCGCGATGCCCCTACATTAATTGCACCAGCGCCCACAATGGACACTGCACCAGCATGTCCGGATGTTGACGAGCTACTGGTATCAATGGTGCCAACATTAATAGCGCCGGTGCTTGTATCCCCCACAGATCCAGTATTGGCAATAAGCACGTTGCCGCCAACTGTACCTGAGGTGATGATATTGCCCAGGCTAATTGCATTCGCCAGCCCGCCCAGGTTATTGGTTGTAACAACAACCTGTCCTCCGGCACCGCTTTGACCGCTGGTATCGATAGAACCGTTTACTGTAATCTGCCCTTCAGCAAGGAGTACTACATCACCGCCGGAGCCCTGAGACAGAATTGGGCTAGTGTTTATATTTCCGGTAATATTGATACTACCTTGCGGAGTCGAGACAGCAAACACATTACCTTGCGTGAAAATGTCGCCACTGTAAGTAAAATTGCCGGTGCCCAGGTAAATCACCGGGTCCCCCGTAATTTCAAATTGCCCCAGGTTGAGGTTGCCTACCGCCACATTAACGTTGGCTTCTCCGCCAGATATGTCCACTTCACCACTCAACCGTCCGGCATTAATGTTGATGCTGCCTTCAGGACTCTGGAAGACAATTCCAGCTGCAGAGACATCGCCTCCATCAAGACTTAGATTAGCTTTAGAAATGATCTTATGATTATCGTCAAAAACAGTTCCCAGTGTTTCAAACAGGACCTTGTCCCTGGCGATGATTGTTCCTAAAACGTTGTGCACATCTAACTGGTTGGCTAAAGTGTTTTGAATCTGAATTGACCCGGACAGCGCCTTGAGAGTGCCGGAATTGTTCAGAGCAGCTGTTACTGCATTTATATTGCTCAACTGCGAAGTGATAACGCCCTGATTAACGATATTGGCAGCCTGCAGATTAACGCTGTTAAGCGCCTGCATAATGGGACTTGCTCCTGTCGCACCTGTCGGCAAGGCATTAATAATTGAGCCGCCAGCTCTAGCTGTAAGAGTGCCAGAGCTGCTAATAATTCCGGCATTAATAATGTTTTGAATCGCATTTAACTGCAGATTGAGGCTTGTTATTGCTCCAGTGATACCGCTTAAGCCACCGGCAGGCAAGATTGACGACAGCACTGCACCTTGCTGGTTGAAAATATTGGCAGCACTAATTGTTGCCGAATTAATTGCCGGGTTGGTAGAAAGAACATATAAATTGCCGCCATTGGTAAGATTGCCTGTTAGATTTAAAGTCGATGACCGGCTGGCATTATCTATTCCAGTTACACCAGCAGGAATGACGAGATTACTTATATGCTGGCTCAACCTTGAGCCAATTGTGAAAGAGCCGCCAACAGCATTGCCCTGAGCTCCAAGCAAGATGGACTGTTGCCCGGTGTGCATAACTTGAAACACCGCCAGCCTCTCAGCAGCAGTCAGCGCCATTCCTGGTGTCACTGTTTGTTTGTTGCCACCCACATCAATCTGCACAGCTTGAGCGTTGCCGAGATGTCCGGCAGTGACTGTCTTGTCTGAAGACGAGAGATCCAGGTTCACAGACTTCACAGCACCAGTTCCTGTTGCCGTGCCCGCTGAAGCGCTTACCGTTTGAGCCAGTGTTGCTGGTGGGACCAGCATATGGAAAATAAGTACTGCCGACAGCAATCCTTTGCAGTTCATAATATTTATAACTCCCCCAGATAACCAGCCATAATATAAGTATATACGAAGTAAGTATCTGTAGATCTCACCTATTTGGGTGAGATAAATATTAAAATTTTTATTGAACTGCTCTTGTGGCAAACATTCCCGAGTTTGAGCTCAAACTATTTTGGGGTATCCGACCGCTGAGAGCAGAAGCACACACCCTTTCCTCGAAATCGGCGCAGAACAGGTCAGCTTAGAGTCGACAATTTACCGACACTGATCGTTCTGGCACAAAAGGCAGTCGGGCAGGAAAAAATCAGGTGAAAAAGATGCTTCTCTGCATAGTCTGCACCGCAAATACACCTGCGCACTATTAAGAAACTGCCGGAGGACGTTTTTTGCAGTAACAGATTGCCAACCAAGTACATCGGTGACAAAAAATGCTCTCGTAAGCGCTATCGAGATGACAAAAAAGCGTTAAGATTGCCAATCGTAATCCAGATCCGGCAGCAACTAATGTCTTCAGAAGATGTAAAAGCACAAAGCCCTGTCAAGATAGCCGTACTCGGGGCCGGCTCTTGGGGTGGCACTCTAGCCTGGCTTTTGGCCAGTCATGGCAGGCGGGTTACCCTCTGGGACCACGAACCAGCAAAGGTGTCTCTGCTCAAGCGCCGCCGGCGCCTCAATCATCCTTTGCGCATCGAGCTGCCTGTCTTGATAGAAATCATCGCCGATCTTGCAGAAGCAGTCGACGGAGCCGATATAGTGCTTTTGTGCTGCACTTCGCAATCGATGCGGCAGCTGGTTACCCGGGTGGTCCCGCTAGCTCCCAGCCGGGACAAACCTGGCAGCAGCTGGAAGCTACCAGTTCTAGTCAGTGCTGCCAAGGGGCTTGAGCTAACCACTTTGTACCGGATGTCACAGGTAATTACAGAGATAGCTCCGCACCTCCCTGTTTGTGCCTTGTCAGGTCCAAACCTGGCAGGCGAAATATTAAAAGGTCTGCCCACTGCTTCTGTAATAGGAAGCGACATGGGTCCTGTAGCTGCTTTTGTTCAAGAAGAGCTGAGCGTGCCCACTGTGAGAATGTATACCAACCCTGATCTGGTTGGGGTTGAACTGGGCGGCACACTAAAGAACATCATTGCTGTTGCGGCAGGAGTTTCCGATGGACTGGAGCTTGGTGCTAATGCTAAAGCAGCGCTGCTTACGCGAGGACTAGCCGAGATGATCAGGCTCTCCTCAGCACTGGGCGCACAAAAGACCACGCTGGCAGGGTTGTCGGGCATGGGAGATCTCTTTGCTACCTGCACGAGCCCGCTCTCTCGCAATTACAAGCTGGGACGCTCTATGGCTGGCGGCTTGAGCTGCGAAGAAGCCAAGAAGGTGGTAGGAGGTACGGCTGAAGGGATTCCCACTGCTGAAGCTGTCTGTGAGCTCTCCCGGAAACTGGGGATTGACATGCCGATTGCCGAACAGGTGGAATCAGCTTTGAAAGGGAAAACGACCCCCAAACGCGCGATAATGTCTCTGATGATGCGCCCATTAGCTAGTGAGTGAGTGTGCGGAGGTTTACTTGAACAGGCAGTACTAAAAGATAGTGAGGCGGAGGCGCCGAGCGCAGCTCCGCTTTTAGCGTAATAACGCGCAGCAAGCAGCCGGACCAACAGATGGAGCGCATATGAAAAAAAGAGTATTGATGCTGTCCTGGGAATACCCGCCGCGCGTGATAGGCGGGCTGGCACGAGTAGTGGCCGAACTATCCAAACAGATGGCTGCAACAGGCTGCGAAGTGCATGTTGTTACGGCAGATCATCCCAATACTCTCGAGCATGCCGTCGAAGATGGTGTCAATATTCATCGGGTAAAAACAGTTACCGACCCGACACCCGATTTCTTAACCTGGGTGAACAGGCTTAATTTTGGACTATTGACCCACGCTATTCAGTTACACAACAAGGCGCCTTTCTCAATCATGCATGCGCATGACTGGATGGTTACTGATGCTGCCTGGGTTATGAAAGCTGGTTTTGGCATTCCTCTGGTGAGCACAATACATGCTACAGAAGCTGGAAGAATGCATGGGATACACAACGAGCTGCAACGTTATATTCACCAGTTGGAGTGGCGCCTGACCTTTGAGTCCTGGCAGGTGATTGTTAACAGCCACCACATGCACTCCGAACTGCAGCACCTCTTTCATGTCCCGCCAGACAAGATGGTTATTATCCCGAATGGTACCAATCCTGAGATCTTTGATTTTGACTTCGATCCTGCTCAGATGAGAGCGCAATATGCAAGCCCAACTGACAAGATAGTACTGTTTGTCGGGCGCATGGTTTACGAGAAAGGTGTGCAGGTTTTACTGCATGCGGCACCAAAGATCTTGTCCAACTTTCCCAATACCCGTTTTATTATGGTCGGCACAGGCGGCTATCTTGATGACCTCAAGCACCAGGCCGCGGCTCTCAACATCTCCGATCGTGTCAGCTTTTTGGGATATGTGAGCGATGCTGATCTGCGCCGCCTCTACAAGATATCGGATGTAGTGGCAATCCCCAGCCTGTACGAACCGTTTGGTATCGTAGCGCTGGAAGGGATGGCAGCAAGAGTTCCTGTAGTCACATCCGATACCGGCGGATTAACCGACTTCGTTGAACACATGACGACCGGCATTACCACATACACAGGCGATGCCGGCAGCCTGGCCTGGGGTTTGCTTGAAGTGTTGAGGAATCCGGATCTGGCCAGACAGTTGCAGCTGGACGCTTATGAGAAAGTGCGCACAATCTACAATTGGAAAGTCCTGGCCAAGCGCACACTGGAAGTTTATGATCAAGTCCTTGCTGAAGCTGCTGAAATTGGTCCGGAAGGTGTTTCTTCCAGACCACCAGTGCCGGTGGCAAGGAGTTCTGGGAAACCGGTGTTGAACCGCCCCGCTGCTGGTGAACTATAAGAGGAGGATGTGAACAGTGAAGGCAGTAATTATGGCCGGTGGCTCCGGCACTCGACTCAGGCCTTTAACCACTCATCTGCCGAAGCCAATGGTACCTGTCGTCAACAAACCAATGGCCGAACATATAGTCAACCTGCTGAGGCAGCACGACTTCAATGACATCATTTTTACACTGCACTATCTCCCGCAAGCAATTGAAGATTACTTCGGCGACGGTTCCGACTTTGGTGTCAGGATTACGTACTCGACAGAAGAAGGGAAACCGCTAGGCACAGCAGGTTGCGTCAAAGCAATTCAGGATGAGCTTGACTCAACTTTCCTGGTAATTTCAGGAGACTGCCTGACTGATATAGACTTGACTGAAGCCGTGCGCTTCCACAAAGAGAAGAAGTCAAAAGCAACAATCGTGCTCAAGCGCGTGGAAAACCCGCTGGACTACGGAGTAGTTATTACAGCTCCCGACGGCAGAATACAGCGTTTTCTTGAAAAGCCGAGCGCCAGCGAGATCTTTTCTGATACAGCAAATACCGGCATCTATATACTAGAGCCGGAGGTAATGCTTTATGTCATTATGGGGCGCGAGCAGGATTTTTCCAACGATCTTTTCCCTCTGCTGCTGCTGCGCAACGAACCGCTCTACGGATATGTGGCAGACGGTTACTGGTGCGATATAGGCAATTTGCAAGCGTATCGTCAGGCGCACAACGACGTCCTGGACGGCTTGGTCAAAGTTGATTTAGGACCGACCCAGGGCGACCGCATCTGGGTCGGCGAAGGGACTCAGATTGCCCAGACAGCCAGGCTGGAGCCACCAGTTCTCATTGGTACAGGCTGCCGGATAGGTGACGAAGCAGTTGTCGGTCCACATACAGTAATAGGCGATCACGTCATTATTCAGGAAAAGGTCACCCTTAAGCGACCTGTCATCTGGTCCAACTCTTATGTAAGCAACCATGCATCACTGCGAGCATGCATTATCACCAATAACGCTACTATTCATCGTTCAGCCGAAGTGCTGGAAGGAGCAGTAATTGGTGCTAATACATCAATAGGACAGGAAGCTACAATCAGCCCCGATGTGCGTATCTGGCCCAACAAAACTATAGATTCTGGTGCGCGCGTCACCGAGGACGTAATCTGGGGAACACGTGCACCACGCACCATATTTGGTGCTCGCGGCGTTGTTGGTCTGGCAAATGTTGAGATTACACCAGAATTTGCCGTCTCTCTCGCAGCTGCTTATGGAGCTACCATCAAGAACGGACCGGTACTGGTAAGCCGGGATTACTGGTCGATAAGCCGGATGGTGAGCCGTGCCATTATCTCCGGGCTAATGGCGGTAGGGGTCGAAGTTCAAAACCTTGAAGCAATTTCACAACCAATTTCCAGATTTTTTGTCAAGACTTCGCGCGCAGCTGGCTTGATTCATGTTCGCGTTTCACAACGGGAGACTGATAAGGTTTCCATCGAGTTTTTCGACAAAGATGGTATTGCTATAACAAAAGCGATGGAGCGCAAAATTGAAGCTAACTTCTTCAAGAAGGACTTCCCGCGTTGCTTGCCTGCTGACATTGGCGCCATCACTTATCCCAGCCGAGTACGCGAGTATTATATGGCTGAATTCTTAAATTACACCAAGGGGCAGGTATTCGAAGCCGACAAAGTGCCGTTCTGTGTTGTGCCTGGTGCCAACTTCACTCGCATGACTAAAAGCGGATCGCTAACTACACGCCAGCCTAAGGTGGTAGTTGATTATGCTATGGCTGAGACTGGCGTTATTTTGCCTGACCTGCTCGGCCAACTCGGCATTGAAACTATAGTGCTCAATGCATCAATTCGAGCTATTCCGTCCAGGCAGGAAGAGCGCATCACTATGCGCAAGCAGCTTGCAGATGTGGTTAAGGCCTTAAAAGCAGATCTGGGCATTCAGATTGGCCGCAACGGCGAGCAGATTACAGTCATTGACGAGATGGGACAGATTATTAGAGGTGAGCTGCTTCTGGCAGTGGTAGCTGATATTATTCTGCGCGACAAGCCAGGCCGATCTATAGTTGTCCCTGTTACTGCCAGCTCGGTGGTTGAACGAATTGCTGCACTGCATGGTTGCAAAGTCGTGCGCTGTAAAGCTGCAGAGACAGAGATTGGCAACACTACTGCACGTCTGCCTGAAGCTGTCTTGGGAGGCAGTGCTAACGGCTGCTTTATCTTCCCTGAGTTCCAAAACGGTTATGACGCCATGTTAGCTACTGGACAGGTGCTTGAACATCTTACTTATCAGGGCAGAAGCATGCACCAGGCGGTCTCAGAGCTGCCACAATTGGTCTACCGGGTCGATTCAGTCCATTGCCCCTGGGAGCGCAAAGGAAGGGTGATGCGCCTTCTGGTCGAGAAACATCAAGATCGACCCATGGAGCTTATGGATGGAGTGAAAGTGCAAACACACCCTGATCACTGGGTACTCACCCTCCCTGATCCGGTAGAACCGCTTATCCATGTTTATGCCGATGGCTTGGACCTGCAGCAGGTTTTAGCCGATCTCAACGAGTACAGCCAACTGGTGCGCTACCTGCAGCAGTAAGAGTTGATCTTATTGTCTGCAACGAGGCACAGCTGCCGGTCTATACCCTGCCAGCCGATAGTTCAAGGCAGCTCTCAACCGCCAGCTGCGCTTGTTGGTATGCCAAATTTGCATCCCTGATCGATACCCTGGTTAAATTGCTCTCCAGGTGGTAATAAGTTGTTAGGTATAGTGTTAGTTTTCCCACCTTTGGAAAGAGATTATCAGCCATGTCCCCCTTTAACCCCGACACACTCAAACAGGTCCTCGAACAGATGGTCGAGCAAGAGCAGCTTCTTCACGAGGAGATGCAAGCTGTGGAGGATCAGATTCAGCAGCTAGGTTTGCAAGTGGAGGAGTGTCGTGAACGACTTGTGTCCGCGGCGCAAGACAGAGAGAAAATTCTGTCTATGCGGGAGCGTTACTGCACCGGGCTGGAAGAGAGTTATCCAGAGGCACAGCCAGGCAAGCGACCTTCTAAAAGCAAGCCAACACCAGGAGTACCCTCCAGTCCTCCTGCAGCAGCACCACCAGCCAGCGGACTGATAAAAGGGAAAGCAGTTCAACCTCCCTCTGGTGCCGCCCAGCCCAAGGGCGAAAAAGAGACAGCAACACCAAGGGCTACCTCTTCCATATTTGGCAAGAATGCCAAAACAGCTGCATCGCGTGCTGCAAGCCCATCCAGTCTTGAACAGACGAAAGCTTTCCAGTCCGCTTCCCTCCCTGAGCGCGGGAAGCTAGCCCCCGCAGAAAGAAGAGCTGAGAGGAAGCTCACTTCTGAGCAGACATATACACAGCCACCAGCTGCCACACCACCTCCAATTGAACCAGCTCAGCCATGGGCTACAGATGCTCCACCTGAGCCAGCAGCTGCATGGGGTGCTGGTTGGACACAAGAAGCTTCTTCTGATGTGTTGCCCGAATCGCCGCCTGACCAGGCTATGTCCGAGCCACCACTCGACCAGGATACAGACTCTCTGCAACAGTCGGCACCACCAGATCAGGCTGCTGAGTCTCTGTCTGAGCTGGCGTCAGACGGTGAACCTGCTGAATCACCACCCAAGTCGGCTCCTCCCGACCAACCTGCCGAACCATCTCCACCGGCAACTGTTCAAGAAGCAGTCCCTCCAAACGAGCCAGGTGAAGATCATCTTCGCAGTATTAACGAGGCGCTCAAGAACTTATTTAGATAAGCAGTCCCAACCTAAAACAACAGTCATCTTTGCCTGCATGCACTTTGCTAACATAAAGCTGTGCAATCATTAGCGCCTTAAGGTAAACAGTGGCAAGAATAACGGTGAGGTTGGCGTTTGGGTCCGATTGGCAGCATGCTGCTGTATGCAGGCACCGGAGACGGAGCTGAAAACAGATGAAGCATCGAGTAGGAATTGGCGGCTGCCCAGATGCTCCAGGAGCTGCCGGCAACATCGCCACTGAAGATCTGGTCAACCTTCTGCATGGCTGCGGAATCAAAACAGGGGTAGACCTGGAAAAACTTGTTGACTGCGGAGCTCTGGCTCAAAAGCTGCTAAGCAAGGAGCTTCCAGGCAGATATTTGAAAGCGCGCCTGTCCAGCCGTGCTCGCGAATCAAATAAGGATAGGCTGGAAAGATTGACTGCATTTGCTGAAAAACGCACACCTGTTTATCGCGGAGAATAAGGAAGTCAGAACATGCTCAAGGACAGTTATCACGGAGCCTCGACATCAGTCATCTGCGAGCAGAGACCCGGCAACAAGATAACAGGGATTATCGAGTCGGCAACACGTGAGCTCCTGCCGTTGCCGATCACAGGTCTTGTCCTTGCCGGCGGACGCAGCCGGCGAATGGGGCGTCCGAAAGAGTTCCTTTCTTTCGGAGGCACCACTTTGGTAGAGCATCTACTGTCTGTCAGTCGCGAAATGTTTAGCGAAGTGTATCTGGTGACAAATGAACCTGAGTCTTTTTCACATCTCACCGATGCCGTAGTTAAAGATATCCTCCCTTATCGCGGTCCGCTCGGTGGTATCCTCTCCGGACTTCTTGTAGCTGCTCATCCTTACGCCTTTGTTATCCCGTGCAATATGCCTCTTGTTAACGGACGATTAATCCGGCAGATGGCTGCACACCGTCATGACACAGATGTCCTTGTACTCTCTCATAAGACAGGAGTGGAGCCGTTGCTGGGGATTTACTCCAAGAATTGCATCAAACCGATGGAAGAATCACTCTTCTCCGGACAACAGAAGGTCGGTACATTCCTATCCGGAGTGGCAGTCAAGCTTTTTCCTTACCCCGATGATCTAGCCAATAGATCGGATCTGCCTGCTTACTTTAATGTCAATACTCCTCAAGACTACTCTGCCATCCTTACCAGATCACATAGATAGTCAGCGTTGAGCTGCTCCGGCTGCAGGCTACTTTATTAATGCGAGCGTTTTGACGCAACGTTCACCATCTTCTTCAAGTGTTACATTGTCACCGCTAATGCTTACCAGGCTCACCGATTCAAACTGTTCGCCCGGGCCAAGAGTGATTGTTTCAGGCCATCTATTATCGCGGACCATTCCACGATCACAGAAGGTCAGAATTGCTCTGTCTGCAACAATGGCTACCAGTGTCAGCTTGCCAGACAGAGAAGGCTTAGGAGGTGGTGCAGGCAACTCTGCGGCGGTGAGGTCGGCTCCTGGCGGTGATGCCAGCCCAACACTATTCCCTGGTGGTGGGGGTAGTGTCAATCCAGCACTATTTCCTGGTGGCGGAGGTGGTATCAATCCGGCAGCACCTTTTGACAGTTTTGATTCTACTTTCCCAGTTCCTCCCTCAGACAATTTTGACCCAGAGGTCGGGAACGGTTTAAGTTCACGCAAAGGAGCATACGGATCATTGCGTCTGGCAGCAGCCCGCGCATCGGCAGCAGCCACCAGCCTTGCTGTCGATGGAATCGACTTTGCTGCAGCTAAAGGTGTATTTGCCTGTGCTGCTGGACCACCAGGAGAAGCTACTCTAGAGGAGACGACAGTTGTTGCATTTTTAGCAGTTGCACCGCTGGCAGTACCACCGAGAGCAGCAGCTGGATTTACTTGCGCCACCCCAGCTGTCAAGCTTTGACCAGATACTTTGACCTTCTCCCTACCGCCGCCAATCGGACTGCCAGCCTGGGCTGTTAACAGCTGCTGGCTGTGTAGGTGTGTCCCCGGCTGAGCTGCCTGCTGCCCTGCTATCCCGACTGCAGTCACCGCAGGCAGAACACCACAAGAGCCGCCTCTAACCTGCGTCAGACTGGTAACTGCGATGCCTTTTGAGCCGACACGATCTCCGCTGGTTCCCGCAGGTACGCTTTTAGATACAGTGTGAGGATGCTTTAAGTGAGCAGCTATGCCGACTGGTTCTTCCTTGCGTTGCAACTCATTAACCCAGATTGAGACTCCACCAGCAAGAAGCACTCCAGCAAGGATGAGCAGCAACACCCGCGTACGCAGAGGTGCACCGTGACTTGGGGAGATAGGTCTTGTTTTCCGGTCATCATCCATTACTTCAATACCTCAAGGCAGATAGTAAGCAGTAACGAGAAAAGAGATTTTGAGCTGTCCTGAATCTGCTTCTTTCTTCTCCCTGCCCTCACCTGTAAAACCAACTTCGATCTGACTAATTTCAATGACTCGCTGATATGCTTCCAGCTTTCTCATCAGTTCCACACATCCAGCATAGCTCCCCTGAGCATTCACCAGCAAAAACTGCTTAAGCAGCCCTGTTTCAACAGCCGGACTGGCTTTGCCTTTGTCGCCAGCAGCCTGTGCCTTGGACGGCGCCAAAGCCTTGCCCGCTGTTGAGACACTCATTTTTTGAGGAACTAGAGCCTCTTCTGCAGCTTCGACATGTCGCAACTTCTCCTTGTCCGGTTCTTCGAGCGAAACCAGGTCAAGTCCAGACCCAAGACACATCTTCTCGAGATCAATCATCAAGATGTCTACATCAGGACTCTTAGGAACAGAACCCCTTAACTTAGCGATCTCCTCCTCAAGACTGCGGTGAGCCGCCTCCAGCTGGCTAAATTCAGCTAGCTTTGTCTTGAGCTCAATATATTCCTTAGTCTTGCTAGTCAGATTTTCACTTTTTGTCTGCACATCGCTTAGCAGTGGGGATGCCAGTGTAAACCAGAGCGCCAAAGCAATCAGGTAGCCGGCAACGCTCAGGATAATCTTCTCTCTCGCCTGCATCTCAACCTCACTTTAGCGCATGCTTGCCCTTGGCTGCTCAGCAGCTGCCTGTCCAGGAATTGCCGCCGTTTGAAGATGTGCCGTGACTGTAAAACCGATAACACGCGGATCGCCCTGAATATCTCGCTTAGCGGCAGAGATTGACGAGGCAGAAAAAAATGGCGACTCTCCTAAACTAACTGCCAGAACTGATATTTTGGCAAAATCAGCTGCCTGTCCTTCAATCTTGACAGTCGTACTTAAAACTGTCACTTTCTTCAGCTGCACCCCCTCTGGGGTACTGTCAGCAATTGTTTGCAGTACAGACGCCCACGGATGTCCGTATCTAACAATCCCATCAAAGAGCAGCTTTTTTTTCAACAAGAGCGCATTATCTTCTCGCAATTTAGCCAGGCAAGTGAGCTGCTTCTTCTCATCACCTATTTGAATGACCAGGCGATTGACTTCAGCTTCCTTATGAGGAGCATCGAATTGAGAAAAATAGAGCCACAACCCACCGACAACAATTGCTGCAACGACACCGCCGCCAAAAGCCGGTAAGAACCACGGTGTCTCCTCTTCCACAATGCGCACAGTAGGACGAGCTGCCAGCCCCTCAAGCGCTCCAGCTGACGGCCCTTCCTTATTAAGATCGAGATCAACTGTAATAACAGGAGCCCAGGCAGGATCTACTGCGCAGCCGGTTACCATAGTCTCCATAGCTGCTGTACCTTCCGGCACTGCAGTGGAGCCAGCAGCCAGTGTACGCAATGGATTGGCCAGAGTACTCGGTATGTTGAGCCTATTTGACATAAACTCGTCCAGCTGAGGCACCCGACAGGCAGGGCCGCACAAGACAATTTGATCTATCTTCACTTCACCAACTTGGGACCGGTAAAACTCGAGCGAGCGACCAACTTCGTCTGTGATATCACCAAATACAGTGCGCACAATTTGTGCAGCTTGCCCGGTGCGCTGATCCACACTTGCCATGCCGAACAGCTGGATGCTAGGCAGCATACGGACTGCGTCATCGAAAGAGGTGTCTAGACTGCGCGCCACAGCCTCACCAAGCGTCTCCAGACCAAGCAGCACCGACCTGGTAAAAAGCGGCATACCGTTGCGTATCAAGCTAATATCAGTAGCTTCTTGCCTGATGTTGACCGACATAATGAGCTGATCGCTCTGGTCTAAATAGCCGGCAAAGCTCAACGCTCTTATTGTTGCAAAGGATGAGATATCCAGCCGCCCCAAACTTACTCCGGCTGACTCGCACATACGCCAGTAGCTGTCAACAAGCGTCTTTTGAATTGCAGCAAGGATGACATCTACACGCCTGACCCCGTCTGGATCTGTACGCTCTGTAGTCGGCATAATCGACCAGTCGAGATTGGCTTCCTTGAGCGGGAAAGGCACATGATTAATGGCTTCCTGAGTGACGACATCAGCCAGCTCATCCGGTGGCATACCGATCGGTACAGGCATCAAACGGATAACAACAGACTGTCCAGGCACAACAGTATTGACCACAGGTGGACTGCCGCTGGCGGCAACACCAGCCTGCATAATACACTCTTGAACCACTGCACCAACCGTCTCAGGATCAGCTATAAGTCCTTCTCGAACTGTATTAGGTGGCGAGGCAATACTTGCATAACGAGTCAGTTCACATCCCAGTTTTGTCTTCTCGACTTGCGCAACTGTAATACTGGAGCTGGTTATGTCCAGTCCCAGAGTATGTCCTTTCTTTTTACCAAAACCGAACACGGCAGCTATCCTTTCACAGAAATCTATAAATGCAATTATGCCCCACTGCCCAGAAGGCAGCCAAGCGGATTCCAGAAAATTGCTGTCACCCCGCCTGCCGCCAGCGCTGGACCAAACGGAAACGGCTTAGAAACCCTCGTACCTATTGATACTACCCCAATAAGCCCACCTCCGGCAGCACCAAGCAAACCGAACTGCAGCCAGGGCAAAAACGGCAGCCCGCAAGCAGCCGACAGAACAAGGGTGGTCAGTCCAAGGGCAGAGAAGCCGAGTATGACACCAGCCAAGGCAGGACGCACTACCTGTCCCAATATCCCCGCCTTACGCATCTCGACAATAAGGAGTACGACCCCGGCAATGGTCCCAATGAGAAAGCCGACCAGCAGCGCTGCCAAGAGGCGCTGCCAGCCAAGATAAGCAGCAATGACAGCTGACAGCACAGCATCTCCGCCGCCCATAACTTCTATCTCCTCAACCTCTTCCACCACATCCGGCTGCAATGAGCTGGTGGAAGCGTTGTCATTATCATCTGCTGCCGCCACCTGTGGGAGATGATAACGGAGGTAAAGCTTCAGTCCATAATGAGCGAGAAAGTCAAACAGTATATAGCTGACTCCAATTCCTGCCATCGCTCCTAAAAGATCGTTGCGGACAAAACTGGAAAAGCCGATGCCAACAAGTAAAGACGGATAAGTAATGTCGTGCGGAATGAGCTTTTCGCGTAAGTCTGTTACTGTGACAGCAATGAGAGTGGAGACAAACACCGCCATTCCAGCAGCCTGCCAAGTAGCACCAAAAAGTTCAACCAGTACGAAGAAGCTAACAGCTGTAGCTGCCTCGACCGCAGGATACTGCCAGGAGATAAGCGCCTGACAGTACCGGCAACGCCCTTTGAGCAGTAGGTAGGAGACAATAGGTATATTGTCCCAGAGAAGTAAGCTCTTCCGGCAATGCTGACAATGTGAAGGAGGCCAGAGAATGGACTCTCCAGACAGAGTCCGCAAAGAGAGAACATTTAAGAAGCTGCCGACAACAAGTCCGACAACTGCCGCCATAAGATCAAGTCCAAGCGAATGGATTGCCATACTGTTTAAAGCCTGAATAGATCTTTCTAGTTGTCTTGCTTCTAGCAACGATGACATCAATACACTGTTAAAATACACCACTTTGCCCAAAAGCAAAATGGGCGCAGTAATCATCCGCACCGCCACTTTACAGCCTGGCTGATTGACAGATCACTGAGTACACACATTCGAATCAATATGAGTATAGCTGAGTTAGATTATCAGGCACGCTGATCGATCATTGATACTCTCGCCTCTCAGCCACGACTGTTGCGAAGCTCAGCAGAAGAATAATGTAGGCGGCAGTGTAACTTACCAGGTAAAAAAGAAGCTCCGCATCTGGTTGCCGCCCATACATCAGATCAGCTCGCACAGTAGTAAGCCTGGACAGGTCAGGCACAAGCCAGTAGATAGCATCAAAAAACTTTGCAACAGTTGTTGAAGCTGACAGGTGTCCCAGCTGGCGCAACGACTGCCCCATATGCCCAATCAACCAGAAAGCCAGTGTAAATACAACACTCATCACAGGTGTAGCAAAGGTAGAGAAGAAGGTAGCAACAGCTGTAATAAAAATTAGTTCCAGGTAGATAAAAACCAGAGACTCCAAGAGGAGAGAGTTGATAATGTGTCCGGGCGAAACCACATAAACAGTTGCCAGAAGGAAGGACCCCATAGCGAGAGTGACTACAAAAACGCACAGAGCCAGCCCAAAATACTTCCCTGCAATAAACTGCCAGCGAGCTATCGGCTTAGTGACAATTAAATAGATCGTACGTCTCTCAATTTCCTTATATACAAGGCTGGTGCCGACAAAAATAGCGATAATGCCGCCGATAAAAGCTATTGTTGCCAGTCCCAAATCTTCCAGAATGCGCAGATCTTGCCCAACTGAGATTGAGCCGAGCAGTATTCCCGCCAATGTCAAGACAAAAGCAAAGAAGACAAAAGCATAAAGCACACGATCTCGCACTGTCTCACGGTATGTGTTGAGAGCAATTGCCAGAACAGCGTTCATACCTTGACCTCAGAACTACTTATACACTCAAGGAAGTAGGCTTCTAAATCTTGATAGCTGCCGCCACCTGTAATGCTGGAAATTTTATCTGTCCCTACCAGGCGCCCCCTATGCAGCACGCCGACGCGGTCACAGACCTCATTAACATCAGGCAGGAGGTGTGAATTCAAAAAGATAGTCTTTCCCTGCTCCTTCAGCTTAAGCAAGATCATGCGGACATCGCGCCGTCCAATAGGGTCCAGTCCGGATGTCGGCTCATCCCAGAAGATTATCTCAGGATCGTTTATAAGGGATTGAGCAATGCCCAGACGTTGCATCATACCTTTGGAGTACTTCCCGATGGCTGTTTTGGCTGCCTCAGTCAGCGACACCATTTTTAGCAGGTCGGCAGCTCTCTCCTTGCACTCAACTTTAGTAAGCCCGAACACTTTCCCGGAGAAATCAAGAAACTCAGCCCCGGTGAGATAAGAGTAAAAATGAGGACTCTCCGGAAGGAAGCCTATCTTGCGCAATGTTTGCTGAGCACCGCCCGGGGAGCCAAGCACTGACACGCTTCCGCTAGTGGGCTTCAATAAGCCGAGGAGAAGCTTGAGCGTAGTTGTCTTTCCAGCGCCGTTAAGCCCGATGAGCCCATAGGTTTCCGACCTGTCCACTGATAGCGTAAGCCCATCGAGCGCTCTGAACCGCTTGCGGAGGAAGTGGCTCATATGATCTTTAGTCAAGTGTTCGGTAACAATAACCGGACTGATCATGACTTCTTTTCCGCTTGCCCACTTTGCTTCTTGGTTTGATTAATAATCCGCTGCAGCTCATTGACAGCAGAACGCAAGCGCCGAGAGACTTGCATTTGCGAAATTCCAAGCCGCCTGGCCACTTCAGTCTGGCTGAGGTCTTCGTAAAAGGTGAGTTGAACAACCTCTTTGAGCCCTTCACGCAACTGCTTGATTGCTTCGGCCAGCATAAAGCGGTCTTCCTTGGCTATCTGATTGCTCTGATACTTGCCATCTACAAGTGTGTCTATTAGCGACTGCTCGCTGCCTACATCATTAGATAGTGCCTGATCTAAGGAGATAAGAGTACGTCTGCGGTCGACCTCATAAGCCTCGCTAACTCGGCTGACCGGAATCTGCAACTCGCCGGCAATTTCAGCATCGCTCGGCTCACGACCCAGCCGGGCGGTGAGATTTTGCACCAGCCGGTTAATCCTGAAAGACAGCTCCTGCAACTCGCGTGGGGCACGAATCATTGCTGTTTTGTCACGCAGATAGTGGCGTATTTCACCTGTAATTAAATGGGTAGCATAAGTTTGAAATTTGGCCCCAGCGTCAGGTTTAAATTGATCAACCGCTTTGATGAGACCGATTGAACCGACCTGAATAAGATCTTCGACCGGGTCAGTCGACCGGCGTGCCAGTCCGTAAGCAATCCGCTTCACAAGCGGCAAAGCAGACTGAATAATGGCATCGCGCAACGACGGGTCACGCCCTTTGGCATAATCACAGAGCCAACTGTGGACTTGATCTTGACCTCTGTCCATCTCCGGCGCAGAGCCGTTATTCACACTTTCGGTCACTTCTTTTGCTTGCATGCTCACTTAACTACTACTGGTTGCCTATGTCCAATTATTCACTATTCTATGGCAAATAACAGATTGGCGAAAGCCAAGACATCCATAATTATGACGCATGCCACTCCTTCCCAGCAGCCTCCTAAAGATCGGCCGGCTGCCAAGCTGCCAGTACAAATTAAATCACATCAGCGGATCTGATTGATTACTGTAAAGATAGGCAGGTACATGCCAACTACAACTGAACCTACTATACCGCCTATACCGACCACCATTATTGGTTCCAGTATTGAAGTGAGCGCCTCTACAGCATTTTCAACTTCGACATCATAAAAATCAGCAATCTTCTCCAACATCTCGTCCAACCTGCCTGTTTCTTCCCCGACCGCGACCATCTGGGTCACCATCGGTGGGAAATTAGGATCTTTTGACAGCGGTTTGGAGATGCTACCACCCTGCCTGACTTCCAAGCTCACCTTATCCACAGACAAAGCTATAACAGCATTGCCAGCTGTATCTTTGACAACATCAAGTGCCGAAAGCATCGGTACTCCAGAACGGACCAACGTTCCGAAAGTACGGCTAAATCTGGCCACAGCAACTTTCTTAATCAGGTCTCCAAAAACTGGTAACCTCAAAAGTAAGCCATCTATCTGCAGGCGCCCCTGGTCAGTACCATACCAGCTCTTGAGCCCCCACACTGCTGCTACCATTGCCACTGCAAATAAAGCCATCCAGATAGAGCGCATAAACTGAGAAAGATTGAGGAGAAATTGAGTATAGGCAGGAAGTTCGCCACCCACAGATTTGAAGATGTTTTGAAATACAGGCAGAATAAAAGTCAGCATTGCCCAGAAGACAATGACAGCCACTGCCAATACGACTGATGGATAGACCATGGCTGATTGCACCTTGGCAGTAAGCCGGGCCCTGGATTCAAGAAACTCAGCCAGCCTCTTGAGAACATCATCAAGGATGCCGCCAGCCTCGCCGGCACGAACCATAGAGACATATAGCTTGTCAAAAACTTGAGGATGCCTGCTCATCGTATCGGAGAGCGACAGTCCAGACTCAACCCCTCTGCGCACAGAATCCAAAGTTCTTTTGAGCTTGGGATTCTCGCACTGCTCAACCATAATAGTGAGCGCCCTGAGCATAGCAACCCCAGCCCCTACCATAGCTGAGAACTGCCGCGAGAAGACCACCATATCTCGCAGCCGAATCTGTTCCATCGCTTCGTTTAAGCGCTGAAACATTCCAGCGGTGCTGCTGCTACCACTGCGTAGTCTAACATCGACAACATTAAGTCCGCGCGCTACCAGCCGAGCCTTAAGAGCTGCTGGCGAATCAGCTTGAGCAAAAGCCTCTTGAATTCGCCCGGCATCATCTTTGATTCGATAGAGAAATTCCATATATAAGCGCTCCCTCGCCTCCTCCGTCGGCTCGTCCGCGCGACCAGACGCTCCGCCTCGGACGGCTCATCGCCGCCCTCGCCTTCGCTGTCACTCGTCTCCTTCCATCCCTCGCCTCCTGCGTCGGGTCGTCAAAAACATTTTATCTCGTACCTGGTACGCTAACACATGGCTGCACCTGGATTCCTACCAGGCGCTGAAAGTCTTCAGGTCTGCTTGTCTTAGCAAGAGCCTCTTCATAAGCGACTAGACCCTCTTTAACCAGACGGGCCAGATGCGACTCAAGTGTTTGCATCCCAAGAGCACCACCCATCTGTATAGCTGAATAAATCTGAGCAGTTTTTGACTCCCTGATCAAGTTAGCTATAGCTGACGTATTCATCATAACTTCCAGTGCCAGGACTCTTCCTCTAGTAGTCGGGCTGCTACCGTACTGCTGTGCCAGGCGAGGAAGAAGCGTCTGACTCAATACTGACACCAGACCATTGGAGAGCATGACGCGTACCTGTTGCTGCTGGGCAGGCGGGAATACATCAACAACCCGGTCGATTGTCTGAGCAGCCGAAGAGGTATGCAGAGTTGCTAATACCAGGTGTCCTGTCTCTGCTGCTGTCAGAGCTAATCTCACTGTCTCCAGATCGCGCATTTCACCTACCAGGATAATGTCTGGATCTTCCCGCAGCGCTGCCCGGAGCGCGTTTTCGAAACTCCTGGTGTCAGCACCAAGCTCACGCTGGCTAATAACCGACTTCTTATTGCTATGGATAAACTCAATGGGATCTTCAATAGTAAGAATATGCTCGCAACGATTCTCATTGATCCAGTCGATCATAGCTGCCAGAGTGGTTGATTTGCCTGATCCGGTCGGTCCGGTAACAAGCACCATCCCTCTGGGCTTGTGTGCTATCTCTTTTACAACTGGTGGCAGCCCGAGATCATCAATCGTGGGGACGCGGGTGGCAATTGTGCGTAATGCAGCAGCATAAACTCCTCTATCTTTGAATACATTGACACGGAAGCGGCCCAGCCCTTCCACTCCGTAACTGCAATCCAACTCATAAGTCTGCTCTAGCGTTTTGCGCTGCTCGGGGGTGAGAATAGAGAAGACCAGACGTTGAACATCCTCTCTATTGAGCAGATCGAAATCACTCCTCAAGAGCCTGCCGCCCACGCGGATGATTGGTGGCTGCCCAACTTTAAGATGCAGATCGGATGCTCCGCGATCAAAGCAAAGTTGCAAGATCTCTTGCATTTCTAAGGCCATTACTTCTTGCTCCTTTATCTTACTGATAGATCTTGCCGCAAGCACATAGATAATTCAGTTGCCAACGCTCACGTTCTCATGCCACAACTTATGCCACCTTATCCTCGGAGACGTGGCAGCTGGTCAGCGGTCTTGGTGTCTGACAATATGGACACAAGCTCCAGTCACCAGCAACTTCAGCCTGACAACATTGACAGACGCTCTCTCTTGCAGCATCTTCTTTAGTTACACCACATTTGGGGCAGCTGGCCCAGTTACTCTCCTGCAGAGTGCCGCAACGCCGGCAAGAAACTTTGAGTTCGTACTGACAAAAGGGACACTTCACAAAGTCATCGCCTATCGGGTTGTGACATTTAGGACATAGTTTATCGTCGCCTGCAGCGTCTGAAAGAGTAACCCGTATAACCTCTTCAGTTGACGTCAACCCTTGCCCTACCAACCTCAAACTGTAATCCTTCAAAGTGATCATACCTGCCTGCTTGGCTGCAAAACGGATCATAGCCGTGGTGGCACCGCTGGCAATGAGGTCGCGTAGCTCATCGTTAATACGCATGACCTCATATACACCTACTCTGCCCTTATAACCAGATTTATTGCAGCATTCGCATCCCTTCCCCCGTTTAAACAGAGGCCAGCCCTTGTTATTCACCTGCAGCCTGAAATACTCCACAATTGAGCTGGCTGGCTGCTCTTGGTCTTTATCAAGCAGTCCCAGGTACTCTAAAGTCTTTTTGTCAGGAAGATACTCTTCAACACAATCAGGGCAGATCCGCCTGACTAACCGTTGTGCTACAACACCGATTGTGGCTGCTGCTGTTAGGAACGGATCTACCTCCATCTCTTTGAGCCGGCTCATAGCTCCTGGAGCATCGTTAGTGTGAAGAGTAGTGAAGACAAGGTGACCAGTGAGCGCCGCTTCAACCGCTGTTTTAGCAGTCTCACGATCACGCGTTTCTCCAACAAGCATAATGTCTGGATCTTGACGCAAAAATGCTCTTAAGATGCGACTGAAGTCCAGTCCTTTTTCTCGCAGCACCTGCACCTGAGTAATGCCGCTCATGTCATATTCAATTGGGTCTTCGGCTGTGACTATGTTTACCTCAGGTGTATTCCGTTCAGCAAGAGCCGAATAAAGTGTCGTTGACTTCCCTGAGCCGGTCGGTCCAGTGACAAACAAGATGCCATAAGGCTTCTTAATCATCTCGCGCACAACTCCCAGGAGGTCGCTTTCAGTAATAAGCTTATCCAGTCCCAGTGTCGTATTGGACTTGTCGAGGATACGCATCACTACCTTTTCGCCGTATTTGGCTGGAATAGTGGAGACACGAAAGTCGATATCGCGGCCCGAAAAACGAACTCGAATTCGGCCATCTTGCGGAACACGACGTTCTGCAATATCCAGCTCAGCCATAATTTTGTATCGAGAGACAAGGGCAGCCAGAATAGCTTTAGGCAGCCGGCGATCAATAAACATTACTCCGTCTAAACGGTAGCGCACCGTAACATCACGCTCTTGAGGTTCGACATGGACATCAGAGCAGCGTCGCTTAATAGCTTTAGCCAGAATCTGATTGGCAAGTAAGACAATAGGAGCATCCTGAGCCTGGCGAGCCAGATCGAGGTCGTTGACATCCTCATCCAGCTCTTCCATGATGTCTAGAGTACTTAAGTCGACGTCTGCTTCAATAAAATTTTTATCGGCCTCTTCATAAGTCTCTTCGACCATCTCTGCCTGGCGCCTGGCATAGATGGTCTCCATGAAATGTTGAAAGTCGTCTTCAGTGCAGACAACCGGCTTGATCTGTATCCCTTTAAGCCTGTACTTAATGTCGTCAAGAGCTATTAAATTGTTAGGATTAACCATGGCGAGAGTGAGCCGATTTCCCTGCTTGGTAATCGGTACAATCTGATACTGACGCATCACCGACTCCGGCAGAACGTACATTACATCAGGATCGGCATCTGTTCTGGAGAGGCAAACATAGTTGACGCCATACTGAAGCTCCAGGGCGTTCTTTAAATGATTCTCAGTAGCCAGTCCGAGGCGCGAAAGAATAAGACTTATCGGTTCGCCAGTTTTCTGTCTCTCAGACTGCACTAAAGCCAGCTCGTCCTGAGTAATAAGTCCGTTGTCTACAAGGAGCTCACCAATTTCCTTCTTGACCAGAGCCATAAAAACTACCTTCCACCAATCATGTTTCCGTGTTCTGGCAAGATCTCCAGCCACTATAATCTCAGAGAGCTGGAGCTGCCAGATGCCTGCTGCCCGCGGCCTATGTTCCCGTGGGAAGCCATGATTAAACGTGCTCAAAGATAGCTGCGGCGGCGAGGACCAATTGAGAAGAAGCGAACTGACTACGTTTTTACTTATCCTCCTGCTGGCGGCCGGACTACGTTTGGCTGGCATAACTTCTGACAGCCTCTGGCTGGACGAGTCATATCAAAGCTTTTCTGAAACGATAGGACAACACCTGCCTAACTTTACACAGGTTGTGGACAAGCCTTATCTATTCAAGTTTGGACCACCTGCCCCAGTTGAACATGTCTTAGCCAACTTCCGGACAGTAGACCCGCTTTGTCCGCCTCTCTATGCTGTCCTTCTCAACCGCTGGCTTGCTGTCTGTGGCGAAAGTGACTTTGCTTGCCGCTCTTTGTCCACCGTTCTCTCACTCCTTTCACTTTCAGTCATCTATGCAATAGCGCGCTTCTCTCTTAACTCGCGTGTTGCCTTAATAGCAGCACTTCTTCAAGCTGTCTCTCCTTTTGACATTTATTACGCCCAGGAATCTCGCATGTATGAGTTGGAGATGCTGGCGGCGGCAGTTTCATGCGGCTGTCTTCTCCTTCTTTTGACCTGCTCACTCAGACGTGGGCAGCCGTCGCCAAGCCAGCTCAATGATTCCCCGAGCACAGCAAGCGGAGATGGCGCACGCTGTGCTCGGTTACTGCTACCGCTTACTCTAGCCACTTATATAATTTCAACCTGGGCACTTATTAATAGCCACTACACAGCTTTATTCATTGTGGCATTCCAGGGCTTATTCTCAAGCTACTTTTGTCTGCGTCACCGCAAGTGGGGCTTGCTCGGAATTCTGATTTTCGCATGGACAGGGATCGCACTCTTATGGTTGCCCTGGTTCGGCTTGTTCCGTCAGGCAGCAGCAATCCGCACTGCATCATTTTATGTATCCAGAGCAGCAAGCTGGTGGTGGCCCATGTGGGCGCTTATTATCCGTATTCCGTTCAACTGGATTGTCTTCCTCTCAGGCAAGCAGGTTGTCGCCTGGGCGTGCCCGGTCTATTTAACCTCACTCGCCTTTCTCCTTATGGCTGGCTGGGAAAGCATATTGAAGAACGCTAACTGCAATACTGTTCGGTTAGCTCAGGAGCGCTGGCAAGATGCCAGCGCGGATACGGGCTTCCCGCCGGATGCCGTCCACTTAGTGCGTAGTGACGCGTCGAGACGCGCTCACTGGGCGGCTCTCGAGCCGCCCCTACAGTTCTTCTGGGCCTGGCTTGTAATACCGCCAGTACTGGTATGGATGATTGATGTTGCCGAAGGACATCGGCTGGTGGAGATTGCTAGATATCTGATGGCATGCGCGCCTGCTGTCTATATCCTGTCTGCCTACGGTGCCTCGACACTACCTGCGGTGCGCCGGTGGTTGCCAATTCTGCTTTTTGCTCACTGTACATTTGCTCTCGGTAACAACACTTATGCTCATACAGTCGGGCAACGAGAGCCCTGGAAGGAGATGGCTGTCCTGGTTGAACAGCTGGTTGCTCCAGATGAGCCGCTACTTGTAAGTCAGTACTACGATATCGTATGCCTTGACCGTTATCTGTCGTGTGCGCACCTGCAGTTCGGCGTTTCACCAGCACTGGGGAAACCTCATCTCAATCAAGTTCTTTTGGGACGCAAGAGCTTCTGGTTGCTGACAGCACAAGAAGGCGAAGCTATAAAGAAGATGATCCCTGTCCGGTACAAACTATCCAGGCAGATTGACCTCCGTCACGCCTTACACCTGAGACTCTATGAGTTAAGTGCCAGGTAGCTGCTCACAGGAAGCAAGATGCCTCTAAGCCTTAAATAGTCTGCTCTGGAACAGGTTACTCTTGGCGCCGAGGAATTTTACTAACGATCCCAGCACTCCGCATCCGTACCTGACACTGCTCCAGAAGTTAATTGATGACGCTTCCGGAAAGTAACGGGTCTCGACAGGAATCTCAGCGATTTTGAAGCCGAAATAAACTGCCTGACACAGGATTTCAGCATCAAAAACAAAAGCTATAGAGTTACGCAAGAAAGGAACTCTCTCCAGGAACTTACGGCTGTAAGCCCGGTAACCAGTATGGAATTCAGATAGATTTGTTCCCAGAACAAGATTTTGGGTTGTTGTAAGGAAACGGTTGGAGATGAACTTGTAAATAGGCATCCCACCTTTAAGCGCACCACCGCCGAGGAAGCGTGAACCGAGCACAATATCAGCCTTCCCAGCCAGAATAGGCGCCACCATCTCTGGAATCTTGCGCGGATCGTACTGATAATCAGGATGAAGCATTATGACTATGTCAGCCCCGTCTCGCAGAGCTTCAAGATAGCAGGTCTTCTGGTTGCCACCATAGCCAACATTATGAGGATGACGGATAACCTTTATATCAAGACTATTGCCAACAGCAACCGTATCATCGACGCTACAGTCATCAACCAGAATAATCTCTGACACCAACCCTTTAGGAATATCTTCAAAAGTCTTCAAAAGTGTCTTGGCCGCATTATAAGCTGGCATCGTCACTACGATACGTGCTGACCCTGGCGTTACAGCTCCACTCTCCTTATCCGGCTGGATATTGGTGTCTGTGCTCGTCATGGTTGTACTCCTGTCCTAAGCGATCTAAGTGCTGCTTGTGAGATCAGCTGTTTGCCAAAGAGTAGCGCTTGCTTACCTGGGTTCACTAAGGTTGGGCTGCCTGCCCTATAGTGCATCCTGCAAGTAACCTGCAACAGGACTTCAGTTGGCTAGCTGTACTCTAAACTAGCATGTTAAGAGGCTACGGTTGCAAAGTCAATTTGATAAGCGAATTTTAGTTCAGAGCCTTTAGACTTTATAGAAGTTTCAGGCAATGCCCACAAAGAGAATTGAAGAGCCGGCTGCGTCCAAGACCAAGCAAAGACCGCCCGGGATGTCAAGGATCAACAGCCACAGTGGCGACTTTCTAAAAGGAGATCTCTTCATGACACGCAATGAGTCAGCTGCAGCCAGTGAAGCCAAGAGCACCAGCCCACTCGTTTCACCTGTGCCTACAACTGCCAGCCATCGCTGCTGCACGCTCGTCGGCATAACATTCGTTCTCTTTGAATGCATTTTCCTCTCTCTTTACAGCTCCGACTACTGGTTTGGTTGCAATGTCTCCTGGCTTGGCATACCGGCTATATTTCTGGCTGCCACTGTGAGCCATTTCATGTTGCGCTGGCTCGAAAGCCCCTCCGGGTGTCGATTTATGGCACCGATCTCCAAAGGCAAGCCAGCCACTGTGTACTGGCAACTGCTCTTGCCAGGCGACTCTGGCTTCATCTTTGGAACGAAACATGTTCTTTGGGATTCTGTAGATGAACTTAAACTTACAATTTTCGGCAACCTTCTGGTCTTATCACGTGCTGTCTGCGGACAAGAAGCACCGAGCGCCGACCTTGTCCTGAAACTGCCAATAGGAACAGTGGCAACTCACCTCCAGTCCGGGCTGGTCTCGGCTGTGGCAGCGAGAAAACCACAACTGGTTACCAATCCACGTCTAGAAAAAAGACTGGCAGCACCAGCATTGAAAGGTGCAGCTTTAGTGCAATCTTTGGGTGCCATCTTTATGAGCCTAATTCTGCTCGACCTGGGCCATTCCACATTTCGCTTCCTGGAGATGAACAAGCAATACTATCTGAGCCAAATAGCAGCCAAAGACGGACAGCTTGGGAAGTCCCGACAACACCTGGATCGCGCTGACAGAATCGCTCACCATCCACTGCCATTTTCCTGGGTTACCAGCAAACTGCTCGGTGCCGGCGCGGTAGCTGCAGGAGTACATCAGCTGAGATCAGAGGCGCTCGTGCGACTGGGGCTATACGGCGAAGCGACAGCAGAGGCGCGAGAGGCTGTTAAGCTGTCGCCTGATTCATTTCGCTTTAATCTCCGCCTCTCCCGGCTGCTGGCTTTTCAAAACACCATGCCTGAGTCGCGCGCGCAGATTAGAGCCGCAATTAAAAATCACAAGGATTCACTCCTGCCTCGTCTTTATATGCTGGCAGAGCTTGCTGATCAGCCCAACTCAGCAGAGCTGTCCAGGTTTTATCAGATTTATCTAGATGAACTATCAGACAAAGTTTTTGGCGTTGAACCGGCATGGCCACCTGGCGGTAACCGCTTTTTGCATGAAATCTTTTATTCTGATGACGTTACCTTTATATTTAATCGATTTTTTCACCTGAAAGGCAGCCTGGCAGATGATGCAGGTGCTCCGGAAAAGAGTCATATATAAGTTGTTTGCGTTACTTCATGATTTAAAGCGTTTCAAGCCGGCTCTTTTCATCTAAGGTATCATCGCCATGTCTTGTAATAGTTCTGGAGCAGCTGTTGAGCGGTCAGAAAAGTATTAGTGCTGTTATCGTTGCTTTAGCCCTTCTCGCAGGGCTGGACATCTGCCTGGCATTCACTCATCCGCTAGCCAGGGTGCCTATAGCTTCTCTGGAACGATCCGAAGTCTACCAGGCAGTTGAAGCGCTTAGCCAGGAGAAGGGCAGCCCTGATGTCGTTCTCCTGGGTTCATCTCTTGTCACTGCTCCGGCTCTACAAAGTGAAGCGCTCTACATTGGCCATACTATTCCTAGATTCAGACACAGACGTGTTCATATACTTGAGCAGGAGCTGGCAAGAACTATCGGCTGGCAGCCAACTGTTTTTTGTCTGGGAACAGGCGGACAGATGGCTTCAGATGCCTACCTGGTGACAAAAAATGTGCTCAAGGG
Organism: uncultured bacterium; assembly: GCA_903835185.1. Classification (GTDB taxonomy): domain Bacteria; phylum Cyanobacteriota; class Vampirovibrionia; order Obscuribacterales; family Obscuribacteraceae; genus CAILLX01. Next base: position 30,725 of record CAILLX010000165.1, on the reverse strand, counting down.
CAGCAAGCAGCCACTGGCAATAATTTACGGTGTCGCTCCCAGAGACTTTCAAGACAATCGTGTGCAGACACTTGAATCAACTCCTGCCTTCCAGACGCTCGCAACTCTGGACGATCTTGGCGAGCGTATGCAATCACCGCCTTACAGGCTAAAACCAAAAACTGATCTTTTTTTGGGCAGGATCTCTGCCCTCTGGCGTGACAAGACAGATATGCGCGTTTATGCCGTCTTGAGAATTAAGAAATATATGGAGCGCCTGCTCCCCTGGGTCTGTTTTGCCAAATATAACGAGAAGCATGAACTGAAAGTGCAAAAACATGGACTCTTCCCTGAGGAAGCAGCAGGTGAACCGACCGCCTGGCCTGGTGCAGCTCTGGATCACCTTTCTGTGGACTTAACAATGGAGGACTATCGTTTTCGCTACAACCCGGTGTCCAGTCAATCGCTGGCTACCCAATTCACTTACTTTGAAAAACTCATTAAGGTCAGCAAACAAAGAGGCATCACTTTGCTTATTGCCAACATGCCTCTTAGCGCCAGCAACAGAGAGCTAATGGAACCTGGGTTTTATCAATCTTTTGTCACACGGGTGTCCAAGCTGTGCCTGCAAAATCAGGTTGAGTATATCGATCTCAACAGTCCGGAGTATAACGACATAAACTGTTATGCAGACAGCGTCCACCTCAAACCAGCTCTCTCCTCCAGGTTCTTAGCTCAGTTAGCCTCGGCAACAGGACGCACAAAAGTTGCTTCCACACTTAACCGTTCTCGGCAGTCCCTGGCGCAGAGTGGTCAATCACTCTAATTGCATGCTCTTACACCACTCAGCAGGTAATACAAAAACAGCCTGAAAGCGCAGGCATCTTGCCTGCCCAGAAGCAGGCAGAACACACACGATCCCAGGGTAGTCAGCCATGCCGTTGCTTATCCGAACAGTATTTGCATTGGTCGAACTGCACATAATGGTGCTTGATATGGTACCTGTCTGGCAGCTCTTACTGTGTCGGATCAGGCAGGCGCGTACCAGCCAAGTGCCTGTCTGGCACCTGGTTCAAACAGGCAACCAGACTGCTGTCTGCCCCGATAGCTTGAGCAACAATATTGAAGAGCTTTTCTCCACCCCAGGCGTTCAGATGCACTGTGTCCAGAAAATCATTTGCATCAAACCCATGAGCATCAAGAAGGTCTATCCAGCGCGCGCCATTCTCGTGACAGGTTTGAGCCACGCTGGTCTTAAATTCACCCCAGAACTTATCAGGAAGGAGAGCTCTAGTTGTCCAGAGAGTAGGCATTCCCACCACCACCACCTTAATGTCAGACTGCCTCAAAAAAATCAGCAACTCCCGGAAAAACTGTCTCTCGCTGGAATAAACAGGTGGATAGGCGTCATGATAACGATGCTCATACTCGTTAGTGTTATCCTGCAGAGACTCGGGAATATTTGCCGGTATCATGAGCACTCCAGGCTTAAGATCGCCAGATATGTCTGAGAGCGCCTTGATTGATTGATTCTGATGGCTGGCAGTATTCGTAGAGTCGGTGCGATCAGGTAAAGGATCCAGCTTAGGGGATGTGTGCTCCAGCACCTGGCGCAACGGCAGATTATTAGCCACAACCCACGCACAGTAGGACAGCGGGTTGGCAAAAGACTTAATGGCAAGCTTCCCGAGCTTGATGCAGCGGGAGTAGAACTGAAACGGCTCTGTAGTTGAAGCCGAGTCCATACTGTTGTCCATAAAGTCTCGCGGTGACACACCGATGATGACTAATTTTGGTTTGTGCCGACAGCTAAAAAGTGCCCGGCTCATGACATAGGCATCCGAAATCATAAAACCGCCCTGGGCGCAGTTGAAGACACTTAACCTGTGCCCAAGCAAGGCACCCAATCCCTGCTCGAGAACAACTGCCCGGCGGTGAGTCAGGATATCAACTTTTTGCTGCAACAGCTGGGCATCAGCGGCAAATGTAGCCGATCCCATCTGTGAACTGCCAATCACTGCCACATCAGGAGCTTTATCTTCTTCGACATAAGCTTTGGCTGTCCACCAGCTAAATGTGCGGTCTTTAGTCTCCTTAAGAGCTTTGCTTATCGGGCAGGTACTGCCGTGTCCTGAAGCAGAGAACTGCAGAAATAGAGCCACATTCATTACAGCAAAACACAGTAAAGCAACTGCCGTGCTGCTACGCCAAACAGCTCCATTTGTGATGCATTCCGTCTCGGCTGGTTGTTTGGAGCTTCTGCTCATACAGTTACAGTGTCCTTCCGCGAGTTGTATTTGCCATTATTGAACGTTGCAGCTGTTGTCCGGCTAGAGCCATGGCGCTCGAGCTGCGACCATCAAAAGACAGGCAGTTGACTAGCATGTCGACAAACCTTTTGCCACCTAAACCATTCATATGCACTGTGTCATAAAAATCGGTCATGCAAAACTGCTTGAAATTACAGAGATCAAAATAAGTGATGTTGTTTTCAAAACAGACCAGCTGCATGGCCAGGCGGTAATTACTAAATGTCTGCGGCTGCAAGATCATGGCGTTCTGCAAAGTGAGAGGCATATTGACTACGATGAGTTCAATTCTCTCCTTGCGGCAGAAGTTGGCCATCTGCTTGAGGAAGAAGATCTGTGTCTTGTATGTAAGCGGATCAGGCGACTTGTAGCGAGCTATATACTCTTGCGAATTATCTTTATAGCGAGTGCGCGCTGACTCTTCACTAATAGGTTGTGTCATGACAGCATCAGGCACCAGTTCACCTGGCAGATAACCAGGCAGAAGCTTAGTGCGATCCCACCAGGTGAACGGTTGTGAGCCAGCAGGCGCCGGAATAGTCCTGGCAAGAAGAGTCTGTGCATTCTCCAGGGCTGCCAGTTGAAAGTCCATAGCCGCCCCATAAAGATAGATATTGCGCTCCAGGAACCAATCCAGCTTAGCCAGCGGTGTACGGAACATTCTGTTGGCTACATCATCCAGATTGACCAGCCGCCTGAAATATTTAAACGGTTCAGTATCAACCGGACTAGCAAGTGTACTGTCCAGGAAATCTCTCGGAGCAATACCATAAATGACGACATCCGGTCTCTGAGCACAGTTGACCATCGCCCGCAAAGCCAGGTAAGCATCAGATGGAATCTGCCCTGGTAGCGCCAGATTGAAAGTATTGAAGTTGCCACCGAATGTGGTGCGCAATCTGTGATCCAGATAAGCAGCGTTGTGGTACTGGGTTAAATCAAGATTCTTCTTGAGATAATTAGCATCGCAACCAGCCATTGCGCTCACCACAAGCGACGAGCCAAGTAATGCCACATTATGAACCTGCGAGCTGTTGCGCAAGTCGCGCATTGCCCACCAGGCCCAGCCTCGATAGAAAAACTTATATTCATCGAACTGGACCGGAGTGAAAAAAGCCATGTAGCAGTTGACAGCAACAAAAGCTATGAACGCAATTAAGAAGGTACCTTGTACCCTCCTGGCAGACCGGACTGGTCTTTCCTTGCTCTCTATTGCCGACTGTTCAGCCACCATGTTCCTCCCTAGAGGGCTTGCGTCGAATTACAAAGCTTCTGTACGTCCGGCTTAGCTGATAAAGCACAACTGGCTCTCTGGGCAAGCGTGTCTACGATGATATCGAGCATCTTCTTCCCACCACCTGAATGTAGATGGACTGTATCCATAAAATCAGCAGTCTTAAAGGCACCGCTGCCTTGAAGATCGATAAAAGTAGCCCCTTTCAAAGTGGCAAGCACATGCACGCTCTGGCGGTAAGCCAACCATGCATAATCGGCTATAAGGGAGCGGTTGATATCAGTTACCGGCATAGATACAACCACTACATGAATCTCGCGCTGTCTGGCCACATCCAGCAGTTCAGTAAAAAAACGCATCTGAGTGGCAAAAGTATCCCACCTGACAGTGGCATAACGCTTGCGATATTCAGCCAGGTTATCGATAGACTGCTCGCTGCGGCTGGGCCGGAAGAAAGCATCACCAGCAGTCAGTTCGCAAGGGTGATAAAGCGGCATAAGCTGGCGCCGCTGCTCCACTGTAAAAGCACTCTTTCCTGGCGGTACAGGGGCAAGCCGCGCCAGCACGGACGAAGAGAGCCTGCTGGCAGCCACTGACAGATCTTCCTTCTTCCCGTAAAGATAGAATGTTCTCCCAAGCTTGAAATTGAGCTTATCTGTCCATTCCGGCATTACACGATCAAGAAGGCGGCTGACATCACCTAAACGAGCCAGACTGTGAAAAGCATCTGTAGATGCAGGACTTGGCAAGATATTATCCATGAAGTCACGTGGACCTACCCCATAGATAAGGATGTCCGGTTTTTTCTCCCCGTCGAGGAGAAAATCAGTCATAAGATAAGCGTCAGAAGGCATCTCGCCAGGCAGAGCCAGGTTGAAGGTGCGCACCGGGGCTCCGGTCGCTTCCTTAAAGCGTTGCTCAAAATAGAAGCTGCGATGGTGTTGCGAGCCATCCAGCCGCCGGTTCAAAAAATTGGCATCGACACCAGCCACAGGTACCAGAACAAGAGATGACCCGAGAAAAACAACCTGCGGCTTCTCTCTTACAGTAAGGAAATCCTGAAAGGCCCAGCTTGCCCAGTTGTGTTCAGAAAACTGTTGGCTCGGCCGTTTGCCCAGAGAGAGAGTTGCTGCCAGCGCACATATAGTCATAAACGACAGAACAGCAACTACAAAACGGGCGCTTAAAAGGCGTTCGAGAAAGTCCGGCACAGCGGTAGCGTTGCGCTTGCTGCAGCAGCACTGCCGAGAACCGGTCGCCGAATCACATGTAGCCATTTTTTTCTCGAGAGCCTGCAGCCATTAGAACTGGAAGTAGATAAATCGAGGCGAAGTATCCGGACTGAATATGGTCAGAACGCACATCAAAGCTACCATTACGCCCACTTGAAGCGCCCATGGCGGACTTAAGTACAGTTTCTTATCATTAAGCCAGTTGACCATCACATGTGCCACCATCAAGACAGGCAGGATAACGAGTAGTGCTGGGAAAATAATTGGATCTCTTATCTGCAGTATTGAAAGCTGGGCAACAGAGAAGTGCAGTAGAGCAGCCGGTGCAGCCAGCATCTTACCAATTATGAAAAAGGCATCTTTAATAGACTCAGCACGGAACAGCACCCAGCCAATGCAAACAACGTGAAATGTCAAAATGATTGATGCTACATGATAGACCTTTGAACTGAGCAGTTTGCTTGCCATTCCAGTCTTCTGCAAAAGGCGCGAGTATTCACGATGGGCAATAAGAATCACCCCTTGATAGACACCCCAGGCAAAAAAGTGCATGGCTGCGCCGTGCCACAGTCCGCCTAAAGCCATTGTTATAAACAGGTTGCGATAAACCTTGAGCCTGCTGCAGCGCGAACCGCCCAGAGGAATGAAAAGGTAGTCGCGCAGCCAGGTGGAGAGGCTGATGTGCCAACGATCCCAGAAATTGGAGACGTTGGAAGCTAGATAAGGCAGGTTGAAGTTAATCGGCACTTTATACCCAAACAGCATTGCCGATCCTCTTGCTATATCGGTATAACCGGCAAAGTCAAAGAAAATCTGGAAAGCAAAAGAATAAGTGATAAGCCAGAGATCAAGCGACGAGAAGCTGGCCGGATGTGAAAATCCAGCCTGCGCCACCAACGACAGGTTGTCGGCAATAATCACTTTCTTAAAGAGTCCCATCAAGATGAGCTGCATCCCGTCATCCAGATATTGCCACTTAAACTTGGACGGAATACTTAGCTGTGGAATGAAGTCCTGATAACGCTTGATTGGACCAGCAATCTGAGTAGGGAAGAAAGAGGCAAAAAGAGCAAAGTCCATAAAGTTCTTAACAAGCGGCTTGCCACGATAAACCTCTACTGCGTAGTGAATAAATTCAAAGACAAAAAAGGAGATTCCAAGCGGCAGAATAATATGCAGATGCGGCTCATGGAAGTTGACACCAAATATATTGAATGTGTCTTTAACTGTCTGCATCCCGAAGTTGGCATATTTAAAGATGCCCAAAGTCACCAGGTTGACAGCTACAACTCCAGCCAGCCACCATTTCTTAGTTTTCTGCTCGACACTTCTGGCGATTAGCGGCACAAGCAGGAAGTTGCTTACAGTAAGTCCGAGTATAAGCAGACCGTAAATCGGGCGCCATGACATGTAAAAAACATAGCTGGACACCAGGAGCAGCGGTACCCGTAACTTGTGCGGGATAAGCCAGAAGAGCAGGAATACGGTCGGGAGAAAGACCAGGTATTGTAGACTGTTAAAAAGCAATCTCTCGTCTCCTTATCAATTGGTTGTGCCTTTTCAATCAAGCAGTTTCGCCAGGTGAGTACCGGTAGAAAAACTGCTTGTCATATTCTCCTTGAAATCTTCCTTTCGCTCATTAGAGCCTGCAAATCAAAGTTTTCAATGGGAGATGGAACCATGATAAATGCTGGATTCCAAGAATGTCCAGCCTAATGGTTTTGTCTTAACCTAAAGGTTTTTACACCTGACAACGATTAACCGGCAGGTATCCCTGCCGGTGGCTTGTCAAGCGATTGTTTGATAATCTCTTGCCTTATTCTGAATCTTTAGGATCGCCGACCTGTCGGCTGAACCCTTCCGCAATAAGCTGATACCCACCGCCGTAGACTGTCTTGATATATTTGCGTTCAGCAGTCTCAAGGCGAGTCCTGAGGTGACGGATGTGGACCCTTATAGTGTCTACATCATCATCTGGTGAATAGCCCCACACCTCTTCAAGCAGCCTGCCGGTCGATACAGTCTGACCATGATGCTGCATCAGACAATGCAATATCTCAAATTCAGTAGGAGTAAGCTTGACTATGCGATCTCTCACTTTAGTCTGCAGATTTTCCGGAATGAGAGTAAGTTCACCGGCTGTCAGGATTTCAGGCAGTGAGGCAGATTCAGGAACTGATCCCGACCTGCGCAAAAGAGCCCGCACACGCACCTGCAGCTCAGGTATTTCAAAAGGCTTGACAAGATAATCATCAGCACCGGAATCAAACCCTGTGACCTTATCCCTGGTCATTCCTAGCGCTGTGAGCATTAAGACAGGGATTGGATGAGTCTGCGGGTTCTGCCGCAAACGCTGGCAAACTGTAAAGCCGTCTAGATCCGGCATCATCACATCCAGCACTATTAAGTCAGGATGATTCTGCTGGGACAACGCCAGCCCTTTAATGCCATCGGGGCATGTTGTGACATGGTGCCCAAGCAGCTCCAGGTTGACTTTCACTAGTTCGGCAATTGCCTGGTCGTCATCAATTACGAGAATTCTACTCAATTTGTCTCATCCCTTATTTCTTATTCCTGATTACTACCACTCAATTTTACTGGAATTTTAACGGTCTGCCCGCCTCTTAGAATGGTTAAGGTAACGACCTGCCCGGCCTTCTTACCTTCTATGTACGACATTAGATCGTCTACTGTCTGCGTCCTGACTGAGTCTACCGACATAATGACATCAGCAGCTGCATTGTCAACCTGGTTAATTGTAAAAAGTCCTTGCTGATAAACTGAGATCTTTGGACCGCTAAGTCCTGCCTTTACTGCCGGACCTTTGGGATCGAGCCGCATCACTCTTAGACCCCGCTCAGTCGGGGCTACCATGTTAATCCCTAGATCAGGACGAATAACGCGGTGGTGCGCTATCAGTTCAGGCACGATACGCTTGGCAACATTAATGGGAATAGCGAACCCAATCCCTGCGGACTGTCCTGAACGGCTCAGGATAGCAGTGTTGATGCCAACCATCTTGCCAGAGACGTCCAGGAGAGGTCCACCTGAGTTGCCAGGATTAATGGCGGCGTCTGTTTGAATAATTCCTCTAATCAGCCTGCCGTTTTCAGTTCTCAAGGTGCGCCCTATACTCGAGACAATCCCACAAGTAAGTGTTCTCTCCAGTCCAAACGGATTGCCGATTGCCAGCACCCGTTTGCCCACCTCTAGATTAGCTGAATCACCCAGCGGAATTGGCACAAGGGCATGCCCTGCCGGCGGAGTAATCTTAAGGACAGCAAGATCGCTGCTTGGATCTACCCCCATGACATCCGCTTGTAAGTTGATGCCGTCTGAGAGTGTCACCCTCACTGCCCGAGCTGAACCAACTACATGGTTGTTAGTTAGTATGTAACCAGCCTGGTCAATAATAGTGCCAGAACCTGATCCCTCCTTAGGAAGAACGTTAAAAAACACCTCTTCAGGAGATGGGTCTGTAACTGTAGTTATGTTAACTACTGCTTTATTTGTTGCCTTGTAAACTCGGACATTAATCGCCTCTTCAGGAGACAATTCGACAGCACTCTTGGCAAGCGCCATGCCAGGCGTCTGCAAGCAGACAAGAGCAACTGTCGGGATCAGGCAGAGGCAGAGGCTCTCGAGAAGCGGAAACAGCCTGGCTACCCCGGTCACTGCCGGAGACTGAGAAGAAGTAGCTCGCAGCTCCATCTCTTGACTGCTTGGAGAAGCTCCACCCGCCGACATTCTTACCTTATTTAGGCTCATCATCATCTGCCTGTCCTTTAGCTGAGTCGTCAGAGTCTCCCTTTTGTCCCAGACGGGGTTCAGTTCCGGAGATCAACCTCCTTATGTTAGCGCGATGGCGCAAAATGATATAGACAGCACCAAGAATACAATAGTCCACATATCCAGCTGGAGCCCGATTGCAGAACATCCAAATACCTGCAGAGATTGCAGCCAAAATAGAGGCAAGCGAAACATATCTGCTTACTCCGAGCACTGCAAGCCAGGTGCCAAATGCTTCGACAGCAGCCAGCGGGTTCATGGCTAGTACTGTTCCCAACCCTGTAGCTGCACTCTTGCCACCCTGAAAGCCAAGAAATATAGACTTACTATGTCCGACAAGAGAGACAAGTGCAACCATAGTAGGTATTAACTTCCAATCTGGCAAAGGAACACCAGGCAGCAACCCTGCAGCATCGCACCAGATTGCCAGCCACACGACACCAAACCCTTTTAAGATATCGCAGATAAAGACGAAAACAGCTGGACCCGCACCTACACACCGCAAGACATTAGTGGCTCCTGTCGAACCGCTCCCTTCCTTTCTAATATCTATATTTTTGAGAGCTTTTGCCACCCAATAGCCGGTAGGGATAGACCCGACAAGGTACGCCAGAAGAATCAAACCCAGCGCCGTCATTTACGATCTCCCACCCCTATCTTTAGCTTTAGGTCGTGCTATCAGCCTGATGGCAGTGCCGGCAAAGCCAAACGCCTCGCGAATCTTGCGCTCAAGAAACGATCTGTAGTTGCCGGTCAAAAGCTTATCATCATTGACAAACAGGACGAAGGTTGGCGGAGCGACTGACACCTGAGTAGCATAATAAAGCTTGAGCCTCTTTCCTCGCGATCCTGCCGGGGGTGGTGTGGTAGCTACAGATTCATTCAAGACCTGGTTCAAAGTTGCAGTAGACACACGCTTGTGGCTCTCAGCATAAGCTCTCTCTGCTGATTCAAGTATTTTGGCCAACCTGGTTCTGAAAGTGGCGCTTGTAAAAACAACTTCTGCATAAGAAAGATGCCTGAGCTGCTCACGAGCTTCATCGATGAGCCTGTTCATCGACCGCGACGACTTGTCGTCTTGAACATCCCATTTGTTGTAGACAATGACTACAGCCTTACCAGCTTCGTCAATCTTTGCACCAATCTTTTGATCTTGATCAGAGATCGGCTCGGCCACATCAAGTGCGAGTACAACCACATCAGCTCTTTCGATAGCCGAAAGAGATCTCACTACAGCGAAAGCCTCAACACCGTAATCTACCTTCGATTTACGCCGGATGCCTGCTGTATCTATAAGAGTAATTTCACGACCATGGACCTTAATAGTTGTATCGATAGCATCACGGGTAGTACCGGGTGTAGCAGTGACGATTGAGCGGGCAGCGCCGCACAGGACATTAACAATTGAAGATTTCCCAACATTGGGCCGCCCCACTATTGCTATTGAAAACGGACTCCTATCCGATTCTTCTTCAGGTGGGCTCTCTGACGCTGGACAAGCTTTAAATGACTCGACTACAGCATCAAGCAAGTCGCCCACCCCGCCTGAGCCGCGCATTGCTGAAAGTGTGAAAGGCTCTCCTATCCCCAATTTGTAAAAATCAAGCTTGTTCAACTCTTCGTGTGGCTCATCCACTTTGTTGACAGCAAGAATGATCGGTTTGTGAGAACGTCTTAATACGCCTGCCACCTGCTCGTCTGCACCCGACAGTCCTGACTTACCATCGACCATAAAAACAACTACATCTGCTTCCTGAATAGCCAGCGTCGCCTGATCCCTAACATGGCTTGTCATCTCTTCACGACTGTCCGGAACGAGACCGCCTGTATCAACAAGTAAGAACTGGCGCCCTGCCCATTCAGCCTCGCGATAAAGACGATCGCGGGTAACACCAGGCAGATTGTCGACAATGGCTGCTCTAGAACCTATACAGCGGTTAAAAAACGTCGATTTCCCGACGTTGGGACGACCTACTATGGCAACTACAGGCTTGGATCTTTTCATTATTTAAGAGCTCCTCTAGGAAGGCGTCGCCATCCTCCGCCCTGTTCTGGAGATTATAGCTGTGTTCACCGCCAAAGTATGTCACTGCCCGCTACTGTTATCAGCTTCCTTGTCTGTGGGCTTGCGAAACTGAATTGTAGCTGACCCAAATTTCTTTCCCAGTTTGGGGGCCTGGGCATCCAGCCAGCGGAAGAGGGTGTCCTTAGCAGTGTTCACGTAGACAGCACTTTCGGTATGTCCACCTTGATCTGGGTGCTCTGTTGTCATCTCCTTCTTCCAGGCTTGATGAACCATTTCGATAGTCAACTCCTCTGGACGCAAGCCAAGCACAAGGCACGCCTTGCGAATATCCGGTGGCACTGCCCGCACAACAAAACCTGCTGGTGGAGGCTCTTGTGGTAACCGGTGCGTGCCAACAAATTTAGTTCCAGCAACTTTCTTCTCTTCATCTTTTTTTTCAGCATCTGCTTCTTCTTGAGTACGTCCGAACCGGCGTTTCAAGAGATCACGCAAGTCATCTTCTGTCAGAGTAGTTGATAATCCTTGCTGATCAGACTTGGTTGCAGCATCTGATTCGAGAGATTGATCACAACAGCCTGGCTCGACGCTCTGATACTGTTCTATTGTCTGTTCAAAACTGTTAGTTGTACCAATTTCAGTCTCCGCTGCCGGTCTATCTGACTCTGTTTCTGGTACCTGAGCAAAAGCTGATTGTGTCAGTCCCGGCTCTGGTATCAGGCTGGTATCTGAGTCATATAGCCGCCCGGAGAGAGATGGTGAACTCTCATTCTGCTCATCTTCGCTACTGGAGACGCTCCTATCTGTCTGCACATAATAGTCAACCGGCAGATCTACAGGCTCAAGCTCCTCTCCTTGCTGATCTACGTATTGTCCTGTCGTCACTTCTGGCTGTTCTGATTTCAGGTGAGCTTCGCCGGTTGTGACATCACTTGGCCCAGCCCAGAACGCTGCCACAGCATCCAAAGTTATGTCACCACCGCCTATCTGGCTTGCAGGCTGCACAGATTCATTGACTTCGCTAAAGGAAGGCTGCTGGCTAGAATTAGCAGCAGTACTGTCCGGGTAGAATACAACCACTTGGTCATCCTCTGGTACTGCAAACAGAGTCTGGGGGGCAGCTGGCAACTCTTCCGGCTTACTTATCTGCTGCTCGACCGACTGGTTGTCTGTCCACTCAGACGGCTCATCCGTTGGGCACTCCAACTCATTGACTGATTTGAGCTCAACTGGGAGCCCTGTCGTAGCTGGCAGCACTTGATCGTCCACCAGTCCCGACTGTTGTTCGTCAGTAAGATTTACCGACTGATCTGTTCTGAAATCTACCGTTAGCTCTGTGCTGGCAGCTGCATCCTGATCGCTGGCAAAACCTTGCGACTGTTCAAGTGTAATAAATCCTTCCTGACCTGACACCCGATATGCCAATTCCTTGTCTAGAACAGCTGCCGCCTGACCAGTTGCAATGCTTTCCAGCTCATCGGCTATATTTCCTACCGCCCGACCAGTAGCAATGCCCTCTGCTTCATCGGCTGCAGTTCCTACCGTCTGAACAGTTACCAAGTCTTCCGACTGGTCGGCTGTTGTCCCTACTGTCTGAACAGTTGCCAGGCTTTCCAGCTCATCGGCTATTACATTGCCAGACACGCAACTAGCTGGACTGTAAGCTGGCGCTGCCGGTTGTTCTTGTGCCATGGCTAGACCAGCCTGGTATCCAGACTGCCATGATTGTTGTTTCTCTTGGGCTAAAACAGTTTCGTTCTGCCGAACGCTAGCTAACTCCTGCTCCAGTTCTTTGATTTGCTGCTCAAGTTCAGCTATCCTGCGGCTTTCCTGTTCATCTATCGCCTTAGCAATAAGCTCTCCCTTAGCTGTCTCAGCGTGAGCCTCTCCACGAGCGGCAGAGAGAAGATCCATCAATTCAGCGCTTCTGTAAAGTGTTGAGCGCGGTATCCTTGCTTCGTCGGCAACAGTATATGGGTTTATATCCCAACCTTTCTCTCTAAGAGACCTTATTGCAGCCAATACAATCTCTGGGTCGATTCTTTTTTGATTCGTAAAATCGCTTAACATGTGCCCTGAGAGTCCCCAAGTTATACTTTCAGCACTATCATCGTCCAGCTAGTCCATCTCCATCTTCACATTGCTGTCAATCATCTCTACTCAATCAAGTCGGAGTTGGCAACAGGTTAGTTCATCTTATAATTTCATTTTCTAGCTTTAATAATAGTAGCATTGACGACTGATTGATCCGATCATCTATTCAAGTTGAACAGTAGATTTATGCGATGTATCAAAGAAGATCGAAACTGAGGGTTCTGGGTCGGGTGCAGGGAGTCGGCTTCCGCTTTGCAGCTCGAACTCAAGCTCGCTGCCTGGGATTAGGCGGTTGGGTGCGAAACACTGCTGACCGTGCCGATGAGTTTATTGCCTGGTGCAGGAGCGGCCCGCCAGGCGCGCGCGTGAGCGAAGTCCAGATCGAATGGTGTGAAGATCAGGCAAGAATTGCCTTGGATGAGACAGATTTCGAGATTACATTATGAAGTTGCCGATTGGGATCTAGCAGATCAGTCGCGAGCCGGGTCCTTCAAATATTTTGTAGGCGTCGCGCACTGTTTGGGAGTCAAATCCTTTGTCCCTATCTGTAAGTGCAGACATTACAGCCCTGCCGGATACTACCCTTGGTCCACCTTCTTCCGTTTCAGCAGCAGACGGGTCATTATCAAAGTCAGCCCGTTTGATATCTGTTGCTCCGGCAGGAGCTGAAAGCAATCTCTCCGGCAGGTTCCCGGCGCCGGTCTCTGAGGCTGGGACATTCTTTCCGGCCGGCTTCACAGCTTTGCCTTGACCATGGTCGCACGCGGGTAGCGGAGCAGACACAGTTACTTGCTTATCACTAAAAGACAATGTCTCAGGACGCTTCTGGACAGAGCTCTCAGATAAAGTCGAGCCGGATCGTGGCGATTTTAACGACGTATCACTCACTACCTTCACTCTTACTAGCATGCTATATCCCAGTACAGCCTCACAAGCCTGACTGGTCTTCTCAAGCCGGCGTTCCACCATGTCCTGAAAGTGCTCTGTGAGCACGCCTACAGTAAACTCTTTTTTCGATAGGCTTACAGGAAAAGCATGTTCGACCAGAACACTGTAAGCCGGAATGTTGATCTTCTTCAGCTGCTCCAGAATCTGAGACCAGAAGAAATCCAGGTCGACCTCACCTTCGGACTTTCCAGCAGTTTCATTTTGCTGAGGCGAAACAGGAGCCGTTGGCAAGTCATCATCTATTGAAAGCTCTGCAGCGGCTGCACCTGTCTGCTCTGCCGACTCCTGTGCAGATCGAGCAGGAGACTCAATTGTCCTTGGTGCTCTCTTGCTCCCGTGCAACACAGTAATTGGGGTGCTATCAGACACCAGTGCATCCTTGCCACCACCTTCTGGATCCCTCCGGTCAGACGTGTCCGATGCAGCTACATGAGGAGCAATCGTTGTCTGCGATAATGCCTTCTGTGGCACCACGGATGGTGCTTGCTTAATTGAGCCAGGAGATGCCGGCGCTCTTGGTGCCGGAGCAGCAGGCAAGCTGCCGGTAGACATGGCAAACTCCAACTGACTTACACGTTCTTCCAATTCGCGAACAATTACTATGTCATGCCGGTGGCAGATAGACAACAATCCCATCTCCAAATTAAGTGCTGGCTGCGTTGTTCGCCTGCAGGTCTGTTCAAGTCGTCCAAGCTGCTCAACTATTTGAGAAAGCTCGCCACGATCAAAAAGTACTGCTTGCTTGAGCAAGCCGGAGATATACTCCGGCGAGCCTATAATCATTGAAGCAGCCTGGCTAGCATCGCATTTACCACCACATAGATAAGATGCCTTGACAAGACTCAAAAAATGACGCGCCAGCTCTAGAGAGATAACACTGGGCTCGCGTCCTTCCAGAAGCAGCCGATTGATAACTGACAGGACCTGATCGCCTTGTCTGTCCTGTATGTGAGAGCTGATCTCTAGCAAAACATCTTCAGAAAGGGCCCCGAGTAAACCAAGAAGATCACTGACAGTAACAGATACACCAGGGGCAGCCAGCAGGCTGGACTGATCCAGCAGTCCGAGTGCATCGCGCAGGCTCCCACCAGATCGGCGAGTGATAACTTCGAGAGCTTCTTCTGCAATTTCAATCTCTTCCTTTTGCGCAATTTTGCGCAGGTGCGCAACCAGATCACTCTGATTGGAAAGGCGGAACATCAAGCGCTGGCACCGGCTTACAATTGTCGGTGGCACCTTATGTTCCTCAGTAGTGGCAAGAATAAAAATTACCGACGGCGGCGGCTCTTCGATTGTTTTCAAAAGTGCATTAAATGCTTCTTTAGTCAGCATGTGACATTCGTCAATGATATAAAGCTTATAGCGACCACCGACTGCAACCAGCGGTGCCCGCTCAATAAGTACCCGCGCATCATCAACGCTATTGTTTGAAGCAGCATCAATTTCAAACACTGCCGGAGACGTCCCTGTCTTAATCTCACGACAGGGAGTACAGTTAAGGCAGGGCTCAGATGTTGGTCCATGCTCACAATTTAACGATTTGGCCAGAATCCTGGCACTTGAAGTCTTGCCTGTCCCTCTCGGTCCAGTGAAGAGATAGGCATGAGATATCCGCCCTGAACTGATAGCGTTAGCCAGTGTTCTGGTGACTGCCGCTTGACCTACTAGATCGTTCAAGCATTGCGGTCGATACTTTAAATAAAGCGGCTCGTGGTGACTCATTAACCCTCCTGTGTCACTAGATCCTAACCTATTTGCCAAAGCAGTGCATGGCATTGTATCGGCTGAGACTAAATATGCTTTCACCGTAGAGAACTTGACGATTAGCCACTGCTATTTGGAGGCTCTACTTCACGTTAAAAATGAGCATACTGACTACTTGAGGACTGGCGCCGTGAGCCGGACGGGAGAGTTGAAAGGACACCTGGCTTATCGGGTAGACATAATTCTGTCCAAGCCCTGCATATGGTTCAGTAAGAATAAAGGTAGGCTCTCCGAACCTGAGCTTTACAGCAGCAAGGTCGTCGCCAAGACTTACGCCGAAATCAGGACCGACCAGAGAGCGATTAAATATGCGCAAGGCTTCAACCTGCCCATGGCGCATATAGACTTGCAATAAAGTCTCCTTGCTGCCGGGAGCGCAGAAAGTCTCTACAGTCCACCCGCTTCCTTTGTGGCGATCGGCATTACCAAGTGTTGCTAGCGCTTGCGTGACTTGAGATTCAGAATAACCCAGTCGTACAAGCGGAATGCCTGTCACTACAGTCGGTGGCAGGAAGGCTACTGTAGCCACCCTGTCCTGGGCAGCTGCTTTCTTCATCTGACGTGATTTCTCTTTGCGAATACTTTGGGCACCGAGCTCGAAATCCGGACCGACCAAGCTTCCTCTGGGGCTGGCCGCTGAGGCCGGGTAGGCTGGCGCCATGGCACTGCTGCCGCCGCCGGCAGCTCCCGGCAGACCGCCATAGTCCTGTACTACCGGACGGTCATCGATTGATTGCAGCTGCCCCCGAGTGCGATAGAAGCTGGACGCAGGTGGCAAAGCACCCTTTTTTTTGGACGCTACGTCAAAAGATCCACCAAAGCCGCCAGCCACCACTGCCAACCTGCCGGCAGACTTGGCAAGACGGTTGCGTGACTCGCCAGAAAGTCTTCCCACTGCCGATTCTGCCTTAGCCCGCTCACGTTCCCAGATTCCCTGGGCGTTGCTGTAGCCTGATTGATCAGCCAATCCAGCAGCGGCTGGTTGACTGGCTTCACCTTGACCAACACCGTCTTTACGGTTAGCAGTTTTGTCGAACATTTCATCACGCTCCCAAATGCCTGACCCTGCTGAGCCTCCTGCTTCTGTTGGTGCAAAATCGCCGGCTGATGACGCCCGTACCGCCCTGGGAGAAGGCAAGTGTCCCCAAGCAATAACATTGCTCTTCGTCCCGGCGACTGCCGGAGCAGAAAAAGCCTGCTCTTGTGGACGGATTGCCAGGCGATAATCTGTTGGTCCAGGTTTGGCTGACGCTATGTTCTTATCTGCCTGATACTTCAACCCTTGCCTTGCCATGGCTAGTTGAGGCACATTGCGCACACGCTGGAGAATATCTTCAATGAGCTTGATGCCAGCCTCTGGCGGAGATATCCTCTGGCTAGCGCTGAGCCCGGTGCTACCAGCAGAACGAACTCTAACGTTGCCCGGAGCTGCCGGCGCTTTGTTTAAGTACAAGATTGCAGTTGCCACTGCAACAGTAAGAACGAAAATCAGATATCTCATAAGCCCTCCGCCGGCTTATTGGGTGCCACAGAACAGTTCATTATTGAGCTAAACCTCCCGACTTGGTTTCAAGCAGTTTTGACTCCCAATCTTCCAGCTCCGACTGATTGATTAAACCTCGGCGAGTTGCCAGACAAACAGATCGGCAGCGCTGGTTGAAGTCGGTGTCGTGTGCTTCGGTGCGCCCCGGTATGCCAAGCTTGGAATAAAGCGATTTCAATCTTGACTGCACAGCTTTTTCTGTCAAATAGAGCCTTTTAGCAATGGCATGATCAGTAAGCCCGAGAGCAATGCAAGCAAGAGCCTCATATTCGGCTGCAGTCAGGTTAGTGGCTCTGTTCTGAGTCCGTTGAATGACTCTGGCTATACCTGGGTGAACCCAGCAATCGCCTGACAGCACCGCTCTTGCGGCCTCCACCACCTGCTCATTGGAAGCGTTTTTGAGAACATAGCCAAAAGCTCCGTTAGCTGGCACAATCCGCCATAGCTGCCTGACATAAACCTCATCGGCAAAGTTGGAAAGCATGATGACACCAGTCTCAGGCAGTTGTTGCAAAATCTGTTCAGCAGCTTTAATTCCGGACTGCTTGGGCATTTTGATGTCGAGAAAGACCAATTTTGGTCGCAGCTTCAGCGCCGAATCAATTGCTGCTTGTCCGTCGGCAACTTCGACTATAGACGGGCACTCTGGCAGGTGCGAACTGAGCAACTCTTTGAGCCACTTACGATCTCTCTCTTCATCATCAGCAATTAATATTGTCATTTTTCTCCCTTTCTACTCAGCCAGTGCGTATTTCAACCATCAATTGGGTTCCCGAGGAAAACTCCTCCGGTTTGTTCCATTCAACCCGGGCGCCAATCAGCTGAGCTCTCTGCTTAATATTGATCAGACCATGAGAATCCAACTTAATCAACTTAGGATCTATTCCTACACCATCATCAGTCACATATATGATTAACCTGCCATTATTAGCTTTTATCGCCATGTGAACGCTCTGAGCATGAGCATGTTTGTGCACATTGTTGAGCGCTTCCTGTACAATCCGGTATAGTTGCAATTTAGCAAACCAGCTCACACGTTGCGTCTCCTGCTCGCTCACACCATCGGCAAAGCTGCTCTCCAAACCGCTCTCTCGCGAGCAGATGTTGAGAAGATTTTCCAGTGCTGGGACAAAACCCATTGTCTCCAACACAGATGGGTGCAGATCGTTAATCACCCGGCGCATCTCAGCTACTGCCTGGTCAAGCCTTTGCCTCATCTGGCGAGGCAAAGGGTTGTCCTGCAAATTGTCAGAGAGTTGATCGGCCATACGCGCTACAGCAGACAGCGCTGGCAGTGTCTCGTCGTGCAGATCTTCAGCGATACGCCTGCGCTCCTCTTCAGCCCGCAATTGCATAGACTCGCGCGCCTCGGCAAGCTCTCTATTTCTTTGCCGCAGGTCGGTATCAAGAAAGATAACTGTTCCAGCAACAAAGCAGGCGAATATCACCGCCTGTGGTGGCACCACAGGCACAGCCATATGGAGCGCCTGGAAACAGAACTGCGCAATAGCAAGCAGCACCAATGTTCCTGCAGCAAAGAAAACGATACGGCGGCTGGGCGGAAGGATTGCAGAAAAAGCGCCCCAAACTGCGCCCAGGAGAATCAGACAGTAGCGGGCGGTTTGAGCAGCAAAGCTAAAGATGACTTCATTATCCAAAAGTGTCGAAACTGCTTGAGCTTGTACAACCAGCTCAGGAACCGAGTCTGACAAAGGTGTCTTGCACCGGAGAGGATCGTCTTTGCGTGCTGTAAACATGGCACCAACTAAAATCACCCGCCCTTGAAAAATCTTGGGATTGAAGCCCGGCGACAGTACTTCTTGTAGTGACACGACAGGATACTTAAGAGGTCTGAAATTTACATAAACCGGCTGATCCGGGAGCTGTGACATAAACTGGCTGGCCGGCCCAACTCCCTTAGTTTTTCTGTAGATATCGATTATAGCTTCAGTAAGTGTAGGCACAGGAGCAAAGCCAAGCTCTTCCTGTCTCTTACTGCGCCCTGCATAGTTAACAGGCAGACGATAAACAACTCCATTAGATTCACGTGTTAGCTCGCTGTAGCCATAAGATGCTGCGTGAGCCATAAATTCAGCAGCTGGAAGATCAGTTGAACCTTCTAGACTACCAAAGAGCGCTATTACTACGTTACGAAAACGGCTGAACAACCAGCTTAAATCAGGATTAGCAGCGCCTCTCAAGTCAAGGTCAATCGCCACCACTGCAGGCTCACCTTTCTCAATTACAGACAAGGCCTTTGAGAGTATGTCTTGAGAGTATTGATCGTTAAAACGAGCGATGCCAAGATCAAACTGAGACGAATCATCAAAAGTCACCAGAGTCACATCAGGTGACTGCACTGCTGGCAAACCGATGGCAGAAACCTGATTTGAGACTTGGTAACGCCATTTGAGCATTGTCAGCTCCAGAGACTCTAGAAACGGCGACTGACCGAGAATAATGGCCGCCAGGCAGCCGGTGAGAGCGCCCCAGAAGAGACGCTGAGCCAAAAGGCTTTTGCGCCCTTTCGTCTTCAACATTGAAGAGATGAATTGCTTAACAGGCGCCGCTGGGAGCCTCATTTTTTCTCCGGAGCAAGGTTTCTGCTCCAAGAGTAGTCTACCCAACAACTTCTGGCAATTCCCCAGGGTAAACCCCAATTGCCATACCCGCTTCACCCCGGTGCTCAGTGAGGCGACAATCGTTATTCTAGTCAATAAGCACTGACATGCTTCCTTCCACAGCTGACTGCTGTCACACAACTGTATTGATTACCGCTGCAACCCACCAGAAGACCTTCAATCCGTTCCATATACACAGCTGCTTCCACGATCCAGTAGTACTCGAGGTACGAACATGAAAAACCTTGCCTTAGCCCAGCTAGTAGTGCGTTTCCTAAATAACGCAACACCCGTAGGGGCGGATTGTATCCGCCCGGGCGCATGCAATGCGCCCCTACGAACGGTCCGATTGTATCGATACTTCGGAAACGCACTACTAGTCACCCTGGCAGCATCCTTTCTATTATCGGCGCCGGCGACACCGGCAGCCGGAATAATCATGGTAGACCAGGTAGCTAGTGGAATGGCAATGCTGCCACCGATAAGACCGCCTATGCCGCCAGTTCATCCGCCAGTGCATCCACCGATGCATCCACCAATTCATCCCCCCACACCGATTCCGCCACCACCGACGCCTCCATTATTAAAAGGTAGCGTCTCTTTCGGTTTGCAGCTCC
Source organism: uncultured bacterium (assembly GCA_903835185.1). Taxonomy (GTDB): domain Bacteria; phylum Cyanobacteriota; class Vampirovibrionia; order Obscuribacterales; family Obscuribacteraceae; genus CAILLX01. Next base: position 10,572 of record CAILLX010000165.1, on the reverse strand, counting down.
AGAGTGAGAATGTCAAAGTTGACATAAGCGATCAAGTAGCCAAGACATATATAAGTCAAACTTTTGTCAACAATACTGACAGGAATCTTGCTGGCACATATCTTTTCCCACTGCCTGACGACACAACATTCAGCTCTTTCTCTCTACATATAGATGGTAAGCCTGTTGAAGGCAAAATTCTCGAAGCTAACGAAGCCAGGCAACAGTATGAAGAGATTGTCAGGCGCATGGTAGATCCTGGCTTACTTGAATATGCCGACTACAAGACAGTTCGTGCTCGCATCTTTCCTATCCCTGCTCATGGCACAAAGAAAGTTGAGCTTGAATATACGCAGGTTTTGCGTGCCGAGAGCGGAATGATTAAGTATCGTTTCCCGCTCAAAGCAGAAGGGCAGAGCGCAACTTCCGACGAGATTAAAGTTGCTGTCAAGCTGACCAGTAAACAAAACCTGAAGACAATCTGGTCGCCCAGCCATACTATAGCCGCTGCCCGCGATGGCGATCACCGTGCCACTATCTCATACCTGGCGCACGATTCAGTTCCAGACAAAGACTTCTTGCTTTATTACAGCGTTTCAGACAAAGATCTCTCGGCTAACCTCCTTACTCACAAAGTGAGCGGTGAAGACGGTTACTTCCTCCTCACTTTAGCTCCACCAATGGAGACCAAGCTGGTGACAGGGAAAGACCTTGTTCTGGTTGCAGATACCTCCGGCTCGATGTCCGGAGAGAAAATGGATGAGTGCAAAAAGGCGTTGAAGTATATAGTCAATGCACTCACTGAACGCGATCACTTCAACATAGTACAATTCAATACAGATGTAGATCGCTTCAACTCTCAGCTATTGCCGGCGACATCAGAGAACAAGAAGCTAGCGCTCGCCTTTATTGACGATCTAGAAGCTCGCGGTGGTACCAATATCGGTGATGCTTTACACAACGCTGCAAGCATTCTCAAAGCCAGCTCAGATCGCCCTGCCTATATAGTGCTCATGACTGATGGTGAACCTACAGTAGGTGAAACAAGTATCTCTGCCCTGCTTAAATCAGTTCCGTCAAATCGCAACATCCGCCTCTTCGATTTTGGTGTCGGCTACGACGTGAACACAAAGCTGCTCAACAAACTTGCCGAAATGCACCACGGCACCAGCCAGTATATAGAGCCGCAGGAGAACCTGGAGACAGCTCTCTCAAACTTTTACAACAAGATCAAATCTCCTGTTTTGACCGACGTGAAGATAGTCTATGAAGGACTGCAAGTAAAGAATGTTTATCCCAAGGAGGTGACAGATCTCTTTGCCGGCACGCAGGCTCTGTTAATCGGACAATACAAAGGATCAGGCAAAGCAATTGTTCGCCTCACCGGCAAAGTCAACGGTGTTGAGAAAGCCTACTCATTCCCTCTTTCATTTGCTGAAGACGAAAGCGGGCATACCTATCTGCCCAGACTCTGGGCAATGCGGCGTATAGGTTATCTAACAGAAGTAGCGCAGGATAACGGAGGCACTCGCGAGGTAGTGGATGAGATTGTGGCACTTTCTAAAAAGTATGGCATCATCTCTGCATATACCTCATTCCTGGTTACCGATCCCAGCGAGAATCAACGATTGCAACCCGTGCCTATGGTCTCGACATTACTGCGTTCAAATATAGCAGTTCGAGGAAGTGTGATTCCATTGCCTGGAGGCGCCTGGACTGGCGCAGGTGGTAGAGCTGCAGGATCAACTACAGCTGAAGCAATTTCTCAACCCAGTTACGGACATGCAGCCCGTGTGAAAGGAGGTTTCTACAAAGCTGCACCTCAGGTGCAATCTGAGAGCATAGGCACAGCCGACATCAGCTCCGCTGCCTCGTTCCTTGCCTCTGCGCCGTCAGAATTGAGCAGCCAAATTGCCGGCAGCATGTACTCTGCAGGTTCAACAGGGCACAAAGCAGTCTCTCTATCTAAAGCGATGCGTAGCTACCAGAGCACAGTAGCGCTCGATTCACAGCGTGCAGACAAGGACTCCGGCGTCAAGAATGTGGAGGAGAAAACCTTCTACCTCCGGAGCGGCTTCTGGACAGACAGCACTTTTGACGCCAGCAAAACTCGTAGCGCTGAGATCATCAAATTCGGCAGCAAGCAATACTTCGATCTCATCTCCAGTAACCCCGGCATTGCCAAGTATCTCTCTGTAGGGAAACAGGTGATCCTAGTTTTCAAAGGACACATTTACAAAATTGTGAACAGTTCAGAAGCAACAGGATAAAAGCCTGCATAGTCAAACACTCTGCAAAGTCGCAGCCGGGCAGCCAAGAGAGTGGATTCAAGTCCCCTTCTTGGCTGCTTCACGTACCTGCCAGATGGCCGCCTGACTTTGGCAGTGCTACTGTTTTTCCTTCTGCACTATTTTGAACGGATGATAGCCCTGCCTGCGCAGTAGCGCCTTTATCTCTTCCAAAGTAATGACACTTTCATCAAAATCTATAACTGTGCGCGCCCATGAGTTAAGGACTGGAGCTTGATAATAATTGTAGTAATTCTCATCTGGCGGTTCTATTTTCACTTTCAACACGCCTGGCAGCGCTTTGACGCGGGTCTCCAATTCATGGAGGCAGGCCACGCACATAGAACCAGACAGCTTCATCTCTGCAGTAAGGTGCCGCCCCGGCGGATGAACCGGCTGTGAGCCGGGCACCCCAGGAACGCTTCTTCCTTCTTTTGGTGAGATGACCGGTGGTCCCGGAACTCCAGGACTGCCGGCTGAACTGGGTACGTTTCCTGCCTGCGAACCTGCCTGCGATGCAGCCCCGCCTGGAGGCGGACCGGCGGACGAGGCGGAACTTGCTTGAGTGGCAGGCTTACTATGCCTAACCCGGCTCCCAGCGTCCTGCCCGTTATCGCCCTGCTGTCTGGCTAGCTCTGCAGACCAGGCTGGAGTGTTGGCGCAGAAGGAGACGAGCGCTATAAAGCACGACAGCATTATCATTAACCTTATGTAAGTTTGAGCGCTCATCCTCTCTCCTGAATTCAGTCTAATCCTAATACCATTTAGTTTCTTATATTTGAACTAGACAAGGTAGACAAGTAGCTTGTTATTATTGACATTCAATATAGATGACTGGAGTTGGGATAAATATGTCTACCATGCTACAGTCGCGGAGCTCTTTCCTCGACGCAATTATCGGTCCTGCCGATCTTAAGCGGTTGGACAGCGACGAATTGCGCTCGCTTTCCGAGGAGATTCGAGAAGAGATTGTACAAAGTGTCTCGCGAACTGGCGGTCACCTCTCCTCTAATCTGGGCATTGTTGAAATTACTCTAGCCTTACATTATGTCTTCAACAGCCCATCCGATAAGATACTCTGGGATGTGGGACATCAGGCATATGTTCACAAAATGCTGACCGGGCGCCGGAGCAGGTTTAATACTTTGCGCCAGCACAAAGGTTTGAGCGGCTTTGTCTCGCCCTCAGAGAGCGAGCACGACGCTTTCATTGCCGGACATAGCTCTACAGCAGCTTCAGTGGCTGTAGGCATGGCCATCGCCCGTGATTATTTAGGACAAGACCACAAAGTGATTGCTGTTGTCGGCGACGGTGGGCTCACCGGTGGTATGGCTCTTGAGGCAATCAACCATCTCGGGCACATTCAGCGCAATGTCCTTATTATCTTAAATGACAACGAGATGTCTATTAGTGAGAATGTCGGCGGATGGTCGCAATACATGAAGCGCATCAAGCAGACGTTTTTTTATAACGACATCAAGAAAAGAATTGACGAGATTGAAATACAGCTTGACGATATGAAGCTGCGCCCAGCCATACGTGAGCTGATCAGTGCCGTTAAACACAAAGCCAAAGAACGCTTTGATACACCAGGAATAGTTTTTGAGAAGCTCGGAATTAACTACACCGGGCCAGTGGATGGGCACGATATAGAAGCAGTAGTAAGCGCCCTGGAAGAGTTGAAGGATCGCAGTGCGCCACAGATTCTCCATCTCATCACACAGAAAGGAAAAGGGTATGCTCCTGCCGAGCAAGACGCTATTAAATATCATGGGGTCTCGCCTTCTGGCGTCGAGAAGTATGAACCGGCTCAATTGTGCCGCCCCAAAGAGACTACCTATTCTGAAGTATTCACTGACTCCTTGATCGACCTGGCGAAGATTGAGCCACGCCTAGTTGCTATTACGCCTGCAACTGCAGAGGGCAGTGGACTGGTCAAATTCGGCACTCTTTATCCGGAGCGGTTTTTCGACGTGGCTATTTGCGAACAACATGCAGTTACAATGGCTGCTGGCATGGCCAAGGCTGGACTAATACCGGTGGTATCCATTTATTCCACTTTCCTTCAGCGCGCCATAGATCAGGTAATTAACGACGTCAGCATTCTCAATCTGCCGGTAATTTTCGCTATTGACCGGGGCGGACTCGTTGAAGATGGCGAGACTCATCAAGGAGTTTTCGACATCGGATATTTGCGCAGCATCCCCAATCTCACTGTCATTGCGCCCAAAGACGCAAGCGAGCTGCGCAACATGGTATATACAGCAGTGATGGAGAGTCGTGGACCGGTGGCTGTGCGGTTTCCTCGCGACACAGTATCTGGACTCTACGAGCGTGGTCAGTTTGAAAAGATTGATTACTCCAGATGGGAGGAGCTTCAGTCAGGCAGTGGAATAGTTCTCTTAGCTTACGGAGCGATGGTAAAAGCAGCTCAGGCAGCTCTACCAATTTTGGGCAAGCTCGGCGTCGAGCCGACTCTCATTAATGCTCGTAGCTGCAAACCGTTAGACACGAAGCTTCTCGAGCAGCTCCTCTGCGACTCAACCTCAAAAATTGTCACTATAGAAGAAGGTTGTCTGGCAGGTGGATTTGGCAGTGCAGTGTTAGAGTATGCCGCCAGCAAACGCGGCAGGGCCGTGGCGCAACCGCAGATTTTCTGCCTGGGCATTGCAGATCATTTTGTCGAGCACGGTTCTCGCAATATTCTGCTAGAAGCAAACGGTTTAAGCCCTGGCAAAATAGCTGACTTCGTGGCAAGTCTGCCCCAGCAGTCCTGAACTGGAACCGTATTTGATACCACTTGCATATCTAATCCAGTCAGACAAGAGTCAACAAAGTTAGATCTCCCGACGTCCTTCCAGTGCTCTTGAGAGAGTAACGTCATCTGCATACTCAAGATCGCCTCCGACCGGCAACCCGAAAGCAATACGTGTGACTTTGACAGGCAAAGGTTTCAGTAGATGATTCAGGTAAAGGACTGTAGCATCGCCTTCCACTGTAGGACTGATAGCCAGTATCACCTCAATGACATTTTCAGAACCGACTCTGTGAATAAGCTCACGGATAGAGAGGTCTTCAGGACCTTTTCCTTCCATCGGCGAGATCAATCCAGTCAGAACATGGTAAGCGCCTTTATATTCTCGGGTACGCTCAAGGGCGATTAAATCCCGTGGTTCAGAGACGACACAAATTGTCTGCGTGTCGCGCCGCTCGTTAGTGCAGATCTCGCAAGGATCCATGGCTGAAAGGTGAAAGCAGTGACTGCAATGTTTAACCTTCTCCTTGGCTTCCAAAATGATCTCACAGAGCTGTCTGACGCTGTCGGGTGTCTGTGCCAGTACATGGAACGCCATACGCTGTGCAGACTTAGGACCCACTCCAGGGAACTTTTGGAACTCTTCAATCAACCTGGCTAGAGGACGCGTGAAATACATAAGTAATAAGCACTGAGAAGCTAGACAGCCAAAATACCAGGACTGGACTAAAAACCTAGACCAGGTGGCAGGTTTAGCCCCTTTGTAATGCTGCCGGTCTTATCAGCAATGAGCTGTTGAGTCCTTTGCGAAGCATCCTTAACGGCAGCAAGCACCAGGTCCTCAAGAGTCTCTACATCATTAGGATCGACAGCCTCAGGCTTTATTTTTACTGAGATAAACTCGGTCTGCCCGTTGCATGTCACCTTGACAGCCCCACCACCAGAACTGCCTTCAATGGTAATGAATTTGAGGTCGTCTTGCACCTTGGACATATCTGCCTGCATCTTCTGCAGTGACTTCTGGGCGTCACGCATCATCTTGCCAAAATCTTGCGTCATATGAGTCTCCTGGCGAATCTTTCAGTCTGGCATTATGGCATATTTGCCAGCAGTGGACGAATGTAGCAGCGCCTCAGACTCTTGAGTAAATCTTTCTTAAGAGAAAATCATCATTTGTACGGACTCCCATAAGCACTGCTTATACTGTTATTTCATGGGAACTCAGGTCGAAGAAAGTTAATTAGGATCTTCGAATATGCAGGATTTCGATACATCAGCAAGTCCGGGCAACACGGGTAGTCAAGAGCGCGAGCATGTCAAAGAGCGCATCTGGGATCTGCTGTTATACCTGTTCAAGCGCTTTATCATTGTTGTCTCTTTTGGTACTGGCGTATTGGGGTTTCTGTGGTTACTTGGAAAGATTTTCAAGCGCTAAAGCCCGAGGATCCGCTCAAGGCACTGGCCGCGCGTAGCCCCACGTTCTTCAGTCGCTACCAAGGACAGCCCGACGAGTTTGGCTTCAATCTGGAGACTTTTGCCTTATGGGAGCCGATCTTTCGCTTCTGCTATGAGGATTACTTTAAGGTCAAGGCTAAAGGTATCGAGAATATCCCAGGTGACGGGCGGGCAATTATCGTAGGCAATCATTCCGGGCTCCTCCCTGTGGATGGAGCAATGCTGGAGATGGCCATGTGCAGCAAACACCCATCGCCAAGACGCGTAAGATTTCTGGTCAGTGACTGGTTCTTTAATGTGCCGACACTGGGCGACTGGATGAAAGAGACCGGACAGGTTAGAGCCACACAAGAGAATGCCAGAAAGCTGCTCAATGGAGCAGAGCTGGTCGGCATCTATCCTGAAGGGCTGCGAGGAGTAGGTAAAACTTTTCGCGAGCGTTATCGCGTTGTGGATTTTCACCCCGGTTTTGTTCAGCTGGCAATAGCAATGCAAGCGCCCATTATTCCGATAGCCACTGTAGGCGGTGACGAGATTTATCCCAATTTTGTCAACTTGAAAAAGATGGCGACCCTTATGAGAATGCCATTCTGGCCGCTAACAGTTACCTTCCCATGGATGCCATTCCCGTTGATGTTCATACCGTTACCGGTGCGCTGGTTGATGAATATTCACAAGCCGATTGATCTGGGTTACCCACCTGAAAGAGCAAGCGACAAGAAGCTAACGCACCGGATTGCTCGAGAGATTCAATATGATATACAACGCGATCTCAACCATCTTCTAAGGGAACGCAAGTCGATCTTCACAGGTTGGGATGAGGACGAATGAAGACATTTACTGAATCATACAAGCATTACATACACACCGTCTCCGGTACTACTTCCGAATTCGGATTTGATTTAGAAAGAGTTGCGCAAATTGAGCCGTTTCTGTCGCTTCTGCATCGCTCCTGGTGGCACGTCCAATTTGACGGGTTGGAACATCTGAACAAAACAGGTCCCGCTCTAATTGTCGGCAACAATGGCGGTGTTCTGCCCTGGCCTGCGCTTATGCTTATGTATACGCTCATGTCGTCAAAAGCCAATCCACGTCGGCTTAATATCATGGCGAACCTGGACTGGGTAGAAAATGAGCGCCTCTATAAAGCTCTTACTGACATTGGATTTGTACCATGGTCGTCCACCAATGCTAAGAAGCTCTTTTCTGCTGGCGAACTGATAGCCATCTTCCCTGAAGGGTATGCCGGTGCAACTAAAAGGTTTGCAGAGCGCTATAGACTCCGTGAGTTTGACTGGACTCAGCTGCTTCCTGCAGTCGAACAATCTGTACCGATCTACCCGTTGGCAACGCTAGGTTGTGACGAAATACTACCTGTCTTCGACAACCTGGAACCGCTGGCACGCCTGCTTGGATTGCCAGCATATCCGATCACTCCGTTTTTCCCCTGGTTGCCGTTTCCGGCAAACCTGCTGACTCTACCTGTGCGCTGGAGGATGCATCTGCTTCAGCCGGTTGTCTGTCAGCCTGGTTGCGACAGAGACACTCTGGAGAATACAGCCAGCCGTGAAGCCTACTTTATTCAAGGCGGCATCCAGTCCGAGCTCAACAGGCTATTAAGAGCTCGTATAAAAAACCACAAATGACCAGATCTAGGCAGGCAGCTACCTGCACTGACAGCAACTAGCTATAAAACGGACCTTGATTCCTGCTAGTAACTTGCGCCATGGGCACCACCCAAACTGACTTTCTCAGGTGTTTGTGCTCAAGAATCTAAGCAGGTGGCTGCTCAGAGAACTGCCAGTGCTGCTCAATGAGCAACCTTCTTTAAGCTGTTGTGTCCCAGATAATATGGTGCTGTGCGCTCAATTGTGTCAGTGAAAGGAGTGCATGGATAGTGGAGTTCAAGCTGAGCCTTTGCCGAGCTGAAAAATATGCATTGTTGACTCAGATAGGCAACTTGTCTGGTCAACGCTGGGCTGACACCAAATAGCGGCATCGTTGTCTCGCACACATGTCCTGCCACATCCACCAGCCAGCCGGGGAGATCAAACTTGGGTCGGGAACACCCGAGAACCTGCGCAACGGTGCAGGCTGCATCTCGATAGGTCAAGTTTTCACTGGCAAGAACATAGCGCTCCCCAGGGCGTCCAAGAGACATCGCATTTACATGTGCCTCCACCACATCGGCAATATCGCAGAAAGAGACTCCGCCAGCAGGGCAACCTATCAGCCAGCCATTCTGCAAAGCGGCAAAAATAGCATGGTGGTGCGGATGTGAATCGCCTTCACCAAATATGATACCAGGGTTTAACATTATTGCCGGCAGCCCCTTCTCAATATACCGTTGCACCTCCTGCTCGGCAGCATGCTTTGTGTCACAGTAGCTCAGTCCGCGTCCTTCAAGGTTATAGACAATCTCTTCAGTTCCCACACTCCTGTGCTCTGGAATGCCCATTCCGGCAATTGAACCGGTATGAATAACACGGCGAACACCAGCAGCTAGCGACGCCTCCATAACGGTACGGGTGCCTACAACATTGACACGATACTGCCTCTGCCAGTGAGAGGCGCGATAAGAAACAAGCCCTGCCATGTGGAAGACAATTTCACACCCTTCGATTGCTCGTGCTACAGAAGCAGCATCAGTAATATCACCCGAATAATGTTCGACCGCCAGCGAGGCAAACTGCGGTGGCACGGACGGGGAACGGCCAAATGTGCGCACCGCGCACCCGCTTGCAACCAGCCGGGCAACCAGGTGTGAACCTATGAAACCGCTGGCACCGGTCACAAGTACTGTCATGACTGACCTCCATGTAAGCGCTGCCAGATGCGCTTGACTAGGATAATCTCACCTACTTCATTGCCTTGAGCTCTGTGCCCCTGATATTGCAATAGGTAGCCCAGCAACAAAAGAGCTACACCTTTTGTCAAATGTCCGGTACACAACAGACAAGCTCCGGCTACAGCAGCAGGCACACCAATGATATGTAAAACAGCATTGGCGGGATGTTTGTGACGCTGGCAGTAATCAGTTAGAAACTGACAAATCAGCCCGGCAGTTCGTCGCATAAGGGTCATAAAGAAACAAGAGCCAAAACATCAGTGGAATTGTACTTACTTGAGATAGTTTAGATCCTGTGATTGCCGAGCGAGGTAAATGCTGCTTAACTCCAGCTGTCAGTGGCAGCTAAAGCTCTATGCAGTCAGGCTTTCCTCCGTCTTTTCAATAAAATCTCTGTCAACGGAACATCCAATTCATCTGTCCGTCCTACAGCCTCATGTAATGACAGTAAGCGAGATTAACAGCTAGGCTGTAATGTGCGAACAGTTGCACTCTGCGACGTGCTACATGTAGTATTGCCAATTGTGGTCGGCAGATAACAATAATTAAGGAACCGAACGGCTAATAGGACTTTAGATATGTGCAAGTTTGTTTCTAGACAAAGGATACTCGCTGCCAACCTTGCCATCTTGCTGATAAGTGGTTTTGCCACACCGTACGGGCTTTGTGAGAACAAGGCAACCGACATGCTGGCAAGTGATACGCCAACTGTTTCCCGGGAGGATATGCCTAACGGTCATAAGTGCGTGAAAGCTACTATCCTAATTCATGCCAGTCCTCAGATCGTTTGGGAGACAGTTCATAAAGAGCGACAAAAAGATGCTGACCTTGCCTATGCCCATGTTCACGAGCAGGGGCCCAATCAGATGACACTGGAAGAGAAGTTCGTCTTCCTACCCTACATAGGCACTGCTACTTGCCTGATGAAGCACACTGAAGTGCCGATGCAGCGGATAGACTTCTACCTTATTAAATCGGATCTTTTCAAGTCGATGGAGGGTAGCTGGGTGCTCACAAGTAATGACAATGGCAAATCAACAATACTGGCGCTGTCCTCCTACCTTGAGCTGGTTTTCCCTGTTCCCAGGCCATTAGTCAACGGCATCGCTGCCCAGAAGCTGCAAAAGCGTCTGCTCAATATTAAGGCGATGGCGGAGAAGATCTAGTTTGCCGGCAGGACATTCACCAGTGCTGATACTGGCTAGCAGTCAGACCAGGGCGGCTATAAAAGCCGCCCTGGTCTGACT